>NZ_MSAJ01000040.1:0-252276 GCF_044510355.1 Pseudomonas sp. DD1 | reverse complement strand
GCTCCGATGCATTCCGGTACTTCGCTGTCGCCAAGAGCGCAAAGAAGCCGGTCAAATCAATCAAAATGGGATTCGCACGCTAATGGCAGACGTCACATACACCCGCCCGGAGTACGACGCGGCACAGTCCCGTTGGCGGCTGGTGCGCGACGTGTGCAAGGGCTCCGAGACGGTCAAGGGGCGCGGCGATGTTTACTTGCCCAGGCCCAACAAGCACGACACCAGCCCTGAGAACCTTGAACGGTACAAGTCGTACAAGCAGCGGGCCGTGTACTACAACGCTACCGGGCGCACGAAGCACAGTCTGGTGGGGGCCGTGTTCCGCACCTGGCCAACGCTGACGGTCCCCGGCGCACTGGATTACGTCGCCACGGACATCGACGGGCAGGGCGTGAGCGTTTATCAGCAGTCTCAGTCGGTCATCGGGCATCTGCTCGAGGTTGGTCGGCACGGCTTGCTGGTGGACTACGCCGCGGTGCAGACCGGTACAGTGAGCAAGGCGGACGAACAGGCGGGTCGCGCTCGCGCAAGCGTTGCGAGTTACCCGGCCGAGTCGATCAGGAACTGGAAAACCCGCAAGGTCGGTGGTCAGCACTTGCTGAGCTTGGTTGTTCTGCAAGAATCTGTAGATGTCGACACCGATGATGGCTTCGGCAGCGAAAAGGTGACGCGATACCGAGTGCTGCGCCTGGACGAGACCGGCGTTTACACCCAGGAGGTGTGGGAAGAGGGAACAAGCCAGACGGCTATGATTATCCCGCCATTCACCCCCCTGAATGGCGCGGGCCAGCCTTGGCGGATCATCCCGTTCCACTTCCTTGGTAGCGAAAACAACGACACCAGCATCGACGACGCGCCGCTGTATGACATGGCGGTGCTGAACATCGGTCACTACTGCAACAGTGCGGACTATGAGGACTCTGTCTGGTTCTCTGGTCAGCCGCAGTTCTGGATCTCCGGACTGGACGAAGCCTGGCGCGATCACCTTGAAGCCAACGGCATTTACGTCGGCTCCAGGGCACCGTTGACGCTTCCCGCCAATGGATCGTGCGGGTTTGCTCAGCCCGAGCCGAACACGCTCGTGAAAGAGGCCATGGACGCCAAGAAGCAGGACATGGTTTCCCTCGGCGCCCGCCTGATCGAGCGTGGTAGCGCAGTGAAGACCGCAACCCAGGCCGACAACGACAGCGCCGCCGAACACAGTGTTCTCTCCCTGGTGGTGAGCAACGTCAGCGAGGCGTACAGCCAGTGCCTGGTCTGGATGGCTGAGTTCGTGAACGCGCCCGGAGAGGTGGTCTACAAGCTCAACCAAGACTTCAGCCAGATCACTCTGGACGCGACGATCCTTGCAGCGCTGTTCAATGCGGTGCAGGGCGGCAAGCTACCGGAAGGCGACTTCTGGCAGTACCTGCGCGATCGAGGCGTCATCAACCCTGAGAAAACAGACGACGAAATCCGGGATGAGCTGGAGGCACAAAGCACTGGGCCAGCCCTGGACGACACCGAGGTAATTCCGAATGGCGGCAAACCAAGCAATCCTTGACGCCACCATCCGGCATGCGGTGTTCCTGGAGCAGTTGAAGTCTGGAGAGGTGGCGAAGTTCGCGCCGTTCCTCAAGGAGATCGACCGCTCGATTCGTGAGCGGCTGACGCGGACGGACCTGACGGACTACACCGTCGCCCGCCTGGAGCGGCTGCTGAGCGAGGTTGATAGCCTGCTGCTGGGCATCTTCGACCGGTACAGCGAGAAGCTGAACCTCGACCTGGTGGATATCGCCAACTACGAGGCCGAGTTCGAAGCGACCAGCTTGACCCGGGCGGCGCCGGTGGGCATCACCTTTGATGCGGCGGTGCCAGGTGCTGCTGCCATCAGGGCGGCAATCCTCACGAACCCGCTCAGCGTGCGCGGTGCCGACGGCGGGAAGCTACTCAAGTCGTTCATTGATGGGTTCACCGCTACCGAGCGGCAACGCCTCACAGGCGCGATCAGGCAAGGCTTCTTCGAAGGCCAGACGAACTTCCAGATCATCAAGAACATTCGCGGCACCAAGGCGCTCCAGTACAACGACGGCATCCTGGCCACGACCAACCGCAACGCCGGTGCCATCGTGCGGACGGCGGTGCAGCACGTCGCCACACAGGCGCGCATGGAGACGCTGAAGGAAAACAGCGACGTCGTGCAGTCGGTGGAGTGGGTCAGCACCCTGGATTCGAAGACAACCAGCCAATGCCGAACGCTTGATAAGCGCCGGTTCAAGCTGACTGAGGGACCAAGGCCGCCGATCCACATCAACTGCCGCTCTACGGTGGTGGCGGTGACGCGCTTCAGCGCCTTTTTCGCCAAGGACGCCACGCGGGCATCCATCGGCGACGGCGGTGCGCAGCAGGTGAGGGCAGACCTCACCTACTACGACTGGCTCAAGCAGCAGCCGGCAGCGTTCCAGGACAAGGCCATCGGCCCGGTCCGCGCCAAGCTATTCCGCGAAGGCGGCCTGAGCATCGAACGATTCTCCGAGCTTCAGCTTGATCGAAACTTTTCACCTCTGACCCTTGTGCAGATGAAGGCTCTTGAGCCTCTGGCGTTCGAGCGGGCGGGCATCAAATAACCTGGAGATCCACATGAACGACAAAGCAATCGAGCAAGAGATTCAAGCCAAGGGCCTGACTGCGCCGCGCATCACTCCGGCAGACCTGCAAGCCAATATCAAGGGGTGCCACTACTTCACTGCTCAAGACGGCGTGCATGGCAGCGACCCCCATTTGGCGCAATACACCGACAAGTCGCTGGATCTGCTGACCTTCTGCGTCCTGGTGTTGCGCAACGGCTTCACCGTCACCGGCGAGAGCGCATGCGCCAGCCCTGAGAACTTCGACGCGGAGGTTGGCCGCAAGATCGCCCGCCAGAACGCCGAGCAGAAAGTATGGCCGCTGATGGGCTACGCGCTCAAACAGCAACTGCACGAAGCCAAGTAACCGAACACCGAATCACCAGGCCGGCCATGAGCCGGCTTTTTCATGTCTGCGGGCAGGGCCTGCAAATCGTCTCTGGGAGACAAGCAAATGGGTTTGAAATATCAGCTGGACACTCTTGACGGTCTCGATGACTCCGTTAAATCGCTCTACACCGAGAAGGAAGGCAAGTTTGTCCTCGGTATTGAAGGCCTGCCGCAACCAGAAGATGTATCCGGCCTGAAGTCGAAGGTGGAAGAGCTGCTCGGCGAGAAGAAAGCCGCCGAGAAGGCTCGCAAGGATGCGGAAGAGCAGGCCCGACTGGAGCGTGAAGAGGCCGCTCGCAAGTCCGGCAACGTCGAAGAACTCGAAAAATCCTGGTCCGAAAAGTACAACCGCCGCGAAGCTGAGCTCAACGGCATGCTGGAACAGGAGCGTGGAACGCTGAGCACTCAGATCCGGGATCTGACCGTCGGCCGTACCGCTACTGACATCGCGTCTGCCCTGGCAATCCCAGGCAGCGCCAAAGCCCTGTTGCCGCATATCGAACGCCGTTTGAGCGTCGAGCAGCGCGACGGGAAGCCTGTTGTGGTCGTCCTCGACCAGCAGGGCAAGCTCTCCGCAGCAACGCTGGAAGAGCTGAAAGCAGAATTCGCAAACGACACGGCCTTCGCGCCGTTGATCGCGGGTAGCAAAGCATCTGGCGGCGGGGCTGCGGGTGCTGGAGGTGGCGGCGGGGCCGCAAAAGGAAAAATCGGCGGCACCAAAGAGGAACGGCAGGCCGCAATCGCGAGCCGGTTCCCGGATCTCCCACAATCGTAAGGAAATAACTCATGTCCCTGTCGCAAATGCAGGTTTTCAACGAATACATCATGCCGGCGACTCTCGAGACGCTGGATCAGTATCTCGCCGCTTTCAACGCCGCCAGCCGTGGTGCAATCGTGCTGTCTCCGGACGGTTTCACTGGCGACTTCCTCCAAGAGTCGTTCTTCCAGACCCTGGCGGCTGCCCAGCGCCGTGTGGATCGCTACAGCGCAAACGCTACTGTCGCTGCAACCGATCTGACCGAGCTGAAGAACACTTCGGTGAAGGTGGCCGGCGGCTTCGGTCCGATCCGCTACGAGCCGTCGCAGATGACCTGGCTGGAGCGTCCAACCGCGCAAGGCATCGAGGTCGCCAGCCGTGCGTTCGCTGAAATCCTGCTGAAGGACCAGCTGAACACCGCGATCGCTGCCCTGGTTGCTGCAATCACCGCCCAGGCCGCCGCGGTCAACGATGTGTCGGCTACCGCCGGCATCACCTACGCCGGCTTGAACAACGCTCACGCGAAGTTTGGCGACGCCAGCCAGAACCTGGTCACCCAGGTCATGCAGGGCACCAGCTACCACAAGTTGGTCGGGCAGAACCTGGCGAACCAGCAGCAATTGTTTCAGGCGGGCAACGTCCGGGTGGTGGACATCCTCGGCAAGATCTCCGTTGTGACGGATGCTCCGGCGCTGATGCAGGCCGGCACCCCGAACAAGGAAATCATCCTGTCCTTGGTGCAAGGCGCTGCGCTGGTCCACGACGGCCGCGACATCATCAGCAATGTCCAGACCACCAACGGCAAGGAGCGTATCGAAACCACGCTCCAGACCGACTACACCTTCGGCCTGGGTCTGAAGGGCTACACCTGGGACACCACCACCGGCGGCAAGTCGCCTACCGACGCCGAGTTGGCCACTGGGACGAACTGGGACAAGACCGCTACCAGCATCAAGCACACCGCCGGTGTGGCTCTGATCGGTGACGCCTCCAAGTAACCCTGACAGCTGAGTCGGGCCCAGTGCCCGGCTCGGCGAGGACACGATCATGAGCAACAAGAACATCTGGTATCTGCCTGGTCCATTCCACCAGTACCAGGAAGACGTGAAGGCGCTGGCCAAGGCGAATGGCCTGCGCATCGTCGACGCAAGCGTTACCGAAAGCCGCGAAGATGCTGCCGACGATGTGCCCGACGTGACGGTCAAGGAAGTGCCGACGGTACTGCTGATCGATGGCGGAAACTCCAGCATCAACATCGACGCCTTCCGTGCCGAACTCGAATCTGTCGGCCTGATCGTCGAGTCATTCGCTGATCAAGCGCTGGTGCGCCCCGAAGGTGATCTTGGCCCGATCGCTGATCGCCTGTTTCAGGTGTTCGAAGCGGTAAGCGCCGGCGCGGAAAGCCTCATTCGCGAGCGTGACGGTGAAGTCGAGAAGGTGAAAGCTCTGCAACTGCAGGTAGATGACCTTCTCCAGCAGGTCGGCAAAGCGGATCGGGAAGATGCCGACGCGAAGGAAGTCGCCGAACTGAAAGCCAGGCTCGACGAAGCGAAGGTGCCATACCGGGCCAACGCATCGAAAGAATCCTTGGAAAAGCTCGTCGCTGATCTGCCCAAGGCTTGATAATGCTGGCTGCCGGTGACCCGGTGGCCAATCTTCAAACCATTCCAGCGAGTTGACGCATGACACTCATCATCGAGGACGGCACCGGCAAGCCTGACGCCGAAAGCTACGCGAGCGCTGAGGACTTGGCCCTGTATGCCGCGAAATTCGGCACAGTCATCCCCGCAGGCGTTCCCGAGCAGGAAGCATTGCTGCGCCGGGCCGCCTTGGCGATGGATGGCAAGACCTGGAAAGGCCGCAAGATGAGCAGCGAGCAGGCCTTGTCCTGGCCGCGCCGGGAAGTGCTGCTGGATCAGGAGATCAAGCCGAACAATTACCTGCCGGCGCGCATCCAGTACGGGCAGATGGCCCTGGCCGCTGAGATTCATCAGGACGATATCGACCCGGTGGAGAAGCGCAAAGGAGCTGTGCTGCTGGATCGTGTTGAGGGGGCGGTGACGCGACAGTATGCGGCTATTCCGTCTACTAGTAACCGGCTGCTGCCAGCGGCGCCTGATCGTCCGAGCGCAACGCAGTTTGCCGACTACCTTCAAAAGCGTGGGCTGTTCGCAGTACGCGCATAGACACAGCGGAGACCACCATGGCCTTCTACGACGAAATGGCCGTGATGGCTCTGGAGATGATCACAGAGTTCGGCCAGCCCGTGACCATCATCAAGACGGAGCCGGGCGAGTACGACCCGGAGACGGGCGGGGAAGCTCCGGGGGCAACTGTCGAACAGATCGCCCAGGGCATTCTGCTCGACTTCACCGGCCAAGAATTCCAGAACAACAGCCTGATCAAACAGGGCGACAAGAAGCTCAAGATCGCCGCGCAGGGGTTGGCCTGGGCGCCGGGGCTGCTCGACAAAGTGGTCGCTCAGGGGCGTACCTGGTCAATCGTTCCTCCGCTGAAAGAGGTCAACCCCGCCGGCACGCCGATTCTGTATGAACTGCAGGTTCGGTCATGAGTCGGGCAGGCGCCGGTCAATCCGGCAGTTTCGCACTGAGCCTCGCCGAGTTCGCCGCCCAGACCAGCGAGGCCATCGACGCTAGTATGCGCGAAATCATCATCGAGGTCGGCAGCAGCCTGATTCGAATGTCTCCCGTGGGTAACCCGGAGATCTGGGCCGCAAACGTTGCTCATCGTGAGGCGAACACCCGGGCGGCCGACGACTATGACTTCAAGGTCGCGGTCCGCAATACGATCATCAACCTCAACGAGTCGAACTTCACCAAAGCCGGCAAATTGCGAAAGGGTGTGAAGTACGCCAAACCCCTGACAAAGACCGAGCGCGACCAGAACTTCAACGTGAACGGCCTGGTGGCAGGAAAGGACTACGTCGGCGGCCGGTTCCGTGCGAACTGGCACATATCGCTCGGCGTGGTCGAGAGCGTCACTTTCGACGAGGTAGACCCAAGTGGTGCTGAAACCACCGCTGCGCTGGTCGCCGCTATGAGCGATTTCACCGCCGGCCAGACGGCCTACATCATCAACAACTTGCCCTATGCGATCCCGCTGGAGTTCGGCCAATCCACCCAGGCCCCCGGCGGTATGGTCAGGGTAACCGTGGCTCGCTTTCAGCAGATCGTGCTGGAGGCCATCAGGAACAACCAGGTATGAGTCACGCAATCATCGCCTCGATCTACGAGGCCAAGCTCATCGCCTGGAACGCTGCCAGGTCGGAGAAGCTGAAGATCGTGTTCGAGAACACGGCCTACACGCCGGCGGCAGGCGAGACGTATCTGCGTGCTTTCGCAATTCCGGGCGATACCGCGAGCAACACGCTCGGCGGGGATCACCGGCTGTTCACCGGAGTATTCCAGGTGAGCATCATCGCACCGTCCGGTACCGGCAAGGCCAAGACGAATCCAATCGCAGCAGAACTGACAGATCTGTTCCCGCTATATGCCAGGGACACGAAGGGCGCGGTCACCGTGGTGACCATGTCGCCAGTTGACCCTGGGCCCGGCATCACAGGCGATTCAACTTATACCGTTCCAGTCTCGTTCCTGTACCGAGCCGACACCAACTGATCCCGCCCATTGGGCAAACCCAAAGACCCGCCATTGAGCGGGTTTTTTCACATCTGCAAAGAGGAAATACCCCATGGGCTACAAACTCCCGAACGGCGGCACCTTCCAGCACGCCGCAACCTACGCGACCGCACTGGCGTTCACTGCCATCAGCAACGCTGCCGAGGCGGTGGCCACCGTTGTAGGTGGCACCATCGCTGCCGGCGATATTGTTCTGTTGACGTCTGGCTGGAGCAAGCTGGATAGCAAGGTGGTGCGCGTGAAGGCAGCCACGGCCACGGCGATTACTCTAGAAGGCATCGACACTACCGACACGCAGGTCTATCCGGTTGCTGGTGGCGCAGGCACGATGCGCAAGGTGCTGACCTGGGTGCAGATCCCGCAAATCTCCGACGTGGCCTTCTCCGGTGGCGAACAGAACTACCTGGATGTGGTGTTCCTCGAGGATGACCAGGGCAAGCAGATCCCCACCGACAAATCCGCAGCAAGTATGGTGCTCACCATCGCCGACGATCCGGCCCAGGCGTTCAACGGGGTGCTGCTGAAGGCGGACGCCGGCAAGCAGATCGAAGCGGCGCGCCTGAACCTGCCCGGTAACGACACCCTGCTGTACGGCACTTACACGTCGTTCTCCAAACAGCCAGCGGTGTCCCGCAACAACCTGCTGACCCGTACCGTCAGCTTGGCGTTGCAGGCCGAGCCGACCCGCTACCTGACGGCGGCGGTGTAACCCATGGCTAAGATCCGTATTGCGCAAAAGGCTACGTTCAATGCGCCCGTGCTGATCCCGATCGTCGGCAGCGCGCCCGAGAAGGTCGAGTTCACTTTCAAGTACCGGGATCGCGCCGAGCTTGCCGCTCTGTTCGATGAGTGGAACGAGGCGCGGAACAAGGCGAGGGCCGCGCTGGGCGACAATCCTTCTTGGTCTGAAGTGGTTGCCGTGGATACCGAGCAGCAAGCCCAGCAGATCAAGGACCTGGTAGTCAGCTGGGGCTTCGATGACGAATACAGCGACGACAACATCGTCACATTCGTGAAGTCCTGCCAGGGTGCCGCCGAGGCGGTCGTTAAGGCCTATGAAGGCGCATACAGCCAGGCCCGCCTGGGAAACTGACCGACGCCGCCCGCGCGATGTATTCGCCAGATGTGCCGGACACGGTAATCGGCATGTTCGGCCTTGCTCCTGGCGACCTGGTTGAGGAAGTGGAGGTCTGGCCCTGCAACTGGCCAGCCTTCCTCCTGTTCAACCGCATGTCCACCCAGTGGCGAGCAGGCGCTGGCGGCGCGATCGGTCTCGACTACAGCAGCATCCGCGACGTGGCCGGTTTTCTCGGCATCAAGAAAAAGAAACTCGCTGAAATCTTCCATGACCTTCAGGTCCTGGAAGGCGAAGCCCTGCGCGTCATGGCGGAGGAAAGGGAAAACAGCCCGTAACCACGGGCACTTATTCAAGGTGAGTCGATGAACATTGCAGAACTCGGCGTCAAGATCGACTCGGCCGATGCAATCCAGGCGAAAACGAGCCTGGATGAAATGGCGAAGGCCGGCGGCCGGGCCGAGCAGTCTGCCGTTTCGCTGATGAACGAAATGCAGGCCCTGGAAAAGTCGCTGTCCACCAGCGCCAAAACCACCCAGGACCTGGCAAAGCAACGTGAGGCTCTCGCCAAGCTGACCAAGACCGGCGCCTATGGCGAGGCCGAGGCGGCCAAGATCTCGGCTCAACTCGATAAGCAGCAAGTGGCCCTGGCCAAGTCTGCAATGGATGAGCAGAAGGCGCTGAACAGTTTGCTGGGTGCGATTGATCCTGCCCGTGCAGCGCTGGCCAAGCTGGACACGCAGGTCGAGCAACTGGGCAAGCATCTCGACGAGGGTCGAATTAGCCAGGACCAGTACAACAGCGCCCTGGGTAAGATCGACAAGGACTACGCCAAACTCGAAAAGACCACCACCGGTTTCGACAAGCTGCGCCTCGGCACGCGCCAGGCACAGGAGAACGTCGTTCAGCTCGGCAACGCGCTGTCGTCTGGTGATTGGGGTAGCGGCGTTCGGGCGGTGGCTCAGTTGGGCGCCGGTGCGGGTGCCGGCGCTGCTGGACTTCTCGCCATTCTGGCACCTTTGGCGCTGGCCACCGCTGCCGTGGGTGGCCTGGCCTACGCCTACCACAAGGGCAGCGAAGAGCAGGATAGCTACAACAAGTCGCTGATCCTCACCGGCAACTACGCAGGATTAAGTGCTGGGCAGTTGGGTGATATGGCCCGCCAGGTCAGCGCCACCGTTGGCACAACCGGACAGGCCGCAGCTGTCCTGGCTCAGCTGGCAGACAAGGGCAAGATCGCGGGCGAAAGCTTCGCCAGCATCGCTCAAGCCGCCGTGTCGATGCAGGAAGCTACCGGCAAGGCCGTTAGCGAGACGGTATCCGAGTTCGTCAAGCTTGCCGACGACCCAGTTAAGGCTTCCGCTGCCCTGAACGAGCAGTACCACTACCTGACCGCCTCGGTGTTCTCGCAGATCGCCGCGCTGGAAGAGCAGCGCGACCATGCTGGTGCCGTAAAGCTTGCTACCGAGTCTTATGCCGACGCGATCAACGAGCGCACGCCAAAGATTCTGGAGAACCTGAGCTTCTGGGAGAAGGGCTATAACGCGGTCGCACGCGCTGCTGACAGCCTCAAGAACATCGGCCGCCCGGACATCGGCGCCGATATCGAACAGGCCCGCCGAGACTTGGCAAGCGCGCAGTCCGGCGACGTTGGCCTGTTTCAAAACAAGCAGGAGATGATTGATCTCTATCAAAATCGCTTGAACATGCTTGAGGACCAGAAGGCGGCACAGGCTGAAATTGCAAAGCTGGAAGGCGATCAGGCAAAGGCCCAACAGGCCGCCATCACCTCGATGCAGAAGGTTGACGCGCTCACCAAGTCCTCTTGGACAAATGAGCAGAAGCGGGCAGACGCCCTCAAGGACTATAAAAAGCAACTCGACGATATCCGCAAGGTAGCGCCGAACGATCCTCGCCTGGCCCAGGCAACGGTCGATAAAAACATCGCGAACATCAACGACAAATTCAAGGATCCGAAAGCCGCCGGTACGCAGGTCGATCTGACCAGCTTCAACAGCGCCAAGAACGACCTGGCGGCGATCACCGACACCTACAAGAACTATCAGAAGGAACTGGAGGCGGCACAGAAGGCCGGCCTGCTATCTGATGAAGACTACCTTCTGCGTCGTCAGGCCCTGATCGGCAACGAGCTTGATCAGGTCACGTCGGCCTACGAGGCCGAGATTGCAGCGCTTGAGGCCGCCAAGGGCAAGAAGTCCACGTCCGCTGCGCAAAGCATCCAGCTGGACCAGAAGATCGCCGACGCGCGCGCAGGGATGGTCAAGGCGCAGAAGGATGCCGACAGCCAGCTTGAGGTGTTGGCGACCAACGAGACCGGGCGACTCGCCAAGCAGGAACGGGCTATCAGCACTTACGTGCAGGCGCTGGGGCAGCAACAGCGGGCTTTGGAGTTGGCAGGCCAGCGCGCAGTGCTCGGCGTAGGGCAGGGCGATCGCCAAAACGCGCTCAGCGGCGAACTGAATATCCAACAAGACCGGTTTGCTCAGCAGTCGCTGGAGCTGGCCAACCAGAAGTCTGACCCGTCGCGCAACATGTCGGAGGAAGAGTTCAAGCGGAAGTCGCAGGCGCTTGCCGATGCGAACAAGGCCGCCACCGACCAGATCCGGCAGAACTATGCGGATGTGGAGAATGCCCAGGGCGATTGGACGAAGGGCGCAACGGCAGCCTGGGATAACTACCTGGATTCGGCGCGCAACATCGCCGGGCAAACCAAAAGCCTGTTCGGCAACGCCTTCAGTTCCATGGAGGATTCCATCGTCAACTTTGCCATGACCGGTAAGGCGTCGTTCTCGGACTTCGCCAAATCGATCCTGGCGGACATGGCGCGCATCGCGACCCGCCAAGCCAGCTCCGCATTGCTGGGCAGTCTCGTGGGCGCGGCAGCAAGCTACCTCGGAGGTAGTGCTGCTGGCGGCGGCAATGGACTGGCTGCCGGGTCTGCTGGCGCCACATCGTCAAACCTCGGCGCCTCTTCGGCCGGCTACTCCAACACCTACTTCCCGCAAGCCAAGGGCGGCGCGTGGTCGGGCGGTGTGCAGATGTTCGCCGACGGCGGTGCATTCACGAACTCCATCGTCAGCAAACCCACGGCGTTTGGCATGGCCAACGGCAAGACCGGCGTCATGGGTGAAGCTGGTGAGGAGGCAATCATGCCGCTGACCCGGACGTCGAGCGGCAAGCTTGGGGTTATGGCAATGGGCGGCGGCGGGGCTGGCGGAACGCAGATCAATGTCGAGGTACATATCGACGGCGACGGAAACGCATCGTCAACCGCTGACGCGCCTGGCTATGACCTCTTCGGCAAGGAGCTGGCGACGTTCGTTGAGCAGAAGTATCAGGAGCTGCGGAGTAGGGACATGCGCCAGGGTGGCGTGATCAACAACGCAATCAAGGGGCGATGATGGCTATCGAACGATTCACCTGGGCGACAGAGAAGGGCGCTGAGGGCGATGTTGCCCAGCGCGTCCGCTCCAAGCAGTTCGGCGATGGATACGAACAGTCGGTAGAGGACGGCCTCAACAACCGGTCGCAATCCTGGCCGGTGACCTTCACCGGTTTGAAGGGGCGCATCAAGGACATCATGGCGTTCCTCGACCGGCACAAAGGGGCGAAGGGCTTCCTCTGGGAGCCGCCCCTGGGCGAGCTTGGCCTCTACAAGTGCAACGGCTACAAGCCTGTGCACCGTGGCGGCCAGGTCTACGCCATCACCGCCACTTTCCAGCAAACCTTCCACCCCTGAGATAACCGCCCATGGCACTGATCACGGACATCCAGAAACTGGAGCCCGGCGGCGAGATTCGCCTGTTTGAAATTGACGGGACGGAATACGGCGCCGATTACCTGCGCTTCCACGGGCACGCCATCCCTCACACGCCAGAGGAATTGCTGGCCTATGAGGGCTCGGAAGAGGATCTACCCGCCAAGTCGATTATCTGGCAGGGCCAGGAGTACGCGGCCTGGCCGGTGCAGATTGAGGGTATCTCCTCGAGCAGCGACGGCACCGCCTCTCGGCCGACGTTCGCCGCGGGCAATGTGAATGGACGGGTTACAGCTTTGTGCCTGGCCTTCGAGGACATGCTCAAGTTCAAACTGACGGTTCGCGAAACCCTTGCCCAGTACCTGGATGCGGCAAACTTTCCTGAAGGCAACCCAACTGCCGATCCGACCCAGGAGGCGCTGGAGATCTGGTACATCGACCAGAAAACCAGCGAGGACGGTGAGGCGGTGGTCTGGGAGCTGTCTTCGCCAGGCGAGATCGACAACCACGGGCTGCCCGGTCGGCAGATGACGACTTTCTGCCACTGGGCCATGACGAATGGATATCGTGGTCCGGATTGCGGCTACACCGGCGCGGCCATGTTCGACGACGAGGACAATCCCACGGATGATCCAGCACTGGATCAGTGCAAGGGCTGCCTGTCGTCTTGCAAGAAACGTTTCGGCGAGAACAACGAACTGTCTTTCGGCGGATTCCCCGCCGTTTCCCTCATAGCCCGGAGCTGACCATGCGCAAGCACATCATTGCGGCCATCCAGGCGCACGCGGCGGCTCAGTACCCGAAAGAGTGCTGTGGTTTGTTGCTGGCCATCGGTCGCAAGCAGAAGTATTTCCCGTGCCGGAACATCGCCACAGAGCCAAGCGAAGAGTTCAGGCTTGATCCCGAGGACTACGCCGCGGCGGAAGACCTGGGCGAAGTGATCGGCATCGTTCACTCCCACCCGGACGCCACCAGCAGGCCGTCACCGCATGACCTGGCCATGTGCGAGGCCACGGCCTTGCCCTGGCATATCTTGAGTTGGCCCGAGGGCGACATGCGCACCATCACGCCAACGGGCAGCACTCCACTGCTCAGCCGGCCGTTCGTACATGGGGCCTGGGACTGCTGGCAGGTTTGCGCTGACTGGTATGCGCGCGAATGGGGTTTGGAGTTCGAAGCTTTCCAGCGCACCGATGGCTGGTGGGAAAGCGCGGAGAACGCGAGCCTGTACGAGCAGCACTACGAGGCGGCTGGCTTTGTCTGCGTCGACCGACCGCAGCGCGGTGACATGATCGTTATGCAGGTTGGCCGGACTGCTCACCCGAACCACGCTGGCATTTACCTTGGCACCGACCCGTCACTGCCTGGTGAGGATTCAGGCGTTTTCGGCCCTGGCCCTTTCCTGCTGCACCACCTATACGGCAGGCCGTCAGAGATAATTGTCTGCGGCGGCCCTTGGCATGACCGTACGCGTCTGATCCTCAGGCATAAGGACGCAAAACAACCGTGACACGGCGGGGGCACGCAAGTCATGCAGAATTGGCATTCCGTCCACGTTTGGTGGCTGAGCAGTACATCTGTTGAGTGATGGCAAATTGACCTTGCGCAACGACAACTGTAGATTCCTCGCGAAAGAGCGGCTCGCTCGTAGCGAGTGAGCAAGAACAATCATCGGATGAAGGGAATCAACTTGGCCAAATTTATGTGGTTCGTCACCATCGTAATGTCGTTTATAGGTGCGGTTGTGGGCTTTGGCGGGATGATGCTTGCGAAAAGCGCCCCGCAGGAAGCGGCCGCAGCTGCAATGGGGCTGACCTGTGCAGTGATTCCTTACTGCATTGCTCGGGCATTCACTGAGCTACGCTCGTTGTAAGGTCAGAAGCAGACTCATGAACCCCGGCCAAGCGCCGGGTTTTTTGCATCTGGCTTTCCCAGTGCTACAGTCCCGCCAAACCAACGAGGGAACGACATGCGGATTTTATTATCAGGTACAGCGATGGTGGCGCTTGTTTTGTCTTCAGGCGTTGCACTTGCTGCAAAACCATCCGATGAAACGCTCAGTTATTGCACTTCCGTTTCAGAGATGGCCGCTTCGATTATGAAAAATAGGCAGAATGAAGTTTCAATGGCCAAAATGATGAAAGCCTCTGCTGGAGACCCATCTGTCGACGCGCTTGGGGCAGAAGTCATCAAGGACGCTTACAGCACTTCGGCCTTCCGTACGGAGGAAAACCAAAAAAGGGCGGTAAGCGAATTTGAAAATAAATGGTTTTCTATATGCCTGAAGGCGAAAGACAAATGAGGGCTCTGGGCTCGGTACGCAAGCTTGTTTTGGCCTTCATTATTTGCTCGTCGGCGGCGATGCTCGCGGGGTGCATGGCGCCCACGATGAATGAGGCGCGCCAGAGCGGACCTTACAAGGTAATGAGCTCGAAAAAGGCCGACGCCGCGCTGGCAAAGTGCGTTCAGTACGAATGGCAGAACCAGCCGATCTTCGGCGGCGCGCCTGGCGCAACGCTTCAGCCGGGGCGTGACACCGGATATACGGTATTCACTGAGGGCTCTCAGTACTTCGTTGATATCCAGCCAAAGGGCACCGGCTCAGAGGCGAAGTATTACGTCGTTGTGGGTAATTGGATCGCAAATAAACGATTGACCGCGCTGCAAGGCTGCTTGTAGCGACACATCAAATTGTTCAAGGCTCGCTTCGGCGGGTCTTTTTTTTGCCTGGAGAAAATCACATGGCGGCACTTTCCATCAATTATCAGCCAATGACCACAATCCTGCTCTACGGCCAGCTTCGGCAGTTTGGGCGCTCATTCCGAATGGCTGTGAGGTCTCCCGCCGAAGCGGTGAAAGCTCTGTGCGTTCAAATTCCAGGCTTTGAGCGCTTCCTATCCAACGCAAAATCCAAAGGGATCGAGTTCGCCGTTTTTCGCGGCAAGACGAATCTGGCGGAAAAGGAACTTGGATTCACGGGGGAGGGTGACATCCGCATCGCTCCAGTCATCACCGGCAGCAAGCGAGGCGGGGCACTGCAGGCCATTATCGGCGCAGTATTGATCGTCGTCGGCCTCGTCATCACCGGCGGCACCTTTGGCGCAGGTGCGCCTTTTGGCTCGGCCCTGATCATGATGGGCGGGTCGATGGTGCTGGGCGGTGTGATTCAAATGCTCAGCCCACAGGCCGGCGGCCTTAAGACCAGCGCCGCACCAGAGAACACCCCCGGCTACGCCTTCGGCAGCGCCAAGAACACCACTGCATCTGGCAACCCGGTACCGCTCTGCTACGGCAAGCGGCGGGTGGGCGGCGCGATCATCAGCGCCGCGATCTACGCCGAAGACCAGATGTAGCTGTCATCCGCAAAACCGCAGCCGCCCAAGAGGCGGTTTTTTATTGCCTGGAGGAAAGCATGGGCGCAGCACGCAAGATCGATATCCACGGCGCCAAGGGTGGCGAAGAGAAACCAAAAACGCCAACGGAAGCCCCAGATAGTCTGCGCTCGGTCGCCATTGCCAAAATGCTTATCGCTGTAGGCGAGGGCGAGTTCGAAGGCACGCCAACTGCCAAGGACATCTATCTCGACAACACGCCACTGCAAGATCCCCAGGGCAACATGAACTTCCCGAACGTGAAGTGGGAGTGGCGCACCGGGGCCGTGGACCAGGCTTATATCCAGGGCATCCCCTCGATCGAGAACGAGACCACAATCAGCACCGAGCTGCGTAGCGGTACGCCATGGGTCCGAGCCATCAGCAATACCCAGCTTTCCGCTGTGCGCGTTCGTTTTGCGTGGCCTGCGCTTCAGTCCGTGGACTCTGGCGGAAACGTCAATGGCTACCGGATCGAATACAAGGTTGAGCTGGCGACCGATGGCGGTGCCTATCAGCAGGTGCTGAGCGAGGCTGTCGACGGCAAGACCACCAGCCTGTACGAGCGGACACGCCGTATTGATCTTCCAAAGGCGACCACCGGCTGGCTGATGCGCATCACGCGACTGACCACCAGCCAGAACAACAACAAGATCGCGGACACGATGCAGATTGCCGGCTTCACCGAGGTGATCGACGCCAAGATTCGCTACCCGAACACTGCGCTGCTCTACATCGAGTTCTCCGCCGAGCAGTTCCGCAGCATCCCGGCCGTCACGATCGAAACAAAACTGAAAAAGTTGCAGGTCCCGAGCAATTACGACCCGGTATCGCGCACCTACTCAGGCGTGTGGGACGGCACGTTTAAGCAGGCCTGGACCGATAACGCGGTCTGGATGACCTACGACATCACCACCGCCGACCGCTTCGGCCTCGGCCGCCGCATCAAGCCTTGGATGGTCGACAAATGGGAGCTGTACCGCATTTCGCAGTACTGCGACCAACTGGTGCCGGACGGGAAAGGTGGTCAGGAGCCGCGATTCATCTGCAATTTGAACCTTCAGGGCAAAGCCGACGCCTGGTCGCTGCTTCAGGACATATCGACGATTTATCGAGGCATGACCTACTGGGCCCAAGGCCAAGTGTTCACCCTGTCGGATATGCCCCGCGCTACCGATTTCGACTTCGCCTATACCCGGGCGAACGTCATCGACGGCAAGTTCACTTACTCAAGCGCGTCGGAGCGCACCCGTTACACCCGGGCGCTGATCAGCTACGACAACCCAGCAAATAACTATGACACTGACGTCACGGCCGTCACTGACCAGAAGTTGCAGCGGCGATATGGCGACAACCCTCTGGAGATCAGTGCAATCGGCTGCACCCGCGAATCCGAGGCCCAGCGCCGAGGGAAGTGGGCGCTGCTCACCAACTCTAAGGACCGTGCGGTCACCTTCAAGGTAGGCTTGGACGGGCGCATTCCACTGCCTGGCTACGTGATTCCGATTGCGGATGAACTGCTCGCTGGACGGCCTGTGGGCGGACGTATCTCCGCAGTGAGCGGCAAAGTCATCACCCTGGACCGCGACACCCATGCCAAGCCCGGTGACCGGCTGATCCTCAACCTGCCCGACGGCAAGTGCGAGGGGCGCACCGTTCAGATGGTCAGTGGCCGGCAGCTCACCGTGACCGTGGCTTATTCCGTGCCGCCGGAGCGTGAACTGGTGTGGGCGCTGGATGCTGACGACCTGGCTATCCCGCTTTATCGCGTGGTTAGCGTGGCGCGGCCGGAGCCTGGCGTGTTTGAAATCTCGGCTGTGCAGTACGACCCGAGCAAGTTCGATCACATCGACACCGGCGCGCGCCTTGAAGAGCGGCCAATCAGCGTTGTGCCTATCACCGTAGTTCCTGCCCCCGCGAGCGTCGACATCACGTCGAACTACTCCGTGGATCAGGGCCTGGCCATCAGCACAATGAACATCTCCTGGCCCGCCGTTGCTGGCGCGGTCGCGTATGACGTGGAGTGGCGCAAGGACAGCGGAAACTGGATCAAAGTGCAGCGCACCGGCTCCACCAGTGTCGATGTCACCGGAATTTACTCGGGCGCATACATCGCCCGCGTGCGTTCGGTGAGCTCCTTCGAGATATCTTCGATTTGGAAGAACTCAAACCTTACCAACTTGGAGGGGAAGGTCGGTCTGCCGCCGGCGGTGGCGTTCCTGACCACAACCAGCGAACTGTTCGGGATCAGCATCAAGTGGGGTTTCCCACCAGGTGCAGAAGACACCCAGCGTACCGAGGTCTGGTATGGCCCTGCGAACGACCTGGGCGCGTCGACCAAGCTGGCCGACCTGGCATACCCTCAGGCTGACTATCGCATGCAATCGCTGCTGGCTGGTGCAACCCTGTTCTTCTGGGCGCGCCTGGTGGATCGTACCGGCAACGTGGGACCGTTCTATCCGATCGGTAATGGCGTGATGGGTCAGGCCAGTTCTGATGCCGGGCCGATTCTTGAGCAGATCAAAGGGAAAGTTGACGAGAGCGCTATCAGCAAAGAGCTCAACGACCGAATCGACTTGATCGACGGTAGTGGCCCCGGATCCGTCAACGCGAGGATCGATCAGGCTGTTCAAGACTTCACCGATGCTCTGGCATACGACCCTGAGAAACCCTACGTTAAAGGCGATATGGTCCGCCAAGGACAGCGGATTTATCAGGCAGAGGGGCCGGTAGCTGTGGGGATCGCTCCTCCGGCAGCACCGTGGAAGGACATCGGTTCAACTCTCGAAGAGGCCAATGCACTTGCGGGCGAGGTTCACCAGAACACCCTGGATATCGCCGAGGTAGATGGCAAGCTGGTTGCAACATCTGAAAAGGTTGACGGGGTTTACGCTCAGGTCAATCCAACCTATGCAGGCGACACGACCACCAACGCCGGCGACAACACTGTCAGCGCGGGCGTGTGGTCCGTATGGTCTGCGATTGCCGAGGGTGATTATGCTCAAAGCAAGCGCACTGACTTGGTTGAAGCCTCGGTAAATGCCAACACCGCCGCGATATCAACCGAGACCACGGCGCGAGTCTCTGCTGACACTGCCCTGGCTCAGCAAATCACTACTCTTGGCTCGCAAGTTGGGGGCAACTCTACCGCTATACAAACGGAAACGGCGGCTCGGGTAGCGGCAGATGGGGTGCTTGGCCAGCAAATTACGACCGTAGAAACCAATCTCAATGGGGCCAATGCTTCGATTGCGCAAAACACTCAGGCCATCCAAACAATCGACGGCAAAGTCTCGTTAGGTTGGTCGGTGCGCCTGCAATACACCTCGGCTACAGGTGAATACAAATATGCCGGTGTGGGGCTCGGCCTAGAAAACGGCCCTGGCGGCTTACAGTCCAAGTTCATTATCGACGCGGACATGTTCGCCATTGGGCAGGGCGGCACAATTCCGTTTGCTGTAACGGGCGGTCAGACGTTCATTAAAGCCGCGTTTATCCAGGATGGCACGATCACCAATGCAAAAATCGGGGCTTACATTCAGTCTGATGACTACGTTGCGGGTTCGACTGGATGGCGACTGAGCAAGACCGGTGTTTTTGAAATCAACGGATCTGTTCCAGGGCAAGGACGGATGACCATGACCAACAGATCTTTGCGCGTATACGACGCAGCTGGACAAAAAAGGGTACAGCTAGGAGACCTATCGGAATGAGTTTCGGTATGCGGATATGGGGGGCTGACGGAGCCCTCCAGCTGGATGAAACATCCTTTACTGTCAGGGTTATTTATTCGGCGCTCGTACCAAAAACAGCTGGGCGCTTTGTTGATATACCCATATCCGGGGTTACGCCAAGTAAGGATTCTTGCGTGTGTATCCCTGTGGTCCCTTACCTAACTACTGGGCAGCAGGTAAGTGCAATAGCTTTCACTCCGTACGTCTACGAGGGATATGTAAGGGTTTTTTTCGGAAGCCCAGCAGCAACTACGGGGCCGACCGGAACAACTACCCAGAGACTCATAGTCATGAGGTATAGGTAATGACGTACGGCCTTACATTCACAAACAACGACAACGTAGTAACGCTTGACTCTGAATTCGCAAGACTTGTAATTCTTGATAGCGGCACATGGGGCGGAAGCGGCGGGATAGGGATTGCATTTTCAAGTGTAATTACAACCGATGAGCCCCCTTTAGTTTTTGTCAGGCCAGATCAAGATGACTACTTTGCATTCTGCCTGGTGCAAGGCGAGCCAGGGAACTGGCACGCTTTTAGGTTCAACACCCTGAAGGGAAGTCATTCCAGCGGGAAGTGGTTTATCGCTGCATTCAAGTCCTCGCCAATTGCTGATTACGGTCTAAGGCTATGGGATGCGACCTCCAAGATTATTTTTGATAGCGGGACGCCTTGCGCGCAATTCACGCGCACCATATCCGCTTGGAGCTACCTCGGGGCAGAGCAAACACAGCCAGGAGTTTACAGATATAGCTGGTCCGCTTTTTCACCGATAAACACTGGCGACTACATGCTTTTAAACAATATCGCCATGGACATGGCGGGCACTGTATCAAGACAGGGCGTAGTCCAAGCGGTCTGGGATTACGGCGGGAATAGGCTAGTGATTCAAGCTACGGGAGTAGACCTGCCGACCGCGCAGTACATCTCGGTAGTCTTTGCGAAGCCAACTTCTTAAATTAGATCAAGAGAACCCACTCATGGCCAGACAGGCAATTAACCTCGGCGCATTGCCGAACGGTGCAGGGGGCGATACTACGCGCTCTGCGAACATAAAAATTAACGATATGACGCAAGAGCTTTACGTTGCGCTTGGTGCTGACGGCAGCGGCGCCCTTCCTGGAGCTCTCCCATTATCGAAGGGCGGCACGGGGGCTAACAGTCTTGCAGGGGCCAAAGCTGCACTTGGTATTTCTGATCCCATTGTGTGGGGTAGTAATGCCAACGGTACGTTCGTCAAGTTTCCCGATGGCACGATGTTTTGTACTGGGACAAGGATGTCTGTTTTTGTTGTTGCAAATGTCAGGGCGGATTTTTACCCAACCTTTCCGGCTGATTTTATCCAGACTCCGACGCTTGTGCCGACGCTTGAGTATCCATCTGTTTCTGACGGTAATGGCACTACTGTTAAGCGGTTCACCGGGACGGCCATAGGCGGTACTCAAGCCTTATTGCAGATTACTTCCGGAGAAAACAACACTTACATGGTCGGGTACATCGCAATGGGAAGGTGGAAGTAATGATTATTAAACTGTCTCCATACTCTCCGATTGATCCATCTGCAACGCTTGAAATCAAAAAGCGCAGCGACGTACTCACAATCAACGGTGAGCGTTACGACTTCAGGCCCCTTCCGGAAGGGGCTACGCTTCCGATGGAGGCTATCTCCGGGACGTGGATCTCTCAACCTGTTCGCCGCGTAGATGGTGAGCTGATTATCACCATTCGTTTTCCGGTTGGGCCCGAGGCAACGGCAGCGGCGCTGTACCCGGCCGACATCATCAATCCGCCTGATGGCAATGTGAGGCTTCCCCAGTGAGCAATATCGATTACAGCATGATGAAGACGGCCGAGCAGCTGCAGCAAGAGCGTGAGCGCGAGGCGCTGGAGGCTGCCCTGGCTTCGCGTCGGGCGGCGTACCTCTCCGAGTCGGATCCGCTGCGCCTGGAAGCTGACTACGATGCCTTGAGCCAGGGGCTGGAGTCCGACTACACCGAGTGGCTGGCATCCGTAGCGGCGATCAAGCAACGCTTCCCGCTGCCAGCCGCCGCCGAGACCGTGAGCGCCTGAGCTTTAGCTGTACACCGCCACCCGCCATCGAGCGGGTTTATTTTTGCCTGGAGAAAAGCATGACCACTTCCGAAAAAGACCGGGACATCCTGGCGCGCACGCTCTGGGGTGAAGCCCGTGGCGAGGGTCTGGCCGGTCAGGTCGCCGTGGCCTGGACCATCCGCAACCGCGTGTTCGACGGTAAGGCCAAGTCCTGGTGGGGGGAGGGCTACGCCGGCGTGTGCCTGAAGCCATGGCAGTTCAGCTGCTGGAACCAGAACGACCCGAACTACGCCTACCTCAGCGGCGCGAAGCCGATCCCGGCCGCGCAGTTCTCACAGGCACAGCGTGCTGCTGACCAGGTGATGGCTGGCGCGGTACCGGATCCAACCGGCGGCGCAACGCACTACTACGCAACCACGATGCCCAAGGCCCCGGCCTGGGCGGCGAAGGCCAAGCAGACACTGCGCCTCGGACAGCACGTCTTTTTCAAGGGTGTGCGGTGATGACGCCCGTGCAGAAGCTGGCCGGGTTGGTGGCGCTGATCCTGGTGCTGATGGCCAGCGCCGCCGGCGTCACCTGGCTGGTTCAGGAGTGGCGCTACGGAAAACAACTGGCAGAGATCGGCAAAGCCCAGGCGATCGCTCTAACCGAGGCTGGCAACACAGCCCGCCACGAAGAACAGCGCCGCCAATCGGCAGTGAATAAGGAAGCGAGTGATGCGCGAGAACAGAACAAGGCGGCAGCTGTGGATGCTGGTGCTGCTGATGCTGCTGGCGAGCGGCTGCACGTTGAAGCCGGCAAATTCGCCGCCGCTGTCTGCGGCGATCCCGGAGCTGCCGAGCGAGGCGCGTCAGCCACCCGCGCCGCAATGGTGCTCTCCGAATTGTTCCAGCGGGCTGACAAGAGAGCGGGAGATCTGGCAGCAGCGTATGACCGAGCCCGAATAGCTGGGCTGGCTTGCGAGCGAAGTTACGAAAGTCTCAGGGTTCGAGGCGGATGAAACAGCCTCGCATGGCGGGCCCAGGGTTGTCTCGCTTCGGAGCAAGACCTGCCTAAGCAAAAATTATCTTCCTAACACTCGGCGAAAAAATGAACATTGGGCGGCGCAGCTTTGACTAAATTGAAAGAGCCTAGGTACAGCAACCTAACGCATAAAAATAAATCATCGGATGGAGATGCGTGATGATTTCTTTCCTCGAGTTGAGACACATTTTAGAAACATCCTTTTTGCCAGCTTGTTGTATTTGTGACGTAGACGTCAATCAAACGTTGACAGTTCGACTGATCAATCCTACGACGCATCAGGTCGAGTTGACGGTAACCGGTATTGACGCTCAGAGCCTAACATCGAGCCGAGCGATAGCGAGGCTGGTTATGGAAGTCAAAGAGGAGGCAAGATTGCTATCGACTCTACCTGTACAGCGATACCAGCGGAAAATTACGTGAGGGGTAGGGTGATCTACTCCTAGCCAAACTTTCTCGAAACATCAAGCCGGGAATTCCGTCTCGACAGCACCATCTCCTGAAGAATTTCTCGGACTAGCCTATTGATACCTGCCTCCCCGTGGTACTGAGTCCGATCGATGTTCACCGCTGTGAACTGATCTCCCTCCGGGCCTGTTGCGTTTATCGAAAGCATGCGATCAGTACTTAAAATGCAAGTAATCACGCAGTTTGGCAGGCGAATGGAAAGGGCAGTTTCAATTTCCATCTTGCTAAGGGTGTCCACGGGGCCGTTCCTTCAATTCAAAGTCTTGAGTTTTGAGTTTTGAGTTTTGAAGCGTAGCTGCTCTACCGGGATTGTAAATAGTGGCAAAACGGTCATTGATTTAGCGCTAGTAACAGGAGCCCGGCGCTGGGCCGGGCTTGTTTGCAGGGGCTGCTAGGGCGGCGGAACGTTAGGCCGCGAGATTGGAAGCGCTCAAGCTCTTTTTCAGCGTCGCCTTCAACTCCAGCATCTGCTCGCCGAGCTGATCGAGCTTACTCTTGCCAAGAAGTTTCTTCGCCTTTGGAAACATTTCGGTTTCCTCTTCCTCGATGTGATGCTCAAGGAGCTCCTTTACGACCTTCACACGGCCGGCAAACTCGGGCGTGGTTGGATCCGTCGCTTTCAGATCGGGAAGCACCAGGGAATCGACTGTTCGATGCTCTTCCTTGGCCTCGTAGTACATCTCGGCCTCATCCTTGCCGCCAGCTGCTTTGAAGGCGGGATAGAGGATCTGTTCCTCCAGCTGCGTATGGATAGAAATCTCCATCTCCAGCTTGTCTAACAGGTCAGTACGCTTCTTTACTGCGCGTTCTGTGGATTCGCTAAGCTGGGTAAGAATGGCTTTTACTTTTTCGTGGTCGGCTTTGAGAAGGTCTATGGCGTTCATTTGCTACCTCACTATCACGGTTATTTTTTGCCGGTCTCTGTCGGCAATGTCCGTAAGGGTGTCGCATTTGCCATGCCAAATTCAGAAAATTCCCAAGCTCATATAAGTCAGTAAGATACGCTCTGTGGTGGCGTTTAGCAGTCATGCAGACTGCCCGAACAAGCATAGAGCGTGATGCATAACGCCACGGCTTCATGTGGGAAAATTTTTAGAGATTGATGGATATAGAATTGCGTCTGGTCAGGCCAGTGCCTATTCGGGCTTGCTTCGATTTACTTTTCCCGACCTCACCTCATGCGCGTACCCCACCAGTTTGTCTTCAGCAGCCTGATAGCTCGCCGCTATTGTCAGCAACACCTTCGCCTCATCTTCCTGATCGGCCTCAGACAGTCGCACTGCAGCCTGCATCAAGTCAACGCCTGACCACTTTAGCAGGGCCGCAGCCTCTTTCAGGTCTCGGTGAAGTTGCTGGTTGGGCTTGGTGAAGGGCATATGGCTGCTTCCCTGGCAGAAAATTCATCTAGTTAATAGGCCTCGAATATGGACGGAACTGAGAAACATACTCCCGCCCAGCACCCGCTCAACGAATTATCGCCATCAACTATGCCGGCGATCAAGGATTGATCGTGCTGCGGGCGTGCCAGGCGTATGTCAGGGCTGTGGCCTCCTCAATACTTTCAACTCCAGCAGCAGCCGCTGATTCTCCCTGAAGAGATGGTCGCGTTGATCGGTCACCAGGTCGACACTTCGAAAGCTTCTCTTGTCAGTCTGGTCATTGCCCATCGCCGCTATGCGCTCAAGGGCGTCCCTCAGCGCCGTCTCTGCCGACGCTTTTCCGGTGGCGAGCAGGTCATTCATCTGGACCAGTCCCGCAACGTTCGCCCGCGCCTTGCTCAGCAGGCGATAGGCGGTTGTGAGTTCGTCCTCGAGTAGCGCGCACTGGTGCTTGTACATTTCCAGGGGCGTAGGGCACCCAAGCCACGTCGAGGTGTCTTCGTCGATATTCATTGTGGGGTGATCCAAATGCTGTATGTGCATACAGTAATCGAGGTTTGCGGGTTGTGCGATGTGAGGCGACGAGCTGTAGGGGATTTTGGTTTGGTGTTCGGTCGGCAGGACGCCGGGGGAGGGGATTAATCTTGTACCACTTTTTGTACCAATGACCGTGTTTGCCAGGGTAAATCCGGGTGTTTCTGAGGGAGCAAACCCCCGGATTCATTGGCTTTTACTACTTACCACTACCCATTGAAAATCGCTGTGTAATTCTGTTCCAGGGACATGAAACTACCTGTGGGATTTTCGCAAAGTGCAAGGGTACGGTGGCCGGCAGATCGCTGCAAGCGTGGGTTACTCGTCACGCCCTTCGAGCATCGTGCGCTTGAGCATCACATACACCGCCCCGGCACCGCCATGGCGCGGTTGGCAGGAGGTGAAACCGAGCACTTGGGTGTGCTGGCGCAACCAGGTGTTGACGTGGCTTTTGATCATCGGGCGCTTGCCGTCCAGGCGCACGGCCTTGCCGTGGGTCACGCGCACGCAGCGGATTTCGAACTTGGTGGCTTCGGCCAGGAAGGCCCAGAGGGTTTCCCGGGCCTTTTCCACAGTCATGCCGTGCAGGTCGAGGCTGCCTTCGAAGGGGATCTGTCCGGCCTTGAGCTTGCGCACCTGGCTTTCCTGGACCCCGTCGCGGGACCACATCAACTCGTCCTCGGGGCCGACGTCAATCACGAACTGGTCTGACAGACCGTCCACCGTGGTGGCATCCGTACGCACCGTGGCCGCCTGGCGCAGCTTGGCGATCTGTGCGCGGTCGGTCTTGGGTTTGCCGGTGTCGGCGCGGTCGTGCTTGATCGGCTTGACACCGCGCAGCTCGTTTTTGAACAGGGAAAAATCGTCGTCTTGCATGTCAGCCTCCGCGAAGGGCGGGCAGTTTACCCAAATCGAGGCGGTTGATGCGGGACAAAACGCTATCAGTGTTCCCTCAATCGTGCTTTTTCATCAGGTGCGAGGCGATGTTCAGCGACAGCGGCTGGTGCATACGGCGCCGGCAACGGCGCCACCACCAAATTCCCAGCCACAGGATCAACAGCCCGCCGGCCAACAGCAGCGCCGCGCCGCCGGGGCTGGTATTGAGCTCGCCGAGCGCGGGCGAATGGCCCAGCAGCGCGGCTGCACCCGCCAACGAAAGCAGCAAGCCAAACAGCGCGAGCAACGCAGCAAACGCTACGCCCAGGCGCAGACGCCAGTTGCTCGGGCCCTTGGGGCGCAAGCGACGAGCGTCAAAACCATCGGATATCTTCATTCCGACCTTTCCTCCAGGGTATCGGCCCTTCGACCGGAAGATAAACAACTTGTTCCGGGCTGGGAGGCAATTGCGGTAAATGACAGGCTTTAGCGGATGAGCGGGGCCTGAGGTGGCCGCGCCGCTCATCAACAGGGCGATCAGATCAGATCTTGGGTCAAGGCGAGGGTGGCGAAGTTGTCGGCCATGATGGCCATTTCCGTTTGCTGCACATGTTCGGCGCTGAGGATGCCGCCCTTGTAAGGCAGGTCGCGGGTGGCACAGGCGTCTTCCACCAGGGTGCAACGAAAGCCCAGGTTCTTCGCTGCGCGCACCGTGGTGCTGACGCTGGAGTGGCTCATGAAACCACAGACGATCAAGTCCAGGGAGCCCAGCTCCTGCAGGGTTTTTTCCAGCTGCGTGCCGTGGAAAGCGCTGGGCAGCAGCTTGCCGATGATGGTTTCGTCATCGTGCGGCTCCAGGCCGGGGATGAATTCGCCGCGCTCGCCCTGAGGGTCGAACAGGCCGCCGACGGTGCCCAGGTGACGGACATGCACGATCGGGCGCCCGGCCTTGCGGGCGGCAGCACTCAGTTGCTTGATGTTTTCCACGGCGGCGTCCATGCCCGACAGGGCGAGCGGGCCGCTCAAATATTCTTTCTGGGCATCGATGATCACAAGGGTCGCGTGGCTCAAATTGGCCGGTGCGTAACCGCGACCGCTGAGTTGAAACATCGTCTTTGGAACGGACATTCTGGGGCTCCTGTGAGTGGGGCTTTTGCGACATTGTCCTCTGGCTGAGCGGTTCTGTGAATCGCTACTAACGTAAGGTGCGCCGTTGTTGGCCTACAGCCATGTCAAGAGGGACAGCGGTATAGCAGAAAAACCTTGAATCAGGTTGAGTCTGACGCGCCGTCGCAGTTTTTCATACATCGTCCGTACAGCTTAAGGCTGTTAGAATTGCCAGTCGTTTTTTCCTGGAGCTTGCCCCCGTGATCACTTCCCGCCTGCGCACCTTGCGCGACCATATCCGTTGGGCTGTCAGCCGTTTCCATGGGGAAGACCTGTTTTTTGGCCATGGTACGGACAATGCCTGGGACGAAGCCCGGCAATTGGTACTGGGTGCACTGCACCTGCCTTGGGAAATTGCCGACAGCTACCTGGACTGCAACCTCGAAGAAGAAGAGATTTCCCACGTACAGCGTCTGCTGCATCGCCGTATCCACGAGCGCGTGCCCACGGCCTACCTGTTGAAAGAAGCCTGGTTCTGCGGCATGTCGTTTATCGTCGACGAGCGCGTGCTGATCCCGCGCTCACCGATTGGCGAGTTGATCGAAAACCGCTTTGAGCCCTGGCTGGCCCAGCCGCCGGCGCGCATCCTTGACCTGTGCACCGGCTCCGGTTGCATCGGCATCGCCTGCGCCTACGAGTTCCAGGAAGCCGAAGTGGTGCTGGGGGACTTGTCCTTCGAAGCACTGGAAGTGGCCAACCAGAACATCGAGCGCCATGGCGCCGACGAACGCGTGTACACCGTGCAGGGTGACGGCTTCGACGGTTTGCCCGGCCAGCGTTTTGACCTGATTGTGTCCAACCCGCCGTATGTCGATGCCGAAGACTTTGCCGACATGCCCGATGAATACCAGCACGAACCCGAATTGGGCCTGGCCTGCGGTGACGATGGCTTGAACCTGGTGCGCCGGATGTTGGCCGAGGCGGCCGATCATCTGACCGAGAAGGGCTTGCTGATTGTCGAAGTGGGCAACAGCCAGGTGCACGTTGAAGCGCTGTACCCGGAAGTGGATTTTGCCTGGCTGGAATTCCAGAACGGCGGGCATGGCGTATTCATGCTGACGGCGGAGCAGTGCCGGGCCCATCAGGCGGTGTTTGCCTCTCGCGTCTGATCAGGCGGAACTGAATGTGGGAGCGGGCTTGCTCGCGAAAGCGATGGATCAGTCAATACACGTACCGACTGATCCGCCGCTTTCGCGAGCAAGCCTGCTCCCACATTTGATTTGGATTTTTCAGAGAAACCGAGTGGTCAGCGATGCGTCGCAATCCAGATCAATAATCCCGCCTGGAACACGGTAAACGCCACCAGGCAGGTGATGGTGAAGCGCAAGCCGCTGTCCTCGCGCTTGAACTTGATGACCTTTTCTTCCTCGTGGCGCAGCTTCACTTCCTGCTCGGCCAGGTTTTGTTCGGCCTGTTGCAGCATTTGCGCCGCTTCGAGGATTTCCACGAACTGCACCTTCTCGGTGTTCCAGCTGTCCAGCACTTCGCTGACCTTGCCCGGCTGCACATGGCCTTTCAGGTGCTGGACATCGGCATAGGCCACATCAAAACCCTGGATCCGCAAAAAGTGGTCGCGACGCAGGCGCGTGGCTTCGTTCAGCGCGTCCTTGTTCGCCAGGTCGACGCCGTCGACGCGATAGTGCGACCACTTCTTTTTTGCCCACGCAGCGCCCTGGGCTACCAGGAAGCGGCCAAGGCCTCGGTTCGCGGGTTCGATTTCCAGGCTGTTGCTTGGGCCGAAGTGCACGCGGTGGGTGGCATGATCGACCCACACATCCAGGTGATTCTGTTCGCGCCGCACCCGTTGGGCAGGCAACTGGATGACCATGCGCAGCAGGCTGTGGTCCTTGTTGTTGCGCTCGGCGTAGCCAAACTGCACAAAGCGCAAGGGACGGGCGCCGGTTGCGCGATCGGTGGCCAAGGGCGCCAGGCGCAGCATTTTGAAGTGTTCGGCCTCAACCTCTGCCCACGGCAGCGCAGCCGCAGCCGCCGCTTCGGTGTCGGCGGTGGTTTCGGCGGGAGGTTGTGGTACTGCTTCGGTGTTCGTCATTCGGCGCGATCCTGTCCAAGCCCAGCTAGTCGACAGGCTTTTTGCTGTCGACCTTGTGCTTATCGGCCGTTCTTTCCAGGACTGGAGGGTAAATAGTGGGTTATCGGTGGCGAAGTCCGTCGATAAAGCTAACCAGACGCCTACCCAGCGCATCGGCGAGGGGCAATTGTGGATTGTTGTAGGAGCTCAACTGCTGCTTCACATCGTTGGGCACGATGCGCATGACGTGGTTCATGCCGGGAATCACCGCCAGTTCGGCGTCGGGTTTGGCCTGCTTGAGCTTCTGGGCATCGGCGACCCCTACTTGCAGGTCGGTGGTGCCCTGGACAATCAGGGCCGGCATTGTCAGGCGGGCGAACGCCGCTGCGGGGTCCGCACGAAACAGGCTGATCAGGTACGGCTGCACGCTGGGACGGAAAATACCCTGCAGCGGGCCCGGCACATCAGCATCCACCTGGCCGGCCTTGAGCCGGTCGAGGATCTGATTGCTGCGCAGCAGCAGGGCCGGCGGCAGGTGATCCGCCAATTGCTGGCGAATCACCTGGTCCACCGGGCGGGCGCTGCCGGACAGGGAAATCACCCCGTCGGGGTTGAGTTCAGGGGCGGCGAGGGCAGCCACCAATGCGCCTTCACTGTGCCCCAGCACCACCAGGGGCCCGAAGCGCGGATCGGCCTTGAGCGATTTGCCCCAGGCCACGGCGTCGGCCACATAGGCGTCTAGCGTCAGGTCGCGCTCGTCTGGCGTGGCCTTGAGGCTGGCGGCCACGCCGCGTTTGTCGTAGCGCACGCTGGCAATGTTATGGCGCGCCAGCACCCAGGCCAGGCGCTTGAGGCTGTCATTGCGCGCGCCTTCGGCACTGTTGCCGTTGCGGTCGGTGGGGCCGGAGCCTGCAATGATCAGCACTACAGGCACGGGTTTGTCGGATTGGGGCAGCAGTAATGAGCCAAACAGCTCGCCGCTGCCGGTGTCCAGGCTGATGGGCCGTTGCAGTACGACAGGGCTGGCGGCGTGGGCGACGCTACAGAACAGGGTGAGGGTAAACAGCAAAACTCGCAGCATCATCGCGCCATCATGAGGAAGGTGCCGGTTGGACCAACGTCTACCGGGAAGGTTTCGAGGATGAACTACTGGGTGAGCCTGCGTATACTGGCGCGCTTAGTTATCACGGTTGAGTTGATTCAACTGATTTCACGGAGCGCTCTGCATGTCCGGCAATACCTACGGCAAGCTGTTCACTGTCACCACCGCGGGCGAAAGCCATGGTCCGGCGTTGGTCGCCATTGTCGACGGCTGCCCGCCCGGCCTTGAGCTGTCCCTGGACGACCTGCAGCGCGACCTCGACCGCCGCAAGCCCGGCACCAGCCGCCACACCACCCAGCGCCAGGAGCCCGACGAAGTCGAGATCCTCTCTGGCGTGTTCGAGGGTCGCACTACCGGTTGCGCCATCGGCCTGCTGATCCGTAACACTGACCAGAAGTCCAAGGACTACTCGGCGATCAAGGATCTGTTCCGCCCGGCCCACGCCGACTACACCTACCACCATAAATACGGTGAGCGCGATTACCGTGGCGGTGGCCGCAGTTCGGCGCGGGAAACCGCGATGCGCGTGGCCGCCGGAGCCATTGCCAAGAAGTACCTGGCAACCCAGGGCATCCTGATTCGTGGCTATATGAGCCAACTGGGCCCGATCGAAATCCCATTCAAGACCTGGGACAGCGTGCAAGACAACGCTTTCTTCAGTCCCGACCCGGACAAGGTGCCGGAACTGGAAGCCTATATGGACCAGTTGCGCCGCGACCAGGATTCGGTGGGCGCGAAGATCACTGTGGTCGCCGAAGGGGTGATGCCGGGCCTGGGCGAGCCGATTTTCGACCGCCTGGACGCCGAACTGGCCCACGCGCTGATGAGCATCAACGCGGTCAAGGGCGTGGAAATCGGCGCCGGCTTCGCCTGTGTCGCCCAGCGCGGCACCGAGCACCGCGATGAGCTGACCCCCGAAGGTTTTGTCAGCAACAATGCGGGTGGCATTCTCGGCGGTATCTCGTCCGGCCAGCCGATTGTGGCGCACCTGGCACTCAAGCCGACCTCGAGCATCACCACGCCGGGGCGTTCGATTGATGTGCATGGCAACCCGGTGGATGTGATTACCAAGGGCCGCCATGACCCTTGCGTCGGCATCCGCGCCACGCCGATTGCCGAAGCAATGATGGCCATTGTGCTGATGGACCATCTGCTGCGGCACCGTGGGCAGAATGCCGATGTGCGCGTGACTACTCCGGTGCTGGGCCAGCTGTGACGGTCTGACCGTGACAGCGCTCCCGTACTGGCGACTTTCCAGCTTCTATCTGTTCTATTTCGCCCTGCTGGGGGCGACGGCGCCGTTCCTGGCGCTGTACTTCCATCATCTGGGGTTCTCCAGCGCGCGCATTGGCGAGTTGGTCGCAATCCCGATGCTGATGCGCTGCGTGGCCCCCAATATCTGGGGCTGGCTGGGTGACTACACCGGGCGGCGCCTGGCCATTGTGCGGTTTGGCGCGGTGTGCACGCTGCTCAGTTTTTCGCTGATCTTTGTCAGCCAGAGCTATGCCTGGCTGGCATTGGTGATGGCCCTGCACGCGTTCTTCTGGCATGCGGTGCTGCCGCAGTTCGAGGTCATCACCCTGGCGCACCTGCAAGGTCAGACCTCGCGCTACAGCCAGGTCCGCTTATGGGGCTCCGTCGGGTTTATCCTTGCCGTCGTCGCCCTGGGGCGCCTGTTCGAGGCCCTGAGCCTGGACATCTACCCGGTGGCGATCGTGTTGATCATGGCCGGCATCATCGGTGCCAGTTGGTGGGTGCCCAATGCCCAGCCGGCTGCCACCGGTGGTCGCGGTGCCGGCGACGGCTTCCTGCGGCAACTGCGCAGCCCTGGCGTGCTGGCGTTTTACGCCTGTGTCGCGTTGATGCAAATGAGCCACGGCCCGTACTACACCTTCCTCACCCTGCACCTGGAAAACCTCGGTTACAGCCGCGGTGTGATCGGCCTGCTGTGGGCCTTGGGTGTGGTGGCGGAGGTGTTGATGTTCATGGCCATGAGCCGGATTCTCACGCGCTTCTCGGTGCGCCGGGTGCTGGTGGCCAGTTTCCTGTTGGCCGCGTTACGCTGGCTGTTGCTGGGGTCATTCGCCGAATTCCTGTGGGTGCTGTTGCTCGCCCAGGTGCTGCATGCCGCGACCTTTGGCAGCTTTCATGCGGCGGCCATTCAATTTGTGCAGCGCAGCTTCGGTGCGCGCCAGCAAGGCCAGGGCCAGGCCTTGTATGCGGCGCTGGCCGGCACCGGCGGCGCGCTCGGCGCCTTGTATTCCGGGTACAGCTGGAACCAGTTGGGGCCGACCCTGACCTTCAGTATCGCCAGCCTCGCGGCCCTGGCCGCCGCGTTGATCATGGCGCTGCGCTTGCCCGAGGAGCAGCCGTGAGCCCGGCCCATCATCTGCAGACTCTTACCGCCCGAGGACCCCTTTTATGAGCATTCTTTGCGTTTATCACCTTTCTACCCCGGACACCCCGAACAAGGTCTTGACCCACGCTGACGATATTGCCTCGACCCTGGCCGAGCAGGGCGTGGGCTTCGAACGCTGGCAGGCCAGCACCCGTGTCGAGGCCGGCGCCAGTGCCGCCGAAGTGACGGCGGCGTACCAAGCGCAAATTGACAGCTGGATGACGGCACAGGGCTACGCGCAGGTGCAAGTGTTGAGCGTGAACCGCGAGCACCCGCAAAAGGTTGCCCTTGCCGCAGGTTTGCGCGATGAGCATTACCACGGGGCTGATGAGATCCGCTTGTTCGCCGCCGGCCGTGGTTTGCTCGGCCTGCATATCGGCGACTATGTCTACACGGTGCTCTGCGAAAAACACGACCTGCTGCGCATACCGGCCGGCATGCCACGCTGGTTTGACCTGGGGGAGGAGCCGCGTGTGGTCGCGATCAGTCTGTTCCAGACGGCGTCCGGGGCTGAGGCGCAAGTGACCGGCAGCGGGATCGCCCAAGGTTTCCCGGGGCTGGATGATTGACCTTAGTTCACTATCCGCAAACTTATTCAATATGCTCAAGTTGGATAAGTTTGTGGGAATGGACTCTATAGTTTGTAAGTTCCAGCTATTTGTCTGAGGGTCGATGTGTTAACCCTTGGCTTTATGTAACTCTCCCGTCGCTGTGTACCTATCTGTCAATAGGAGTTGTCCGAATATTGACAGTGCAAACCACTACGAGAGGGAGAGGCAGCATGAGCAGTCCAGAGGAGCCCACCCCATCCGTACCTGGGCCGGCGGTCAGTGTGGCAACAGATGTTTGTGAGCAGGCGTGCGACGACAGGGCAGGCGACGCACAGTCGTTGCCGGATAAGCCACTGACGGCCAAGGAGTTGGAAATACTGCGCTGGGCCACGGAGGGCAAGACAGTGTGGGAGATCAGCCGGATTCGCTGTGTCTCACAGGCCACGGTGAAGTTTCACCTGCGCAATATCTACGGCAAGTTGCACGTCAATAACCGGGTCCAGGCGGTGAGTGAAGCGATCAGGCGCGGGTTGTGCGGATAAAAAAGGGCCGTGAAGCGCAACGGCTTCACGGCCCTGGGAAACGCAGTGGTACTTATGCCGAATGGTAGGTCGGCAGGGCAAAGCGGTGCTGGCTTTGCAGCATCGAAATCTGCGGCAACTCGCTGGCTTGTTCTGCCAGGTCGCGGCGGATAGCGCTGATGACCCAGGTCAGTTGGTCGGCAGTGTGCAGTTGCTGGTACGAGATCGAGCGTTTGATCTGCTTGCCTTCGGTGTTGCGCAGGGTCAGCAGGATCCCACCGTCAGGACGTGCCTGGGTGGTGACGTCGTAGTTGGAGAATACAGAAGCGAATTTATCTTGGATCAGGCTCATGTCTATCGGCTCCATTGGCTCGTGTTGTGCGGCATGGAGTGATAGGTGCAGTGATTGTGCCAGTATCGCGATTTATATAAAGACCTTATAAATCAATAGCTTGCAAAAAATAGAGCTTTTCACTTTCGTGCAATATGCATGAATGGCCATCGTGCATCCTGCATTTTGCGCTATTGGGCGATGACGAACGGTATCGTGCGTCATCGGTGCCTGGGATACAAAACATTGCAAATCCCGCGTGTACAGCCAAGGAATGGCTGGCGTATTTTCCTGCAAGGCATTCAGGAATGGTCCTACACCGCATGAAGGCCCGTGGACCCTACGAATAATAAGAAAAAGGACTTCTGTGCATGAGCAATCCCCATAGCGAGATGATTACCCTCGGCATGATGTTGCGTAAGGTGCCGACCATTGTTCGGGCCCTGCCACGGTTGGTGCGCGGTATCCGTGTCGCCAATATCACTGACCCCGACCAGCCGTGCGGCCTGGGCTGGACCTTCGAACAGGCCACCCAGCGCAACCCCGAAGGCGCCGCGCTGTTGTTTGGCGACCAGGTGCTCAGCTACCGCCAGGCCAACCAGCACGCCAATCGCATCGCCCATCATCTGCAGGCCCAGGGCATTGGCAAGGGTGATGTGGTCGCGCTGTTTATTGAAAACCGTCCCGAACTGCTGTTGGCCGTGCTGGCGGTGGCCAAGGTTGGCGGCATCTGCGCCATGCTCAATACCGCGCAGACCCAGGCGGTGCTGGTGCATAGCCTGACCCTGGTCAACCCGGTGGCAATTGTGGTCGGCGCCGAACTGGTCGACGCCTACGACGCGGTACGTGAGCAGGTGGCGATTGATCCGCAGCGCACCTGGTATGTCGCCGATCAACAGGTGGCGCCTGTGCCCCAGGGCTATATCGACCTGATAGCCGCCAGCGCAGACTGTTCCACGGATAACCCGGCCAGCAGCCAACAGATCTACTTCAACGACCCGTGCTTCTATATCTACACCTCCGGCACCACCGGTTTGCCCAAGGCCGGTATCTTCAAGCATGGGCGCTGGATGAAATCCTCGGCCAGCTTCGGCACCATCGCCCTGGATATGGGGCCGGAGGACGTGGTCTATTGCACTCTGCCGCTGTACCACGCCACCGGGCTCTGTGTGTGCTGGGGCTCGGCGATTGCCGGCGCGTCGGGGTTTGCCATCCGCCGCAAATTCAGCGCCAGCCAGTTCTGGGACGATGTACGCAAATTCAACGCGACCACCCTGGGCTATGTCGGCGAATTATGCCGCTACCTGATGGACCAGCCGCCCAGCGAGCGCGACCGCGACAACCGAGTGGTGAAGATGATCGGCAACGGCTTGCGTCCGGGAGTGTGGGGGCCGTTCAAGGAGCGTTTTGGTGTGGGGCATATCTGCGAGTTGTACGCCGCCAGTGACGGCAATATCGGCTTCACCAACGTGCTGAATTTCGACAACACCATCGGCTTTTCCCTGATGCACTGGGCGCTGGTGGACTACGCCCACGACACTTGCGAGCCGATCCGTGGCAGCAATGGTTTTATGCGTGAAGTGCAGAAGGGCGGCCAGGGCCTGCTGCTGGCCAGGATCGACGACAAGGCGCCGTTCGATGGCTACACCGACCCGGAAAAGAACCGCAAGGTGGTCTTGAGCGACGTGTTCGAAAAGGGCGACCGCTACTTCAACACCGGCGATCTGTTGCGCAGCATTGGCTTTGGCCATGCGCAGTTCGTGGACCGCCTGGGCGACACCTATCGCTGGAAGGGCGAGAACGTCTCCACCACCGAGGTGGAAAACATCTTTATGCAGCACCCGCAGATCACCGAGGCGGTGGCCTACGGCGTGGAAATCGCCAACACCAATGGCCGCGCCGGGATGGCGGCGATTACCCCGTCCGAATCCCTGGCCACCCTGGATATGCAGGCGTTGCTGCAATTCGCCCAGAGCCAGATGCCGGCCTATGCGGTGCCGCTGTTCCTGCGGGTCAAGGTGAAGATGGAAACCACCGGCACCTTTAAGTACCAGAAGGTCCGTCTTAAGGAAGAGGCCTTCGACCCGCACAAGGTGGGGGACGATCCGCTCTACGCCTGGTTACCGGGCAGCGATACCTATGTGCCCGTGACCGTGCAGGTGCTGGCGGATATCCAGAGTGGAAAATATCGCTACTAGGGCGGCTCGATAGAACCTGGCTATCGTGGCTTTCGGCAAAAAAGGGGTGACAGGCGCGGCGCTGCTCGGGAAACTGACGGCCTTACGCCACACCCCACAGGGAGCCGCAGATGTCTGATCAAGCCAAACAAATGACCGAAGAAGAAGCCGCCGAATTTGCCGAGCAGGTCTTCGACGTGGCCCGCCGCGGTGATGCCGCCATGCTGGCTGCGCTGCTGGCCAAGGGCTTGCCGGTGAATCTGCGCAATCACAATGGCGATACCTTGTTGATGTTGTCCGCCTATCACGGGCACGCCGAGGCGGTGAAAGTGCTGCTGGAATTCAAGGCCGATCCGCAGATCGCCAACGACAAGAACCAACTGCCGATTGCCGGTGCAGCGTTCAAGGGCAACCTGGCGGTGGTCAAGGCGTTGATTGAAGGCGGCACCCCGGTTGACGGCGCCTCTGCCGATGGCCGCACGGCGCTGATGATGGCGGCGATGTTCAACCGCACCGAAATGGTCGAGTACCTGATCAGTGTGGGGGCCAACCCCAAGGCCACGGATGCCCAGGGGGTAACGGCCCTGGTGGCGGCCCAGACCATGGGGGCAGCGGATACGACGGCGCAGTTGCAAAAACTGGTGTAGGCTTTGCGCCCTCAAAATCAGCCTCGCCACAGGATTCGCCCATGAACACCGCGCTCGTCGAACTCATCACTAAAATCAGTTCCGGTTGCCTGGGCGACGCCGAGATCGTGCGGATCGCCGATGAGGCCAGCCAGGCCTACGCCGATGCCGATGGGTTCCTGGCGGCCAACCCTGATATCAACTACGACGACACCTTCCCCATCCCGCTGGGCGAGTGGATTGTGGTCGGCAGCCTGCCGGAAACGGTGCTGTTCCAGGCCGACACCTACCAGGACCTGTTCGCCCAGATCGTCGCCTCCTTTGGTCCCGACGTTGCGTTCAACCTCAAGCCCAAGCAGTTGGCCAAGACCGAGGCGCTGACGGCCCTTAATCGCATCCAGATCCAGCTCAGCGCCATGAACCCGGAAAACGGCGGCTACACCCTGATGAATTTCAGCCAGTTGCTCGATGACGAAATCCAGGCCGTGCTGGTCTATGGCAATGACGTGCCACGGGTGCTGGAATTGTGTGCCGAAGTCGGGATCAAGGGCGAACCGTCCCTGGAAGCCCTGCGCATTGCCGTCCACGTCTGAAATAAAACGGAACCCTGGCCAGGGCTGGCTATCCTAAACAGGCAAGCCCTCACTTAGGAGCGACACCATGGGTTCCACATTTAATGGTCTGATCGGGTTGATCATCCTGGCACTGGATATCTGGGCGATCATCAACGTGTTCAAAAGCGGCGCCAGCACCGGGGCCAAAGTGTTGTGGATCCTGTTGATCCTGCTGTTGCCGGTATTGGGCCTGATTATCTGGGCCATCGCCGGGCCACGGGGCAACGTGCGGCTCTGATCCTCTGCGGGCACAAGCATATAAATAATGTGGGAGCGCGCTTACCCGCGACAGCGGTGTATCAGTACCAGATTGATTGGCTGACACACCGCTATCGCGAGCAAGCTCGCTCCCACATTTGTTTGCGGCGTGTTCTGTAGATTTTTGTGTCTAGATATTCGCTGCACAAAATTTTCACACTTCATCCAAGACAATTCCCTCGCTTATTTTCCTGCCAAGGCCCGTCTGTGCCGCCAGGAGCGCTGTGCAATGAGTAATCAATAGCGTTGCCGACGTTGATCGGGCACCATCTGCCCACCGCGTAATACCCTGGACCCTGAGCCTTTATTGGCCGGGGCAGGACGCCGCTGCATTCTTTCGCCACTTAAACTTCCAATGGGTCCTCAAACAACATGGCAAACCCGGACGCCCTGAATCAGCAGCGAGCTTCTACTCGTCTGCTGCAACCGACCGTCAAGTCCCACCTGGCCTACACGCTGCTTTGCGCCCTGGTCATGATGGTGATGCTCTCCCTGCTGCGCCTGGGACTGTTGGTATACAACAGCGACATGATGCTCGACACCCCGGCCTCGACCTTCCTTGAAGCGTTCGTCAATGGCCTGCGCCTGGACTTGCGCCTGGTGGTGTACCTGAGCATCCCGCTGATCCTGGCCCTGTTCAGCGTGCGCGCCATGGCCGCCCGTGGGTTCTTCCGGTTGTGGCTGACCGTGGTCTCCAGCATCGCGCTGTTCCTTGGCCTGATGGAGATGGACTTCTACCGCGAGTTCCACCAGCGCCTTAACGGCCTGGTCTTCCAGTACGTCAAGGAAGACCCGAAAACCGTGATGAGCATGCTCTGGTACGGTTTCCCGGTGGTGCGCTACCTGCTGGGCTGGGCCGTCGGTACCTTTATCCTGAGCATCGCCTTCAAGGGCGCCGACCGTGCGACGCGCCCCCGTGGCCCGTTCAGCGGTGGCACTGTCGGCACCCGCCAGGTCGCGCCGTGGTACAGCCGCATCGCGGTGTTCGTGGTGTGCCTGCTGATTGCCGTGGTCGCCGCGCGTGGCACCCTGCGTCAGGGTCCGCCACTGCGTTGGGGTGACGTGTACACCACCGACTCGAACTTCGCCAACCACCTGGGCCTCAACGGTACGTTGTCGCTGATCGGTGCAGCCAAGGCGCGCTTCTCCGAGCACCGTGAGAACGTCTGGAAAGCCACCCTGGAGCAGCCGCTGGCGACCCAGACCGTGCGTGACATGCTGGTGCTGCCTGACGAAAAACTGGTGGATACCGACACTGCCGCCGTGCGCCGTGACTTCACGCCGCCGGCCGAGAAGACCCTGCCGATCAAGAACGTCGTGGTGATCCTGATGGAAAGCTTCGCCGGTCACTCGGTGGGCGCCCTGGGCAGTGGCGGCAAAATCACGCCGTACTTCGACGAGTTGACCAAGGAAGGCCTGCTGTTCGACCGTTTCTTCTCCAATGGCACCCATACCCACCAGGGCATGTTCGCCACCATGGCCTGCTTCCCGAACCTGCCAGGCTTCGAATACCTGATGCAGACCCCGGAAGGCAGCCACAAGCTGTCGGGCTTACCGCAGTTGCTCAGCGCCCGTGATTTTGACGACGTGTATGTCTACAACGGCGACTTCGCCTGGGACAACCAGTCGGGCTTCTTCAGCAACCAGGGCATGACCAACTTCATTGGCCGCAATGACTTCGTCGACCCGGTGTTCTCCGATCCGACCTGGGGCGTGTCCGACCAGGACATGTTCGACCGGGGCCTGCAGGAGCTGAAGGCGCGCGAAGGCGGCAAGCCGTTCTACGCCCTGCTGCAAACCCTGTCCAACCACACGCCGTACGCCTTGCCGACGCCGTTGCCGGTCGAGCCGGTGACTGATCGTGGCCGTCTCAACGAGCATTTGACGGCCATGCGCTACTCCGACTGGGCCCTGGGCCAGTTCTTCGAGAAGGCCCGTAAGGAGCCGTACTTCAAGGACACCCTGTTTGTGATCGTCGGCGACCATGGTTTCGGTAACGAGCAACAGATCACCGAAATGGACCTTGGGCGCTTCAACGTGCCGCTGCTGCTGATCGCACCGGGCGTGCAGGACAAGTTCGGCGTGCGTGACCACACCGTGGGCACGCAGATCGACATCGTGCCGACCATCATGGGCCGCCTGGGCGGTGAAACCCGCCACCAGTGCTGGGGCCGCGACCTGCTCAACTTGCCGGAAGGCGACAAGGGCTTTGGCGTGATCAAGCCCTCGGGCAGCGACCAGACCGTGGCGTTGCTCACTGCCGACCGTGTGTTGGTACTGCCCAAGGAAATGCCACCGAAACTGTGGCAATACGAACTGGGCGCCAACCCGACCGGCAAGGTAATTCCCGAGTCGGCGGATGAGGCGCAACTCAAGCAGAAACTTGAGTCGTTCCTGCAAACCGCGACCAAGAGCCTGCTGGATAACACCGCAGGCGTGGTAGACGGCAAGCCGGACTAATCGCCCGGCAATAAAAAAGAGGCCTTCTTCAAGGCCTCTTTTTTTTGCATCTTTTTTAACGCTGGGGGGTTATATCTTGCCCAGCAACAACAGAATCAACAGCACCACCAGCACCGTACCGAGAATACCCGACGGCCCATAACCCCAGTTACGCGAGTGCGGGAATACCGGCAGGCCGCCGACCAGCAGGAGGATCAGAACAATGATAAGAATGAGGCTCATAGTTTGTTTTCCTTATTCGTCTTCTGAAAAGACCTGATTGTTAATTGTCAGAGCCGCACCTTTAAAACGGCCGCCTTAATCAATCCGACTCCTGCACTTTGCAGAAAATTCCCTGTTTTTTTAATCCGATTTGGCCGCTGGCTTATTTCGTTTTTAATTGTTGTGTTGTTGCGCACTTAGTTTAAAAAGATTGAACTTACCCCACGCCCCGGCATCCGACCGGGCCTTTGGTTTGCCCCGGGCATTCAGCAACTTGATGGTGCATGGGGCGGTGAATAACCTTCGCTACACTGGCGCGTACTTCTTCCCTGAATCACAAGGCTACTTCCTATGCAAAATCGCATGATGATCACTGGCGCCGGATCCGGCCTGGGTCGCGAAATCGCTCTGCGCTGGGCCCGCGAGGGCTGGCAGCTGGCCTTGTCGGATGTCAGCGAGCCGGGCTTGCAGGAAACCCTCGCGCGGGTACGCCAGGCCGGTGGCGACGGGTTTATCCAGCGCTGTGACGTGCGTGACTACAGCCAGCTCACCGCCTTTGCCCAGGCCTGCGAGGTCAAGCTGGGCGGCATCGACGTGATCGTCAACAACGCCGGGGTCGCCTCCGGTGGGTTCTTCAGCGAGCTGTCCCTGGAGGATTGGGACTGGCAGATCGCAATCAACCTGATGGGGGTGGTCAAGGGCTGCAAGGCCTTCCTGCCGCTGCTGGAAAAGAGCAAGGGCCGGATCATCAACATCGCCTCTATGGCGGCCCTGATGCAAGGCCCGGCCATGAGTAACTACAACGTGGCCAAGGCCGGTGTGGTGGCGCTTTCGGAAAGCCTGCTGGTGGAGCTCAAGCAGCAGGAAGTCGGGGTGCACGTGGTGTGCCCGTCGTTCTTCCAGACCAACCTGCTGGACTCGTTCCGCGGCCCCACCCCGGCGATGAAGGCCCAGGTCGGCAAACTGCTGGAAAGCTCGCCGATCAGTGCGGCAGACATTGCCGATTACATCTACCAGCGTGTGGCCGCCGGTGAGTTCATGATCCTGCCCCACGAACAGGGACGCATGGCCTGGGCGCTGAAACAGAAAAACCCGCAATTGCTGTATGACGAGATGACCAGCATGTCGGAAAAAATGCGCGCCAAGGCTCAGTCGGTCAAAGGCTGAGGGGTATAAACAATACGTTTATATTTTTGCGCTCCTACTGGGCTGTTTGATATTCGTCTGTCAGTAAATCCAACCCTGGGTTGTAGGGCGGATCTGTTTATCTGGCAGGTCATTGATGGCTCGTAGAGGAGGGCGCATGGTCGCGGTCCGGTAACTTTCCAAAGGACACACGCCATGCTGGTACTTAGCCGCGCGGTAGGCGAAATCATTTCCATCGGCGATCACATCACCCTGCGGATCCTGGAGGTCAACAGCCTCCAGGTGAAACTCGGTGTGCAAGCGCCCGCAGGGGTCAATGTGCACCGGGCGGAGGTCTACGAAAAGATCCGCCGCCTGCAGGGGCAGGCGGTGGCGGTGCCCAATCCTTAGTCGAACAGGTGCTTGGGCACGTCGTGCTTGAGCATCAACTGGCACTGCTCGCTTTCAGGGTCGAAAACAATCAGCGCCTGACCCTTGGTCAACGCCTGGCGCACGCGCAGTACCCGGGTTTCCAGGGGCGTGTCGTCGCCGTTGTCGGTGCCGTCGCGGGTCACGAAGTCTTCAATGAGGCGGGTCAGGGTGTCGACTTCAAGTGCATCGTAGGGAATCAGCATACAAGCCTCAAATGGTGGATCCCGGCGATCCTACTGTGCCGGGATCATAGTTGCCAGCCTCAGGATTTCTGTCCGACCAGGCTGTCCACCGAGGGCACGCGGGTGTCGCTCTCCATTTGTGTTTCATGTTCCAGTTGATGACTGAAGCGGTCCAGGGAGCCCTGGGCCGGTTGCGCATCGCTGGCAAATACCGGCGGGCTGAGGATGTAGGCGCCCAGCAGGCGGCTCAAGGCCGCCAGGCTGTCGATATGGGTGCGTTCGTAACCATGGGTCGCATCGCAGCCAAATGCGAGCAACGCGGTGCGGATATCGTGGCCGGCGGTGACCGCCGAGTGCGCGTCGCTGAAGTAATAGCGAAACAGGTCACGGCGTACCGGCAGGTCGTTTTCCGCCGCCAGGTGCAGCAGGTGCCGGGACAGGTGATAGTCGTAAGGGCCGCCGGAGTCCTGCATCGCCACGCTCACTGCATGTTCGCTGGAGTGCTGGCCGGGGGCGACCGGGGCAATGTCGATGCCGACGAATTCGCTGACATCCCAGGGTAGGGCCGCCGCCGCGCCGCTGCCGGTTTCTTCGGTGATGGTGAACAGCGGATGACAGTCGATCAGCAACGGTTCGCCACTGTCGACGATGGCCTTGAGCGCCGCCAGCAAGGCCGCGACCCCGGCTTTGTCGTCCAGGTGGCGGGCGCTGATATGGCCGCTTTCGGTGAATTCCGGCAGCGGGTCGAACGCCACGAAGTCACCGACGCTGATCCCCAGGGAGTCGCAATCGGCGCGGGTGGCGCAGTAGGCGTCCAGGCGCAGTTCGATATGGTCCCAACTGATCGGCATTTCATCCACGGCGGTGTTGAAGGCATGCCCGGAGGCCATCAGCGGCAGCACGCTGCCACGGATCACGCCATTATCGGTGAACAGGCTGACGCGGCTGCCTTCGGCAAAGCGGCTGGACCAGCAACCCACCGGGGCCAGGGTCAGGCGGCCATTGTCCTTGATCGCCCGTACGGCAGCGCCAATGGTGTCCAGGTGCGCGGAAACCGCACGGTCCGGGCTGTTTTTCTGGCCCTTGAGGGTGGCGCGGATCGTACCGCGCCGGGTCATTTCAAACGGGATGCCCAGTTCTTCCAGGCGTTCGGCGACGTAGCGCACGATGGTGTCGGTAAACCCGGTGGGGCTGGGGATGGCGAGCATTTCCAGCAGCACTTTTTGCAGGTAGTTGAGATCCGGTTCGGGGATGGTTCGGGTCATGGAAACTCCTGATGAGTTGAGGGCATCGATGGTTTCGATGAGGGGCTTGGGGATTTGTTGGCCGGGCTGGCCTCATCGCAGGCAAGCCAGCTCACACAGCAACCTGTGGGAGCGGGCTTGCCCGCGATGAGGCCCGTCCAGTCAGCTCATGTCTCAAGCCGTGGTTTGACTGTGGGGGAACAACAAATCCACAAACCGTTCTGCCGTGGGCTGTGGTTCATGGTTGGCCAGGCCGGCCCGTTCGTTGGCTTCGATAAATACGTACTCCGGCTGGTCAGCGGCCGGCACCATCAAGTCCAGGCCGACCACCGGAATATCCAGGGCACGTGCCGCACGCACGGCAGCATCCACCAGCGTCGGATGCAGAATCGCCGTGACATCTTCCAGGCAGCCCCCAGTGTGCAGGTTGGCAGTGCGCCGTACCGCCAGCACTTCACCCGAAGGCAGGATGCTGTCGTAGTCATATCCTGCCGCCTTCAGGGTGCGCAGGGTTTCGTCATCCATCGGGATCTTGCTCTCGCCGTCTGTGGCCGCCTGGCGGCGCCGGCTCTGCACTTCGATCAAGGCGCCGACGCTGTGCTTGCCATCGCCGATCACCTGCGCCGGGCGTCGGATCGCGGCAGCTACTACTTCAAAACCAATCACCAGGATGCGCAGGTCCAGGCCCTCGTGGAAACTCTCCAGCAAAACCCGAGAGTCGAACTGGCGCGCCGCTTCGATGGCGCCTTGCACTTCTTCGATGGTCTGCAAGTCCACGGCCACGCCCTGGCCCTGTTCTCCGTCCAGCGGCTTGACCACGATGCGCTGGTGTTCGTCGAGAAACTCCAGGTTGTCGTCGGCGCTGGCTGCCAGTTGTTGCGCTGGCAATTTCAAGCCGGCGGCGCTCAAGACCTTGTGGGTCAGGCTCTTGTCCTGGCACAGGCTCATGCTGATCGCACTGGTCAGGTCGCTCAATGACTCACGGCAGCGCACCCGGCGCCCGCCATGGCTGAGGGTGAACAGCCCGGCTGCGGCATCGTCCACCTGCACATCAATACCGCGCCGGTGCGCCTCTTCGACAATGATTCGTGCATAGGGATTGAACCCCGCCTGCGGCCCCGGCCCAAGGAACAGCGGCTGGTTGATACCGTTCTTGCGCTTGATGGCAAAGGTGGTGAGGGCGCGAAAACCGAGCTTGGCGTACAGGCTCTTGGCCTGGCGATTGTCGTGCAGCACCGACAGGTCCAGGTAACTAAGGCCCCGGCTCATAAAGTGCTCGATCAGGTGGCGCACCAGCACTTCGCCGACGCCGGGCCGCGAGCATTGCGGGTCGACGGCCAGGCACCAGAGGCTGCTGCCGTGTTCCGGGTCATGGAAGGCTTTATGGTGATTGAGGCCCATGACGCTGCCGATTATCGCGCCGCTGTCTTCATCCTCGGCCAGCCAGTACACCGGGCCGCCTTGATGGCGCGGGGTCAACAGGTTGGCATCCACCGGCAACATGCCGCGCCCCTGGTACAGGCGATTGACTGCCTGCCAGTCGGCTTCGCTCTGTACCCGGCGAATGCGAAAGCCACGGAACACCCGGGTGGCCGGCCGGTAGTCGGTGAACCACAGGCGCAAGGTATCGGAGGGGTCGAGGAACAACTGTTGCGGATCAATCCCGAGGATCTGCTGGGGCGCGGCCACATACAGGGCGATATCCCGTTCCCCGGGCTGCTCGTTGAGCAGCTCCAGGGCCAGGCTCGCCGGGTCGGGGAAGGTATGGCCAATCAATAAGCGGCCCCATCCGCAATGCACGGCGATGGGCTGGTCACTGGGTTCGCTGCCGTCTTCGGCCAGGCGCGCTTGCAGGCGCTCGTAGGACGGCGCCTGGCCGCGCAGCAGGCGTTGGCTGTAGGCCGTGGCGTGAGGTTTCATCAATCAGATTCCTTGTTCGCTGAGCCACAGGTTCAGCGCCGCCAATTGCCACAGCTTGGAGCCGCGCAGCGGGGTCAATTGCCCTTGGGGGTCAGTGAGCAGACGGTCGAGCATCGCCGGGTTGAACAGACCACGATCCTGGCTCGGGTCCAGCAACAGGTCACGCACCCAGTTCAGGGTGTCGCCCTGCAAATGCTTGAGGCCGGGCACCGGGAAGTAGCCTTTCTTACGGTCGATCACCGCACTGGGGATCACCCGACGCGCAGCTTCCTTGAGCACTTGCTTGCCACCGTCCGGCAGCTTGAATTGGCCCGGCACCCGCGCCGACAACTCCACCAGGCGGTAGTCGAGAAACGGCGTGCGCGCTTCCAGGCCCCAGGCCATGGTCATGTTATCCACACGCTTGACCGGGTCGTCCACCAGCATCACCGTGCTGTCCAGGCGCAGGGCCTTATCCACAGCCGCCTCGGCGCCGGGCTGGGCGAAATGCTCGCGCACAAAGTCGCCGGCGGCGTCATTGGCGGTCAGCCATTGCGGGGCGACGGTGGCCGCGTAGTCGTCGTAGCTGCGGTCGAAGAAGGCCTCGCGATAGGCCGCATACGGGTCACTGGCGCCGTCCACTTGCGGGTACCAGTGGTAACCGGCGAACAGCTCATCGGCGCCCTGGCCGCTTTGCACCACCTTGCAATGCTTGGCCACTTCCCGCGACAGCAAATAGAAGGCAATGCAGTCATGGCTGACCATCGGCTCGCTCATGGCGCGGAACGCGGCCGGCAGTTGCTCGATGATTTCGCTTTCGGCGATACGCAGTTGGTGGTGCCGAGTGCCGTAGTGCTTGGCGATCAGGTCGGAGTACTGGAACTCATCGCCACGCTCGCCGCCGGCATCTTCAAAGCCGATGGAGAAGGTCGACAGATCCTGTACGCCGACTTCGCGCAACAGGCCCACCAGCATGCTCGAATCCACACCGCCCGACAGCAGCACGCCGACATCCACCGCCGCGCGTTGGCGAATCGCCACGGCTTCGCGGGTGCTGTCGAGCACGCGGTCGGTCCAGTCTTCCAGGGTCAGGTGTTTTTCATCGTCATGGGGGCCGTAGGGCAGGGTCCACCAGGTTTTCTGCTCGGTCTTGCCATTGGCCTCGATCCGCATCCAGGTGGCCGGCGGCAGCTTTTCGATGCCCGCCAACAAGGTGCGCGGTGCCGGCACCACGGCGTGGAAATTCAGGTAGTGATTGAGCGCAACCGGGTCGAGGATCGGGTTGATATCGCCGCCCTTGAGCAACGCCGGCAACGCCGAGGCAAAGCGCAAGCGCTGGCCGGTGCGCGACAGGTACAACGGCTTGACGCCCAGGCGGTCGCGGGCGATGAACAGGCGCTGGCTGTCGCGCTCCCAGATGGCAAAGGCAAACATGCCGTTGAGCTTGGGCAGCAAGGCTTCGCCCCAGGCGTGGTAGCCCTTGAGCAGCACTTCGGTGTCGCCGCCGGAATAGAAGGCGTAGCCCAGGGCTTCAAGCTCGGTGCGCAGTTCCGGGAAGTTGTAGATCGCGCCGTTGAACGCCAGGGACAGGCCCAGTTGCGCGTCGACCATCGGTTGGGCCGAGCCGTCCGACAGGTCCATGATTTTCAGGCGACGATGGCCCAGGGCAATCGGCCCTTGGGCATGGAAGCCCCACGCGTCAGGTCCGCGTGGTGCCAGGTGATGGGTGATTCGCTCCACCGCTGCCAGGTCGGCAGGTTGATGATCGAAACGCAGTTCTCCAGCTAATCCGCACATAAAGTCCTTACCGGTTTTTCCGTTGGGGAGGGGGCAAAAGGCACGCGCCAAAACGGCGGGTACCCAAGGACTGACCCGAGGCTATACCTGGAGTTTTAGATCAATAAGTTATATGGCAAACGGCCGCTCCCCCGCGCACGCCGTTCCGCGGCCCGTGGGGCGCGGGGCAAAGTGGAGGTAATTAGGTCTGGCTCAGATGCAAATAGTGGCGCGTTTCCAAGGGCAACCCCCCAGCTATTTGAACCCTTCTGCGGTGCAGGGGAGCTTATGGTGATGGGTCATGTTCAACGCGATTAAGGACCGTTGCGAATGACGCAAACAGCAAAGCTGAGCCAGGCTGTGCAGCCTGTGACCTCGGACGAATTGATGAAGGCGCTGCTGGACAGCACCGGCGACCTGGATAAAGCGCAGGTCTTGCATGACACGTTGCCCGCCTGGCTGGTCAAGGCCGACCCCCAGGCACTCCAGGCCATAGAGCAGGCGTATGCCGACAGCGAGCGGCCCAAGGCAAACCTGCAACGGCTGCTGAGCCGTCTGGCCCCCCTGGACACGTTCTGTGCCGAACGCCTCACGGCGTTTCTGGCCGCAAAAGGCCACACCCAGCTGGATATCGAGAACGACTCGCTGGAGCTCCCCAGGCGTACCTTCAGGGGAGTCAATCCGGACCTGGGCGGCATGCTGGTGCAGACCGTTACCCTGGAGAAACACAGCCTGCTGCAAGCGGCGATGCAGAATTTTTCCCAGGCCGGGGCCGAACCGGGAGGCATACCGATCAATGCCGTGGTCCGCGTTGGGGCTAAGCGCAGGGTTGCGCAAGATATCAGCGCCCAGACATTTATCGGCTACTGCCGCGAGCTGAATCTGGGGGAGGCCTATCAAACCCATGTGCGCGAGGTGTTCAACCTGACGGACCCGGACGGCGGCTATAGCCCGGCGGTGAGGACGATGGGTCAGTCCCGGTGCATGGATATGCTGATCGACCTGCAGATCGCCTATGCCAAAGGCGATATTGATCAACCGACCCGTGAGCTGTTGCTGGGCCTGGTCAAGGCGGACATGCCCGCCAGCAGCACCCGGCAACTGTGGTTCAACAACCAACCGCTGACCTGGCAAGGCTTGAACATCGACGGGGCGTGCCTGTGGGGCGTGCTGGTGTTTTCCGGCGCCTCCCCCGAGGGGTTTTCCAACGGCCCGATCGTGGTGTACATGCCCAATGAGCCCGTGCGGCCGTGGTACCGCTACGTGTCTCTGGAGCAGTTCAAGCTTTACCTCAGCCTCAAGCTCCACGTGAGTCGTTATCGACACTTCTTCATGGGCTACCTGGACGAGTCCGAGCGTTTCGGTTTTTTTCAGCGGTTGGAGCAGTACAACCTCCTAGTGCGCGTAGAACCGCTACCTGTAACGGATAATTTTTCGACGTTCTTTTTTAATGCCGGTGTCGGCAAAATCCAGCTTGATGCCCGTGTGCTCGCCGTTCCCAATGCCCAGGCCGATGACGACGCACGCCGCCAGCGCACCCAGGATTACCTGGATGCGGGCTTGACGGTACTCAACGTCGCCGCGTTTGTGGTGCCGGTACTGGGCCAGTTGATGACGGGCGTGGCGGTCGGGCAACTGCTTGGGGAAGTGTTCGAAGGGGTGGATGACTGGGTACACCAGGACAAACTCGGTGCCCTTCGGCACCTGACGAACATTGCTGAGAACCTCGCGGCCATGGCGTTGTTCGCGGCGGGTGCAAAAGTGGCCGGCCGGCTCTGGAGAACCACGCCGCCGGCTTCGGGGTTTTACGAACGGTTCGAGGCGGTGCGCATGCCGGATAGAACCACGCGCTTGTGGCGCAGCCGCACCGAGCCGTACCGCCACACCGTTTCGCTCGAAGGGACGGTTGCCAGTCCCCGTGGGGTCTACCAGGCTCACGGCCAGTCCTACGTCAATGTCGACGGTTCGACCTACTCGGTTGTCTTTGACTCCGGTACCGGCCGCTGGCGGGCCCGACATCCGCAGCGTGATTCAGCGTATCGACCGCCCCTGGTCCACAACTACCAGGGCGGTTGGCAGTTCTCGTTCGAACAACCGCAAGAATGGCAGAACCCGGACTATGTCCTGGGCCGACTGGACCCCAGCCTCGGTACCCTTCCAGCCGGGCATCTACGGGATATCGCCGCCATCACTGACGCGACCTTGCCCCGCCTGCAGCAAATAGCCAGGCAAAACCTGCCATTGCCGGAGCGCTTGCGCGAACGTGCGCTGCGCTTCAGGCAGAATCAGGAGGTTCGCGACCTGATCTGGCAGATGGAGCATCAGGCACCGCTCGACGCGGCGACTACGCGTGTGCAGATGCTGGCCCTGCCGCTGATGGAAGGCTGGCCCCAGGGGCGGTTTTTCGAACTGCTGGACGAGCAGGGGTACCTGCTGGAGCGTCACCCCGACACCGCGCCTTTCGACTACGAAGACCTGAGCATCCACATCACCACGGGGCATCTGAAACACGGGCAAGTCCTGTCCAGCCTACTGGAGGCCCTCGACCCCCAGGAGACCACGCGCCTGCTCGGCGGCACCTTCCCTCCAGAAGAGGCGCAAGAGGTGCTGGCGCGGCGGCTGACCGCTTCACTCAAGGACAATCACCAGGCGGTTTACGAAAGGCTGCGTGCCGATGTCGACTTCCCCGACCAGACCGATCACGGCGTGCTCAAGCATCGCTATCCGCAACTGCCCATTCGGCTTGCCTGGGAAATCATGACCCAGGCCTCCACGGCCGAGCGTTGGCGGCTGCGCGATACCGGGCGGGTGCCTTTGCGGATCGCCCAATGGGTGCGGGAGACCCTGGAAATACTTAACGAAGACGATGCCCTGAGCGGTCTGTACCTGCCGGAACTGGCCACCGACGCCACTCGGCGTATAGCGCTGGGGTTACTGCCGCGGGTTCCGGGCTGGCCCGAAGATGTGTTGCTGCAAATACGCCAGGAGAGCTTGGACGGTAGTGTCATGGGGCAGGTGGGCAACGCATCTGCCGCCACCACTCGCACGCTGGTCCAGTCGAACCTGGGGTGGCGCGCCTACAACGGACAAGGTGCGCCGCTGGGGCCGATGGCCGAGGGCCCGGAGGGGTTCTATGAGGCGTTGCTTAACAGTTTGCCCCCCGCTGAGCTCGACCAGCTGCAGTTGCCCGCGAGCGGCAGGGCCAGCCATTTGCGCAATAGCCTGATTGGCAAGGCCCAGGATGAGCGGCGCCGGATTAGCCGTTATCTATGGCCGGAACGGCCGGTGCCCGAAGATCCGCCTGTGTCGTGCGTGCAAGCAATGCCCGTGGAGCCGCCGCGACAGCCCGCCGGCCTGGTGCGCAAGGTCCGCAAGCTCTACCCCCTGTTTGATGAGCGGCGCATAGCGACCTTTTTGCAGGACTTGGGTCACGATCCGCTGTCCCGGGCCAACGCCGTGCGTGCTCTCGAGCAGCAATATGAAGCACTGCATCGAACGCTCAAGGTGTGGGCCAGGGAGGGGGGCGGGCAGGGGCGCTCGGACGTTGCCCTGCGGGACTACCGCCTGGCCCGTCACCAGGCCGTCCAGCTCATCGAGCGCAGTTGGCAATATGCCTCGCTGATCCCGGATGAGTCCCATCGGCAAGTCCCGAATCTTTCCCTCGATGGCATGGTGATCGGGGCATTGCCGACCCTGCCGCCCGAAGTCCAGTTCGAGCATGTTCGCCAGTTGTCGTTAAGGAACATGGGGCTCAACGATGATGTTGGTTACTTCCTCAAGCATTTCAAAGGTTTGAATACTCTGGAGTTGACGGACAACCAGGTGACACGACTGCCGGAAGTGCTGCAGCAGATGAAGCACCTTCGTCGGCTGTACCTGGCCAATAACCAACTGCAACTGACGGAATATACGCGTACCAAACTCGGTGACCTGCGAGGGTTGACGGTATTGGACCTGAGCAACAACCCCCTGGTAGACCCGCCGCTGGTCAGCAACATGTTTGAGTTGCGTCACCTGGTCTTGCGCAATTGCCGGCTTCAGCGCTTGCCCTCCGGCTTTATGCGTCTGCCTTATCTGGAGCACCTGGACCTGCGGGAAAATGATCTCGCCACCTTGCCGCAGTGGTTGTTCGAGGTGCCACGCCAGCATGCTGAAATCATCAACCTGCGCCATAACCCGCTGGACTCCCCCAGCCGCCTGCTGTTGCAGAACTACCGGGACACCCTTGGCGTGGGCATGGGCTTCATGGAGGACGATATCGCCCGGCTCAATGAGCAGACCGCCCGGGACTTATGGTTGGGGGATGAGCGCATGGCGCGCTACGCCGAGCGGGTCGAGACCTGGACGGGACTCAAGGATGAGCTGGGCTCCGACGCTCTGTTCAAGCTGCTGGCCGGCCTGGGCAGTGTCGCAGATACCTCCCACGTGCAGGAGGACATGGGCCGCCGGGTCTGGCGCGTGCTGGACGCCGCGGCGATGGATACCCGGCTGCGCGAAGAGATCTTTGAACGGGCGGCCACGCCCCTGAACTGTGATGATGCTGCTGCAGTGAGTTTCAGTAATCTGGAAGTGCTGGTTGAAATCCACCAGGCTTCGCAGCAGGTGGCGGGCGGTCAGGTCACGGCCAAGCCGCTCTTGAGGCTGGCCAAGGGGTTGTTTCGCCTCGACCGACTGGAGCATATGGCCCGCAGCCATAGCGCCGAGCACCCGATGCTGGATCCGCTGGAGGTCAGCCTGGCTTATCGCACCGGGTTGGCCGGGCGCTTTCATCTGCCCGGGCAACCCCGCCATATGCGCTATGCCAGTCTCGGTGGGGTGACCGAGCATATGCTGACGCTCGCTGAAATGCAGTTGAAGATGGCTGAGCTTTCTCCGCAGTTGTTGAAGTATGTGGTAAAGCTGCCGTTTTGGAGCAGTTATCTGCGGCGCATCCATAGCGGTTCATTCGACACCCTGAACCGGCCCTTCGGTGAGCGCGTCGAGGCGGTGTGGGCGCAGCGAGAGACGCTGGCTGACGCCGACTACCGGAGTCAGATGAGCCAGATACAGGATGAGCAGGAAAAGGCGGAGCTCGCCGAGCTTGAACGCCTGACCCATGAGGCGTTGAAACTCGACGACCTGGGCTCCTGCGAGTTAACGCCGGCCGTTTGAGGGAGTGCTCACTGAGGTTTTTTCGTCACGTTGCTGCGAATTAACGCGCGTAGGGCGAAGCGACTCGGATGACAGGCCTCGGCGACACTGCGGGGCAGGGGCAGCGGTTCGTTGTCCAGCCACGCGGCCAACAGTTCGGCGCACAGGGGAGCGGTGATCAGGCCCCGTGAGCCGTGGCCGCTGTTGACGTACAGGCCGTCCAGCCATGGGCAGGCGATGTCCGGCGTATGCCGGGCGTCCTTGCGCAGGGTGTCATAGGCCTGGGCAAACGCCTGGGGATCGACCAGCGGCCCGACAATCGGCAGATAGTCCGGGCTGGTGCAACGAAACGCGGCGCGCCCCTCCAGGGTATGTGGGGACAGGCTGTCGGCGCGCAGGCGCTGGGCCAGGTCCGGGGAAATCTCCTGCAGCAGCGCCAGGTTACCGGCATGCTCGGCAGCGGTCGGCGCCAGGTCATCACTCTTGAAATCAAAGCTGGCGCCCAGGGTGTGTTCGCCCAGGCGGACCGGCGCGACATACCCTTCGGCACAGACCACCGTGGCCAGCGCCTGGCTGTCGGTGGTCTGCGGCAACCGGGTGATTTGCCCGCGAATACGTTTAAGGGGCAGCTCGGCACTGGCGGCAAAACGCTTGACCTCGGCCGCCCCGGCCAGCACCACCACGGGAGCGCTGGCCAGCAACCTGTCACCGTCCCAGGCCTGCCATTGCTCGTCTACCTTGCGCAGTTCCAGGGCTTCATGCAGCACGTGCACGGTGATGCCCGGCTGGCGTGCCTGCCACTGGCAGAGGGCGGGCGGATGCACCCAGCCACCCTCGGGGAAAAACAGCCCGCCATACGCCAGGCCGACCCCGGCCCGGGCCTGGGCCTGATCCCTGTCCAGCAGGTGCAGCAAGTCCGGAGCAAATGCCTGGGCCAATTGGGCCTGGCGTTCGGCCTCCTTGGCGTTGAACGCCAGTTGCAGCACGCCACAAGCGTCCCAATCCACCCCTCGTTGCAGGTGTTCCAGCAGGCGCCGGGTATGCCCGAAGCCGCTGACAATCATCTGCGACAAGGCGGTGCCGTGGGCTGACAGCTTGAGGTAGAGCACCCCTTGCGGATTACCCGAGGCCTCCTGGGCCAGGCCTTCATGGCGCTCCAGCAGGCTCACCTGCCAGCCCCGTGCGGCCAGGCTCGCAGCACTGGTACAGCCGGCCATGCCGCCGCCGATCACCAGGGCTCGGCGCTCACCCTTGAGGGCCGTCGGCCTGGCGAACCAGGGCTTGATCGGGGCCGGTAGCGGCGCGTCGGCCGGCCAACCGAGAAACTCGCCGCGCAGGATTTCCCACTTGTGACCGATGCCCGGTGTGCGCTTCATCTTGAACCCGGCACTGTTGAGCAGGCGCCGTACCCAGCCGGTGCTGGTAAAGGTGCTGATGGTCGAGCCCGGGGCCGCCAGCCGTGCCAGCTCGGCGAACAGTTCGGCGGTCCACATGTCGGGGTTTTTCGCCGGGGCAAAACCGTCGAGAAACCAGGCGTCGATCTGCGCATCCAGTTGCGGCAGTTGCTCCAGGGCATCGCCGATCAGCAGGGTCAGCGTCACGCGCCCGTTCGCCAGGATCAGGCGCTGGAAGCCCTGATGAATGGCGACGTACTGCGCCAGCAATTGGTCAGCCAATGGCTTGAGCGCGGGCCAGAGGGCGAGGGCGCGTTGCAGGTCGGCGTGGCGCAGCGGGTACTTTTCCACGCTGACAAAATGCAGGCGCGCGCCCGGTACCGCGTGCTGCTCAAACAGCTGCCAGGCACACAGGAAGTTCAGCCCGGTGCCAAACCCCGTTTCCCCGATTACCAGGCGCCCGCCCACGGGCAGCGCGGCAAACCGCTCCTGCAGGCGGTTCTGCTCGAGGAACACGTAGCGGGTTTCATCCAGGCCCGACTTGTCGGAGAAATACACGTCGTCGAACACCCGCGAGCGTGGGCGTCCCTGGTCGTCCCAGTCGAGCTGGGCATTGGGCTGTACGGGGTTCATGGGCAACTCGGCAAAGACAAGGCGGCCATTCTAGTCGATCACGGGGGGCAGGGTTGAAACGGGTGTTAGCCGGCTACTTCATACATGGAAAAACTCCCGGCGATAGCCCCCGATTCGATCAACAATCAGCGTTAATCCGGCGGGTTGGCACAGGGTATCGTTAGGCGTTCAACCCTAGGCAATAAGGGACATTGCTGATGTCGGTACAGGACGATTTAACCCACACGTTCACGCAGTTGACGCAGCACCAGTTGCAAGCCGCCTTGCTCGAAATGACCGGCGATCTGGCCAAGGCCGAGGTCCTGCAAAAGCGCCTGCCGGGCTGGATGATCAATGCCCCGCAAGGTGTGCTGGAGGCATTGGAAGCTGATGGCGCGAGGGCTGAAGAGGCGCGCGCGGCGGTCGCGGATCGCTTGCGGTCGTTGCGCCCGCTGGATGAGTTCTGCAATGAGCAGTTGAAGGCTTACTGCCAGGCACAGTGGCAGGTTACGGTGGAGCCGAAAAAGGATCTGTTTGTGCGCGCAGTCTATGCCTATGAGACAGATGTGTTGCCGTTGGAGTACGTGAGGTCGGTCACGCTGGAACAACAGAGCTTGTTGCACATGGCGCTGCAGAACTTTTCTGCGGATGAAGCGCGTGCGCAAGCTTATCCCGGCGAATCACAGCTGCAGTCGGCGGGCGCTGCGCGGGGGATGATCGCCGTTGCGCCCCATGAATTCGCCCAAGGTTGCAGGGCCCTGGACCTTGGCCGCTTGTACCAGCGGCACATCAGCGAGGTGTTCCAGCTCGACACCGACGAGCAGCCCGGTCAATTGATCCACGGCAAGTGGCGTGGAATTGCTTGCCCGCCGTGCTGCCCAATCCGCTAGTCTTGATCCATCTTGGAAGGGAGTCGCCCATGTTTGAATCCGCCGAAATTGGTCACGCCGTCGATAAGGACACTTACGACGCAGAAGTCCCGGCCTTGCGTGAGGCCTTGCTGGAAGCGCAGTTCGAGTTGCACCAGCAGGGACGCTTCCCGGTGATCGTGCTGATCAATGGCATCGAAGGCGCCGGCAAGGGCGAAACCGTCAAGCTGCTCAATGAATGGATGGATCCGCGCCTGATCGAGGTGCGCACCTTCGACCAGCAGACCGACGAAGAACTGGCCCGCCCGCCGGCCTGGCGCTACTGGCGACAACTGCCGGCCAAGGGGCGCATGGGCGTGTTCTTCGGCAACTGGTACAGCCAGATGCTGCAGGCGCGGGTCCATGGCCAGATCAAGGACGCACGCCTGGACCAGGCCATTGCCGGGGCCGAGCGCCTGGAGCAGATGCTGTGCGATGAAGGGGCGCTGATCTTCAAGTTCTGGTTCCACCTCTCCAAGAAACAAATGAAGGCGCGGCTCAAGGCCCTGCAGGACGACCCGCTGCACAGCTGGCGTATCAGCCCGCTGGACTGGCAGCAGTCCGAGACCTACGACAAGTTCGTGCATTTCGGCGAGCGCGTGCTGCGCCGCACCAGCCGTGACTATGCACCCTGGCATGTGATCGAAGGTGTGGATGCCAACTACCGCGGGCTGACCGTGGCCAGGATCCTTCTGGAGGGCCTGCAAAATGCCCTGAAGCTGTCCAAGGCCAGGGCCAGCGGCATCCATCCGGCGCCCTTGCCATCCTCGGTGGACCAGATGAGTCTGCTGGACAGCCTGGACATGACCCAGCGCCTGGAAAAGGACGACTACGAAGAGCAACTGATTACCGAACAGGCGCGGCTCTCGGGCCTGATGCGCGACAAACGCATGCGCAAACACGCGCTGGTCACGGTTTTTGAAGGTAACGACGCGGCGGGCAAGGGCGGGGCGATCCGCCGCGTGGCGGCGGCACTGGACCCGCGCCAGTACCGCATCGTGCCGATTGCCGCGCCCACCGAAGACGAGCGCGCCCAGCCATACTTGTGGCGGTTCTGGCGGCAGATCCCGGCGCGGGGCATGTTTACCGTGTTTGACCGCTCCTGGTATGGCCGGGTGCTGGTGGAGCGGGTCGAAGGCTTTTGCACCACGGCCGACTGGATGCGCGCCTACGCCGAGATCAATGATTTCGAGGAGCAATTGCGCGACGCCGGGGTGATCGTGGTCAAGTTCTGGCTGGCGATTGATAAACAGACCCAGCTGGAGCGTTTTCAGGCCCGGGAAGAGATCCCGTTCAAACGCTTCAAAATCACCGAAGACGACTGGCGCAACCGCGACAAGTGGGATGTCTACCGGGCCGCGGTGGGCGACATGGTGGACCGCACCAGCACCGAGATCGCGCCCTGGACCCTGGTGGAGGCCAACGACAAGCGCTGGGCACGGGTCAAGGTGCTGCGCACCATCAACCTGGCGCTGGAAGAGGCGTTCGCCAAGTCCGACAAGCACGACAAAAAGAAGAAGCACAAATAGCGCCATGCTTTTGCATACGCCAGGTGAATGATCGTCGCGATCGCCAGGCCCTGGATCTATCCTCGATCTGTCTCCCAATAACGACAAGATCGAGGTAGCCCATGCGTGAAGTAGTGATCGTCGACAGCGTGCGAACCGGCCTGGCCAAGTCCTTTCGCGGCAAGTTCAACCAGACCCGTCCTGATGACATGGCCGCGCATTGCGTCAACGCCTTGCTGGCACGCAGTGGCATCGACCCGGCCAGTGTCGAGGATTGCATTGTCGGCGCCGGCTCCAACGAAGGCGCCCAGGGCTACAACATCGGCCGCAACGTGGCAGTGCTGTCGCGCCTGGGCACCGGCACCGCCGGCATGACCCTCAACCGTTTCTGTTCATCGGGGCTGCAGGCGATTGCCATCGCGGCCAACCAGATCGCCTCGGGGTGCAGCGACATCATTGTCGCCGGCGGTGTCGAGTCCATCAGTCTGACCATGAAGAGCGTGAATACCGACAACCTGATCAACCCATTGCTCAAGGAGCAGGTGCCGGGCATCTACTTCCCCATGGGCCAGACCGCCGAAATAGTTGCCCGCCGCTATAACGTCAGCCGCGAAGAGCAGGACCTGTACGCCCTGCAAAGCCAGCAGCGCACCGCCCAGGCCCAGGCCGAGGGGCTGTTCGACGATGAAATCGTGGCCATGGCGGTCAAGTACAAGGTCGAGGACAAGCACTCCGGCGAGGTGCAGATCCTCGACGGCGTGGTCGATCGCGACGACTGCAACCGCCCGGACACCACCCTGGCCAGCCTGAGTGGGCTCAAGCCGGTGTTTGCCGAGGATGGTTCGGTGACGGCAGGTAACTCATCGCAACTGTCCGACGGCGCGTCGATGACCCTGGTGATGAGCCTGGAAAAAGCCCTGGAACTGGGGCTCAAGCCCAAGGCGTTTTTCCGTGGCTTTACCGTGGCCGGCTGCGAGCCGGACGAGATGGGCATCGGCCCGGTGTTCTCGGTGCCCAAATTGCTCAAGGCCCGTGGCCTGCAAGTGGCGGACATCGACCTGTGGGAGCTCAACGAGGCGTTTGCGTCCCAGTGCCTGTATGCGCGCAATCGTCTGGAGATCGACAATGCCAGGTACAACGTCAACGGCGGTTCGATCTCCATTGGTCACCCGTTCGGCATGACCGGGTCACGGCAGGTCGGGCACCTGGTGCGGGAGCTGCAACGGCGCAATTTGCGTTATGGCATCGTCACCATGTGCGTGGGCGGCGGGATGGGAGCAACCGGGCTGTTTGAAGCTGTGCGCTGATCTGGCCCTGGGGGCCCAATTATTAAATGCAGCTTCGTGCTCTGGCTCTGCTGTTGTTGCTCTGCTTTTGATCTGGCTTTTGATCTTGATCTTAGGCGCCCCGTTAAACCACGATGGCCGCAGGCAGGCATTGCGCAGTGGGCACCCCGGCATGGATGCCGGGGTAGCCGCGACACGGCCATGGATGGCCGATCGCGGCGGGCCCACGGAGCAATGCCTGACTGCGGGCATGCCGAGCCTAGGCGAGGCACCGAGTGGTGGGGCAGGAGCCCTTTTGGTTACTTTTGGCTGGGCCGGCACTCCGGGCTCTTTTCCAAAAGTGACCCGCTGTAAGAGCGGAACCAATAGCGGCCGTGACCGCAGCAATGGATATGTACACATACCCAGAGGATAGCTGTGTAGATACCCATGCTGCGATAGCGTCACCGCGATGCAACTGATGTACCGAGGTGCTTGCATCGCAGGCAAGCCAGCTCCCACACAAGCCAGCTCCCACAGTTGATTTGCGGTATGCCTGATAAAAAACTTCGCCAAGGTCCACCCACATCCCCCTAGAATGCGGCTTCCTCTACCTCTGGCTCTTGGGGCACTCATGCACATCTCTTCCGGCCGCTGGGTCTACGGTTTATCCCTGACCCTGCTGACCGCGCTGCTCTGGGGCATTCTGCCGATCAAGCTCAAACAGGTGCTGCAGGTGATGGACCCGATCACCGTGACCTGGTTTCGCCTGATGGTGTCCGGCAGTTGCCTGTTCGTTTATCTGGCCGCCGTCAAGCGTCTGCCCAGCCCGAAAGTCTTGGGCAAGCGCGGTGGCTGGCTGGTGGCGATGGCGGTGTGTGGGCTGCTGGGCAACTACGTGCTCTATCTGGTGGGGCTGAAGATGTTGAGCCCCGGCACGGCGCAACTGGTGGTGCAGATGGGGCCGATCTTTTTGATGATCGCCAGTGTGTTTCTGTTCAAGGAGCGTTTCAGCCTGGGGCAGGGGGTAGGCCTGTTGGTGCTGATCATCGGCTTTGCACTGTTCTTCAACCAGCGCCTGGCGGAGCTGCTGACATCCCTGGGCACTTACACCGCCGGGGTGCTGACGATTCTCCTGGCGACCACCATCTGGGTGTTCTACGCCCTGGGCCAGAAGCAATTGTTGACGGTGTGGAATTCACTGCAGGTGATGATGGTGATTTACCTGTCTTGCGCATTTCTCCTGTTGCCCTGGGTACATCCCATGGAGGCGCTGCAACTGAGCCCATTGCAAGGCTGGCTGTTGCTGGCGTGCTGTTTCAATACGCTGATTGCCTATGGCGCCTTTGCCGAAGCCTTGGCTCACTGGGAAGCGTCGCGGGTCAGTGCGACGTTGGCGATTACACCACTGGTGACCTTTGTGGCGGTGGCGATTGCCGCCTGGTTGTGGCCTGACTATGTGCATGCCGAGCAGATCAATGGCCTGGGTTACGGCGGTGCGGTGCTGGTGGTATTGGGGTCGGCGTCGGTGGCGTTGGCGCCGTCCTTGATCGCCGGGCTCAAGGCCCGGCGCGCAAGGTTGGCCCACCTTTAGGTCAATGCCCGGCTTCGAGCATATTCTCCGGGCGTACCCACTGGTCGAATTCGGCATCGGTGAGGTAGTCCAGCTCCAGCGCTGCTTCACGTAGCGTCAGCCCTTCGGCATAGGCTTTCTTGGCAATCTGCGCCGACTTGTCATAGCCGATATGCGGGTTCAGCGCGGTCACCAGCATCAAACCCCGTTCCAGGTGCGCGGCCATTTGCTCGGCGTCGGGCTCAAGGCCCGCGATGCAATGTTCCTGGAAGTTGCGGCAGCCATCGGCCAGCAAGCGGATCGACTTCAGCAGGTTGTGGATAATCACCGGCTTGTACACGTTCAACTGCAAATGCCCTTGGCTGGCGGCAATGCCGATGGTCACGTCGTTGCCCAGCACCTGGCACGCCAGCATCGACAGCGCCTCGCACTGGGTCGGGTTGACCTTGCCGGGCATGATCGAACTGCCCGGCTCATTGGCCGGCAGGCGCACTTCGGCCAGCCCAGCGCGTGGCCCCGAGCCCAGCAGGCGCAGGTCGTTGGCGATTTTCATCAAGGCCACGGCCAGGGTTTTCAGGGCGCCGGACAGGGTGGTCAGCGGCTCATGGCCCGACAATGCGGCGAACTTGTTGGGCGCGGTGACAAACGGCAGCCCGGACAACGCAGCGATTTCTGCGGCAATCGCCTCGCCAAAGCCATGGGGCGAGTTCAGGCCGGTGCCTACCGCCGTGCCGCCCTGGGCCAGCTCGCACACGGCGGGCAGGGCGCTGCGAATGGCGCGCTCGGCATAGTCCAGTTGGGCGATGAACGCGGAGACTTCCTGGCCGAAGGTGATCGGCGTGGCGTCCATCATATGGGTGCGGCCGGTCTTGACCAGCTTCATATGGCGCGCCGACAACTCCGCCAGCCCGCCAGACAGCTCGCGCAACGCCGGCAGCAACTGCTCGTGCACCGCCTGTACGGTGGCGATGCTCATGGCGGTGGGGAAGCAGTCGTTGGAGCTCTGGGAGCGGTTGACGTGATCGTTGGGGTGTACCGGGCTCTTGCCGCCACGGGGCCCGCCCGACAGCTCGTTGGCGCGGCCGGCGAGCACTTCGTTGGCGTTCATATTGCTCTGGGTGCCACTGCCGGTCTGCCAGACCACCAAGGGGAACTGGTCGTCGTGCTGGCCGTCGAGCACTTCGTCGGCGGCCTGTTCGATCAGCCGGGCAATATCGGCGGGCAGGTCGCCATTGCGGTCGTTGACCCGCGCCGCCGCTTTCTTGATCAGGACCAGGGCGTGCAGGACCGCCAGTGGCATGCGTTGTTCGCCGATGGCGAAATTGACCAGTGAACGCTGGGTCTGTGCGCCCCAGTAAGCGTCATCCGGGACTTGTACTTCGCCCAGGCTGTCGGTTTCGATACGGCTCATCGCAGGGACTCTCCTTGTAGTCGGTTTGCGCAGTTTAGGCCCTGGGGGGGCGTTTGGGTTCCATAAAAGCCATTTCATCGGCCAAACCCCCGCAAAACCAGGCGCTGTAAGGCGTGGGGTTGAGTGCCAGCGTTTTTTAGGCGCAGAATGGTCGCCCTTGGGGTATTACCTCGCCTGCTAGAAAGGAAACTCGATGACTCGTCTTCGTGCCATCTGTACCGCGGTTGCTCTGGTCTGTGCCAGCGGCCAGGTTCTTGCCGATACCGCCAGCCACAACGCCAGTGCCGAAGCCTTCCTGACCCTGGCTCACGCGGACAAGCTGGGCACCCCGGTGTACATGCAAGTGCAGCAAATGTTCGCCCAGCGTTTCGAGCAGACCAAGGCGCCTGCCGCCAAGCAAACCGTGCTCGACACCTACCAGGCCAAGGCCAACGCCGCCCTGGACCAGGCCATTGGCTGGAACAAGCTCAAGCCGGACATGGTCAAGCTGTACACCAGCAACTTCAGCGAGTCCGAACTCAAAGACCTGGTTGCCTTCTACAAGTCGCCACTGGGCAAGAAAGTCCTGGAGAAAATGCCGCAACTGACCCAGCAATCGGCCCAGTTGACCCAGGCCAAGCTGGAAAGCGCGGTACCTGTCGTGAACAAGCTGTTGGAAGACATGACCAACGAACTGACCCCCAAAGCCGCACCCGCCAAGAAGAAGTAAGCAATGACCATGCAGCAGCGTATCGAATCGGCACTTGCCGCCCTGAGCCCGGAACACCTGAGTGTGCTGGACGAAAGCCATATGCACAGCCGTGGATTGCAGACGCATTTCAAGGCCGTGCTGGTCAGCCAGCAGTTCGAGGGGCTCAACCGCGTCAAGCGCCACCAGAAGGTCTACGCCACGTTGGGCGACCTGATGAGCGAGTTCCATGCGCTGGCGCTGCATACCTACACGCCTGAAGAATGGGCAAAAACCGACGCAGCCCCGGCCTCGCCGACCTGCGCTGGCGGTAGCAAACACTGATATCCGGCTGCTACAAGGGCCTATGTTTTGCTAGAATCCGCAACGCGCCGCTCAGTCGGCGCGTTTTTTTTGCATCCGGTTCACCCTTTACGAGGGTAGCCACCTGGAGAGAACACCCATGACACACCCCATCGTCGTGGCGGCACTGTATAAGTTCGTCACCCTCGAAGATTACGTCGCCCTGCGTGAGCCCCTGTTGCAGGCCATGGTCGACAACGGCATCAAGGGCACCTTGCTGATCGCCGAAGAAGGCATCAACGGCACCGTTTCCGGTAGCCGCGAAGGCATTGATGGCCTGATGGCCTGGTTGAAGAACGACCCACGCATGGTCGATATCGACCACAAAGAGTCGTACTGCGATGAGCAGCCGTTCTACCGCACCAAGGTCAAGCTGAAAAAAGAGATCGTGACCCTGGGCGTCGAAGGCGTCGACCCGAACAAGAAAGTCGGTACCTACGTTGATCCACAAGACTGGAACGCGTTGATCAGCGATCCAGAAGTGCTGTTGATCGACACCCGTAACGACTATGAAGTGTCGATCGGCACCTTTGAGGGCGCAATCGACCCGAAAACCACGAGTTTTCGCGAATTTCCTGACTATATCAAAGCCAACTTCGATCCGGCCAAGCACAAGAAAGTCGCGATGTTCTGCACCGGCGGAATTCGTTGTGAAAAGGCCTCGAGCTACATGCTCAGCGAAGGCTTTGACGAGGTGTATCACCTCAAGGGCGGCATCCTCAAATACCTCGAAGAGGTGCCCCAGGCAGAGACCAAATGGCAGGGCGACTGCTTTGTCTTCGATAACCGCGTGACCGTGCGCCACGATTTGAGCGAAGGTGACTACGATCAATGTCATGCCTGCCGTACACCGGTTAGCGTAGAGGACCGCGCATCCGAGCACTACGTGGCCGGCATCAGTTGCCCGCACTGCTGGGATAAGCTGTCCGAGAAGACCCGTCGCAGTGCGATCGACCGCCAGAAGCAGATCGAGCTGGCCAAGGCCCGCAATATGCCGCACCCGATTGGTTATAACTACAAGCAATCATCCACCGAGGCTTGAACCATGTCTGCGCGCCTGCTCTATGTAATGGACCCGATGTGTTCCTGGTGCTGGGGTTTTGCCCCGGTGGCCAAGGCCCTGGTTGAGCAGGCCCAGGCGGCTGGCGTGGAGTTGCACCTGGTGGTGGGCGGCTTGCGTACCGGCAGTGGTGCGGCGCTGGAACCGACTACTCGGCGCTATATCCTGGAGCACTGGCAGGCGGTGACCGAGGCCACGGGCCAGCCGTTCCGCCTGGAGGGCGCCTTGCCTGAAGGGTTTGTGTATGACACCGAGCCGGCCTGCCGGGCCCTGGTCACTGCGCGTGGCCTGGCGCCGGATTGCGCCTGGACCTTGCTCGGGCTGATCCAGCAGGCCTTTTATGTCGAGGGTCGCGATGTGACCCGCGCCAGTGTGCTGGTGGAGCTGGCCGAGACCGCCGGGGTGCCGCGTATCGAGTTTGCCGAAGCCTTTGACCGCGCCGAACAACATGCCGCCACGGCCGCCGACTTCACTTGGGTCCAGGACCTGGGCATCGCCGGTTTCCCGACCTTGCTGGCCGAACGCAATGGCCAGTTGGCATTGTTGACCAATGGCTACCAGCCGCTGTCCGAGCTGTCGCCGCTGCTCGGTCGCTGGCTGGAGCGAGCTGCCTGTGCATGATCAGCCAACACCACGGGTTGATCGGCTGACCTGGGCAGAAATCCGTCGCCTGGCCCTGCGCCATAAAAAAGCCCTGTGGATTGCCAACGGTGTCGCCGTACTGGCGACCCTGTGCAGCGTACCGATTCCCTTGCTCCTGCCGTTGCTGGTGGACGAAGTGCTGCTGGGCAATGGCGATGCTGCGTTGCAGGTGATGAACCACGCGTTGCCGACGGCCTGGCAGCAGGCTGCCGGGTATATCGGCCTGATGCTGCTGATCACCCTGGTATTGCGCTGCGCGGCGTTGGTGTTCAACGTGGTCCAGGCCCGCCTGTTTGCGGGGCTGGCCAAGGACATTGTCTACCGCATCCGCGTGCGTCTGATCGAGCGGCTCAAGCGTATTTCCCTGAGTGAATACGAAAGCCTGGGCGGTGGCACCGTGACCACACACCTGGTCACCGACCTGGACACGGTGGACAAGTTTGTCGGGGAAACCTTGAGCCGGTTCCTGGTGGCCACCCTGACCCTGGTCGGCACCTCCGGGATCCTGATGTGGATGCACTGGAAGCTGGCCCTGTTGATCCTGTTGTTCAACCCCCTGGTGATCTACGCCACGGTGCAGTTGGGCAAGCGGGTCAAGCACCTGAAAAAGCTCGAAAACGACAGCACCTCGCGGTTTACCCAGGCCCTGACAGAAACCCTGGATGCCATCCAGGAAGTGCGCGCCGGCAATCGCCAGGGGTTTTTCCTCGGGCGCCTGGGGCAGCGTGCCCAAGAAGTGCGCGACTTTGCCATCAACTCCCAGTGGAAAAGCGACGCCTCCAGCCGCGCCAGTGGCCTGCTGTTCCAGTTCGGCATTGATATCTTCCGCGCGGCGGCGATGCTCACGGTGCTGTTTTCCGACTTGTCCATCGGCCAGATGCTCGCGGTGTTCAGCTACCTGTGGTTCATGATCGGCCCGGTGGAGCAACTGCTGAACCTGCAATACGCCTACTACGCAGCCGGTGGCGCGCTGACGCGGATCAACGAACTGTTGGCCCGCGCCGACGAACCGCAATACGCAGGGGGCGAAGATCCGTTTACCGGGCGCGAAACCGTGGGTATCGAGGTGCAGGGCCTGGACTTTGGCTATGGCGAAGACCTGGTGCTCAACCAGTTGAACCTGGTCATCGCCCCCGGCGAGAAGGTGGCGATTGTCGGCGCCAGTGGCGGCGGTAAAAGTACCCTGGTGCAATTACTGCTGGGGCTCTACACCCCGCAGGCGGGCACGATCCGCTTCGGCGGCGCGACCCAGCAGGCGATTGGCCTGGAAACCATCCGCGAGCATGTCGCGGTGGTGCTGCAGCATCCGGCACTGTTCAACGACACGGTGCGCGCCAACCTGACCATGGGCCGCGAGCGCAGTGATCAAGCCTGCTGGCAGGCCCTTGAAATTGCCCAGTTGGATGCTACGGTCAAGGGGTTACCCCAGGGCCTGGACAGTATTGTCGGGCGCTCGGGCGTACGTTTGTCCGGCGGCCAGCGCCAACGCCTGGCGATTGCCCGGATGGTGCTGGCCGAGCCGAAAGTGGTGATCCTCGACGAAGCCACCTCGGCCCTGGATGCGGCCACCGAATACAACCTGCACCAGGCACTGGCGCGGTTTCTCAGTGGGCGTACTACACTGATCGTTGCTCACCGTTTGTCGGCGGTGAAGCAGGCTGATAGGGTATTGGTGTTTGACGGTGGGCATATAGCCGAAGACGGCGACCACCAGCAGCTGATAGCCGACGGCGGTTTGTACGCCAAGCTTTACGGACACTTGCAACAAGTTCGCTGAAACGATCCCGGTACCGATCCTGGAGGGATCGTGTTTGGCCTCGGCTGTGCTGTCAGGAGCAGTTTTTACTCGCCTGTGCTGATGCAAGGGATCTCATGAAGCAGAAGCGAACTCTCGGAACACCCCGGTTGCTGGGCATTGTCTGGCCTTTTATTGCGGTTGTACTGTTCCAGGCATTACTGGGCTGCGTCAGCCTCTATATGCTCTCGGCCGTGCGCGGTTATGTGGCGGGCGAAAGCCTGTGGTCCAAGGGCCAGAAAGATGCCATCTATTACCTGACCCTGTACGCCGATAACCGCGACCAGAAGACCTTTCTCAAATACCAGAACGCGATTGCCGTGCCCCAGGGCGGGCACGAGCTGCGCATCGCCCTGGACCGCCCCAACCCTGACCTGGCGGCCGCGCGCCGAGGGATCCTCAAGGGCGGCAACCATCCGGATGACGTGTCGAGCGTGATCTGGCTGTACCTTAATTTCCGCCATTTCAGTTACCTGGAAAAAGCCATCGAGCTGTGGACCGTGGGCGATGGCTACCTGGTGCAACTCGACGACCTGGCGCAGGAAATGCACCGGGACATCCTTGCCAACCAAGCCACCAGCGCCGACATCCATGCCTGGAAAGAACGCATCATCGCCATCAACGATAGCGTGACGCCGGCGGCCAAGGCTTTCAGCGATGCCCTGGGTGAAGGTTCAAGGATGATTCTGCGCCTGCTGCTGATTACTAACCTGGCCACCGCCCTCGGCCTGATTGCCCTGGCCTTGTTGCGCACCCGCAAGCTATTGGCCCAGCGCCATGCGTTTGCCGATGCCTTGCAAGTGGAGAAGGAGCGGGCGCAGATCACCCTGGAGTCCATCGGCGACGGAGTGATTACCACCGATGTCGACGGGGCTATCGCCTATATGAACCCGGCGGCGGAGTCCCTGACCCACTGGAAGGCTGCCCAGGCCCAGGGCCTGCCCCTGGCGGCGTTGTTCAATCTGCTGGATGAAAACGCCCAGGCCGAAGGGTTTGCCCTGATCGAGCATATTCTTGGCGGTCAACTCACCGGCGGCAGCGAACACTCCAAGCTGATCCAGCGTCTGGATGGCAGCACGGTCTCCGTGACCCTGGTAGGTGCCCCGATCCGCAGTGCCGGAAAGGTCAGCGGGGCAGTGTTGGTGTTGCACGACATGACCCAGGAGCGCCAATACATTGCCAACCTGTCTTGGCAGGCGACCCATGATGCCTTGACCGGGCTGGCCAACCGCCGTGAATTTGAATTCCGCCTGGAGCAAGTGTTGCATGGCATCGGGCGCCAGCAGTCGGGGCATGCCTTGATGTTCCTCGACCTGGACCAGTTCAAGCTGGTCAACGACACCTGTGGTCACGCGGCGGGCGATGAGTTGTTGCGGCATATCTGCGCGCTGCTGCAATCGGACCTGCGCGAAGGCGATACGCTGGCTCGCCTCGGGGGCGATGAGTTTGGCATTCTGCTCGAGAACTGCCCGCCACTGGTGGCCGAGAAAATCGCCGAAAGTCTGCGTCGCACCGTGCAAAACCTGCACTTTGTCTGGAAAGGCCGGCCGTTTGTCACCACGGTCAGTATCGGCCTGGTCCATATCTCGCACATCCCGACCACCCTGGAAACTTCTTTGCGCGCTGCGGATATGGCCTGCTACATGGCCAAGGAAAAGGGGCGTAACCGGGTGCAGGTCTATCACGCCGATGACTCCGAGTTGTCCTTGCGCTTTGGCGAGATGGCCTGGATCCAGCGCCTGCACATGGCTTTGGAGGAGAACCGCTTCTGCCTGTATGCCCAGGAAATCGCGGCCTTGGGCCATACCGAGGCGGGTGCCGGGCATATCGAGATCCTGTTGCGCCTGCACGACGAAGCGGGGCGGATCATTTTGCCCGACAGCTTTATCCCGGCTGCCGAGCGTTATGGGTTGATGACTTCGCTGGACCGCTGGGTGGTGGAGAACGTATTCAAGCTGATTGCCCGTTGCATGATCGAGCGACCGGGCAGGCCCATGGCGATGTGTGCGATCAACCTGTCGGGCATCACCATCGGCGATGACGACTTCCTGAGCTTCCTGCGGGAGAAATTCAACGCCTATGGCATTCCGCCGAGCATGATCTGTTTTGAAATCACCGAAACCAGCGCCATTTCCAACCTTGGCAGTGCGATTCGTTTTATCAATGAGCTCAAGGCCTTAGGCTGTTTCTTCTCCCTGGACGACTTTTGCGCCGGAATGTCCTCATTCGCCTACCTCAAACATTTACCTGTAGACTTCCTGAAGATCGATGGAAGTTTCGTAAAGGATATGCTGGACGACCCGATTAACCGCGCCATGGTCGAAGTGATCAACCACATCGGCCATGTCATGGGTAAACGCACTATTGCCGAGTTTGTCGAAACGCCGCACATCGAGCAGGCATTGCTTGAGATCGGCGTGGACTACGCTCAGGGCTACCTGATTGAGCGCCCGCAATTGTTTACCTTCGATAGTTTGCAGTGTCGACCTGCGCGCCCGCAGCCTCTGTTATTCCGGGCGCCCGGCACGTTCCGCTGAAACATCTGCTGGTCTGTACACATCACACATCAAAAGGAGCCCGACAGTGATCGACACATTCAGCAGAACCGGCCCGCTTATGGAAGCCTCAAGTTACCCCGCCTGGGCTCAGCAATTGATCCAGGACTGTAGCGAGAGCAAGCGCCGAGTTGTCGAACACGAACTGTACCAGCGCATGCGCGATAACAAGCTCAGTGCCAAGACCATGCGCCAATACCTGATTGGTGGCTGGCCAGTGGTGGAACAGTTCGCGTTGTACATGGCACAAAACCTGACCAAGACCAAGTTTGCCCGTCATCCTGGCGAGGATATGGCGCGACGTTGGTTGATGCGCAATATTCGCGTGGAACTGAACCATGCCGACTATTGGATGCATTGGGCACGCGCCCATGGCGTGGGCCTGGAAGAACTGCAAGCGCAGAACGTGCCGCCCGAGTTGCACGCACTGAGTCATTGGTGCTGGCACACCAGTTCGGCCGATTCGTTGATTGTTGCGATTGCCGCTACCAACTACGCCATTGAGGGGGCCACTGGGGAGTGGTCTGCGCTGGTGTGTTCGACGGGCGTGTATGCCGCAGCGTTCCCCGAAGAAGATCGCAAGCGCGCCATGAAGTGGCTGAAGATGCATGCCCAGTACGACGACGCCCACCCGTGGGAAGCGCTGGAAATCATCTGCACCCTGGCGGGGATGAACCCGAGCAAGGCGTTGCAAGTGGAGTTGCGCCAGGCCGTGTGCAAGAGCTACGACTACATGTACCTGTTCCTGGAGCGTTGCATGCAGTTGGAGAAAACCCCGGTGATCCGCGAACGCCAGGTACTGGCGGCCAGCGAAGCCTGACCCCGGCAGGGCGGGGTAGGGGTTACCCCGCCATTGCCAGGCGGTTGCGGCCTTCGCGCTTGGCCACGTACAAGGCGCTGTCGGCCCGGCGCAGCAAGCTTTCGGCCGACTCGCCTACCAGCAAGGTCGCGCAACCCAGGCTCACCGTCAATTCGATACGCGTGGCGTCCGCCCAGTAGTCCTGGGCCTGTGCTGCCTGGCGCAAGCGTTCGCCGACCATGGTGGCGGCATCGCGGCTGGTGTTGGAAAGCAGGATCAGGAACTCGTCCCCGCCAAACCGAAACACCATATCCACATTGCGCAACTGGCTTTTGATCGAGGCTGCGACGGCCTTGAGCACTTTGTCGCCGGTGGCGTGGCCGTGGCTGTCGTTGATGCGCTTGAAGTGATCGATGTCGAGCATCAGCAAGGACAGCGGATGCAGATGCCGCTTGGCCATCTCGATCTCCCGGCCCAGGGTCTGGTCCATGGCGACGCGGTTGCCGGTCTCGGTCAATGGATCGCGCAGGGCGTTGCGGGTCGCGGCGCGATACAGCAAGGCATTGCGCATGGGGTACAGCAGGCTGGCCAGCAGTGATTCCAGGTTGCCCTGTTCCTCTTCGCTGAAGCGTTGGTTGCGGCGAAACACCAATTCCCCCAGGTGCTCGCCCTGATGGCTGAGGCTGTAACTCACGGAGTGATGACCGCGCTGGCCATATTCCAGACGCAGGTCGCTGGTTTCATGGCGGTATTGCAGGGCGTCCAGGGGGACCAGGCGCTGCACTTCGCGAAAAAACAGGCCGAGGATCCTCTCTGCTTCCAGGCTGGTCTGCAATTGCAGATTCAGTTGCTGGCGCAGTTGCGCAAGGCTGATGGGTCGGCGGGCGACGATGGAAGGCTGGCCAAAGCCCAGGCGTTGCAATTTGGCACTGTCGAAGTCAATTGCGTTGGTCTGGGTCGGTGTTTTCATAAACGGGCAGGCCTCTAAGCACAGAATGCTGTCTTACAGGCTCGATGGGAGCGGTTACTGGCGGGCGCCTTACTGTTCCTTCAGTTCCGTAAAACTTGGGTAACAGTCTAGTCCGCTTTGCCGGGGGTTATAACCCCTGATCCCATGCCGCACGTCTTGATGTCGCGCTGCCTGCTTAAGCAAATTGGAGCGAAAAGCGTGCCATTTAGTGCAATTAGTTTTTTGTGCTTATAAAACAAGGGGATGGGGTTTATTGAGGAAAAGGCGTGGTGGAAATTTGGCGCAGGCCCATTTTGGCGGGTGGGCTTGCTTGCGATGGCGGTAGGTGTCACACAACTTTTTTCTGGGTATGTGTACATATCCGTTGCTGCGGTCACGGCCACTTAGGGTTCCGCCCTTACGGCGGCTCACTTTGGAAGAGCGCCAAAGTAAGCAAAGCGCTCTTGCCCCACCACTCGGTGCCTCGCCTAGGCTCGGCATGCCCGCAGTCAGGCATTGCTCCGTGGGCCCGCCGCGATCGGCCATCCATGGCCGTGTCGCGGCTACCCCGGCATCCATGCCGGGGTACCCACTGCGCAATACCTGCCTGCGGCCATCGTGGTTTAACGGGGCGCCTCAGATCAAGATCAAAAGCCAGATCAAAAGCAGAGCAACAGCAATGCCAAAGCGCGAAGCTGCATTCCCCTGTGGGAGCTGGCTTGCCTGCGATGACGGTTCATCAGCCAATACATTTATCGACTGATACACCGCCATCGCAGGCAAGCCAGCTCCCACAGATATATGCGCACGCCTCGATGATCAGGTCGGCTCTAAGGCCGCCTCGCTTTGCTTTTGATCTGAGGCGCCCCGTTAAACCACGCTGGCCGTCATCCGATATTGATTTGGGGGGTAACCCGGCAGGACGCCGGGTTAGCCGCGCTGGGCCATGGATGGCCCATCGCGGCGGCCCCCCAAATCAATGTCGGATGACGGGCACACCGAGCCTAGGCGAGGTGCCGAGTGGTGGGGCAAGAGCCTTTTTGGTTACTTTTGGGGCTCTTTTCCAAAAGTGACCCGCTGTAAGAGCGGAACCAATAGCCGCCATGACCGCAGCAACGGATATGTACACAACCCCAGAAAAGAGTTGTGTAGATCCCTGTACCTATGGCCATCGCGGGCAAGCCCACTCCCACACAAGCCCCACAATGGCGTAGTGTCATGTCCGAAGATTATTGCGCGTCGAACGCCTGCCCATTGATCCCCGAGCTGTCCGGGCCCATCAGGTACAGGTACACCGGCATGATCTCTTCCGGCAGCGGGTTGTTGGTCGGGTTTTCCCCTGGGTAAGCCTGGGCACGCATGCTGGTCCGGGTAGCGCCGGGGTTGATGCTGTTGGCGCGCACTGCCGCCACGGTGTCGAGTTCATCGGCCAGGGTCTGCATCAGGCCTTCGGTGGCGAACTTCGACACGCCATAGGCGCCCCAGTAGGCCCGGCCCTTGCGCCCGACGCTGCTGGAGGTGAACACCACCGAAGCATCCTGGGACAGCTTGAGCAGGGGCAGCAGGGTGGCGGTCAGCATAAACATGGCGTTGACGTTGATATGCATGACGCGCATGAAGTTCTCGCCCGACAGCTGTTCGATCGGCGTGCGCGGACCAATGATCGAGGCGTTGTGCAGCAGCCCGTCGAGATGGCCGAATTCTTTTTCGATCATCGCCGCCAGCTCGTCGTATTGATGGGGCAGGGCGGTTTCCAGGTTGAACGGGATCACCACCGGCTGCGGGTGGCCGGCGGCTTCGATTTCATCGTAGACCTGGGCCAGGTTGGCCTCGGTCTTGCCCAGCAACAGCACGGTGGCACCGTGGGCGGCGTAGGTCTTGGCCGCCGCTGCACCAATCCCGCGGCCGGCGCCGGTGACCAGGATGACCCGGTCCTTGAGCAATTCTGGGCGTGCGGAGTAATCAAACATAATCGACCTCAACAAAAATTCAGTCTGAATGTGGGGCGGGCTCGCTCGCGATAGCGCAGTGTCAGTCAATAAAGCGGCAGCTGATTCACCGCTATCGCTGGCAAGCCAGCTCCCACATTGATCTCAGTGTTTCAGTGTCAGCAGCTGCAGAGTGCACTATCGAGCACCTTGCGCAGCTCCAGCGGGTGATCGACCACAACGTCGGCGCCCCAGTTGCGGGCGTTGTCGTCGGGGTGGATATAACCATAGGTGACGGCGGCGGTACGGGTCCCGGCGTCGCGGCCCGATTCGATATCCCGCAGGTCGTCACCCACGAACAGCACGCTGGCCGGGTCCAGGTCGAGCATCTTGCAGGCCAGGATCAGCGGCTCCGGGTCGGGTTTGCTGTTCTTTACGTGGTCCGGGCAGATCAGCAGCGCCGAGCGCTGGGCCAGGCCCAGTTGCTCCATGATCGGCTCGGCAAAGCGCAATGGCTTGTTGGTTACCACGCCCCAGATCAGCTTGGAGCGCTCGATGTCTTCCAGCAGTTCGGCCATGCCATCAAACAGCTTGCTATGGATCGCGCAGCCCTTGACGTAGCGTTCGAGGAACTCCAGGCGCAGCTCTTCAAAGCCTGGAGACTCCGGGTCCATGGAAAATGTCACGGCGACCATGGCCCGGGCGCCGCCGGAAATTTCATCGCGGATATGCTGGTCGTTGATCGGTGCAAGCCCGCGCTCGGCGCGCATGGCCTGGCAGATGGCGATAAAGTCCGGCGCGGTATCGAGCAGCGTACCGTCCATGTCGAAAAGAACCGCTTTCAACTTCACAGGCTTATTCCTCTCGCAGGGTCTGGATCATGTAGTTGACGTCGACGTCGCTGGCCAGCTTGTAGTGCTTGGTCAGGGGGTTGTAGGTCAGGCCGATGATGTCCTTGACGGTCAGCCCGGCCTGACGGCTCCAGGCGCCCAGCTCGGAAGGACGGATAAACTTTTTGAAGTCATGGGTGCCGCGCGGCAGCAGCTTCATGATGTATTCGGCGCCGATGATCGCGAACAGGTAGGCCTTCGGGTTGCGGTTGATGGTGGAGAAGAACACCTGGCCGCCGGGCTTGACCATACGGAAGCAGGCACGGATCACCGACGATGGGTCGGGCACGTGCTCCAGCATCTCCAGGCAGGTCACCACGTCGAACTGCTCGGGCATTTCTTCGGCCAGGGCTTCGGCGGTGATCTGCCGGTATTCGACGCTCACGCCCGACTCCAGTTGATGCAGTTGGGCCACGGCCAGGGGCGCTTCGCCCATGTCGATACCCATCACCGTGGCACCGCGCTGGGCCATGGCTTCGCTGAGAATGCCGCCACCGCAGCCCACGTCGAGGACTTTCTTGCCGGCCAGGTTGACCCGCTCGTCGATCCAGTTGACCCGCAGCGGGTTGATGTCGTGCAGGGGCTTGAACTCGCTTTCGCGGTCCCACCAGCGATGGGCCAGGGCTTCGAATTTGGCGATTTCGGCGTGGTCGACGTTACTCATGGGTAGTCCTCTAAATCCGATAAAACGTTTTGCCTGGCCAGGAATTTCGATCCGGGGCCGGCGTTATTCGTGGTGTCCGCTGATGCGCCGGCCCCAGGCAATGGCCGTGGCGCTCAGCTGTTGTTCATCCATGCGCGTCAGTTGCCGGTCGTCGAGCAGTTGCTTGCCGCCGACCCAAAGGTGTTTCACACAATCGCGCCCAGTGGCATATATAAGCTGTGACACCGGATCGTAGATCGGTTGCTGGGCCAGGCCCGAGAGGTCGAAGGCCACGATATCTGCAGCCTTGCCCACTTCCAGCGAGCCGATTTCCGTTTCCAGGCCCATGGCCCGTGCGCCGTTGAGGGTGGCCATGCGCAGCGCGCGATGGGCATCCAGGGCGCTGGCCGAGCCGGCGACGGCCTTGGCCAGTAGCGCGGCGGTGCGGGTTTCGCCCAGCAGGTCGAGGTCATTGTTGCTTGCCGCGCCGTCGGTGCCTACTGCCACATTGACGCCGGCCTGCCACAGGCGTTCCACCGGGCAGAAGCCACTGGCCAGTTTCAGGTTGGATTCCGGGCAATGGATCACACTGCTGTTGCTTTCTACCAGCAACGCCAGGTCTTCTTCGCTGATTTGGGTCATATGAACGGCCTGCAAGCGCGGGCCGAGCAAGCCCAGGCGTGCAAGGCGGGCCAGGGGCCGCTCGCCGTACTGTTCGACGGACTGCTGCACTTCACCGGCGGTTTCGTGGACGTGCATATGAATCGCGGCGTCCAGTTCCTCGGCGATGACCCGGACTTTTTCCAGGTTTGCATCGCTGACGGTGTAGGGCGCATGGGGGCCAAAGGCGATTTTGATCCGCGGGTGATGCTTGAGGTCGCCAAACAACTCCACGCCCTGGCGGATTGCCTCGTCGGCAGTGGCCGCGCCGGGGATCGGGAAGTCGAGGATCGGAATCGCAATCTGCGCACGCATGCCGCTGTTATGCACGCGCTCGCTGGCGACCTTGGGGAAGAAGTACATGTCCGAGAAGCAACTGATGCCGCCTTTGATTTGCTCGGCAATTGCCAGGTCGGTGCCGTCGCGCACGAAGGCCTCGTCGACCCACTTGGCTTCGGCCGGCCAGATATGCTGTTGCAGCCAGGTCATCAGCGGCAGGTCGTCGGCCAGGCCGCGAAACAGGCTCATGGCCGCGTGGCCGTGGGCATTCACCAGGCCCGGGCTGAGTAGCACCCCCGGCAGCTCGCGCACTTCATGGGCCGCCAGCTTCAGCGCCTGGTCGCGCGGGCCGATAAACGCGATGCGCCCATCGCGAATGCCCAGGCCATGTGCCTTGAGCACCACGCCCGCAGGTTCGACCGGTACCAGCCAGCTTGGCAGCAGCAATAAGTCGAGCGGGGCGGCGGGTGGTGTCATAGCGAGCATCGTCCGGGGCGGTTATATAAAGAGGGCGAAGTATACCCGAGCGCCCTGGCGGGCGGATCGCTATAATCGGCGGCTTTTGTTGATGAGTACGGGGTGATGGATGCGCGATCGACTGTTGGCAGCAGAGAAAGTGAAGGCCATAGAGTGGCGTGATGGCGCACTGCACCTGCTCGATCAGCGTGCGCTGCCATCCCGGGAAAGCTGGGTGACATGCGCGACGGTCGACGAGGTGGCTGCAGCCATTCGCGCGATGGTGGTGCGTGGCGCGCCGGCGATCGGCATCAGTGCCGCCTACGGCCTGGTGCTCGCCGCCCGCGAGCGCATCGCCGAGGGCGGTGACTGGCAGGCGTCGTGGGAAGAAGACTACGCGCTGCTGGCCGACTCCCGGCCCACCGCGTCGAACCTGTTCTGGGCTCTCAAGCGCATGCGCGACCGCCTCGACCGCCTCAAGAACCACGCCGACCCATTGGCGGTGCTGGAGGCCGAAGCCATCGCGATCCATGAAAGTGACCGCGAAGCCAACCTGACCATGGCGCAACTGGGCGTCGAGTTGATCCGCAAGCACCAGGGCAATGCCCAGGCCATCCTGACCCATGGCAACGCGGGGGCATTGGCCACCGGCGGTGTTGGTACTGCGCTCGGGGTAATCCGTGCGGCGTTTCTGGAAGGCATGGTCGAGCAGGTCTATGCCAACGAAACCCGCCCCTGGCTGCAAGGCTCGCGGCTGACCGCCTGGGAATTGGCGGGCGAGGGTATCCCGGTCACGGTGAATGCCGACTCGGCCGGTGCGCATATCCTCAAGACCAAGGGCGTGACCTGGGTGATTGTCGGCGCCGACTGCATCGCGGCCAATGGCGACGTGATCAGCAAGATCGGCACCTACCAGTTGGCGGTGTGTGCCATGCACCACGGCGTGCGCTTTATGGTGGTGGCATCCAGCTCTACCCTGGACTTGATGATGGCTACTGGCGATGACGTCGCCCTCGAAGAGCGGGATGCCGGCGAGTTGCTGGAAGTCGCCGGGCAGCGCTTTGCCGCCGATGTAGCGGCTTTTAACCCGGTATTTGACGTGACCCCGGCCGACTTGATTGACGTGATCGTGACTGAAAAAGGTATCGTCGAGCGCCCGGATACGGCCAAATTGGCAAAGTTGATGTGCCGCAAGCGTCTGCATTGAGGCGGTCAGTAGTACAAGTGTAAGGCCGTCTGGGCGAGGGGTTCTCGCAGGATGGTGATCAATGTCACGGCATTTCTGAGTGTGGGCGTCAGCGTCCGCGAGCATGACGATGTGGCCGTGGCCCATGATCACCTTCGGGGCACCTATTCATGTCTACCGTTACATCTGCTTCCATGCCTGACCCGCTCATTGACGACCGTGAGTTGATGGGCGTCCTTCCAGTGCCCAGCCGGGCCTGGCATTTGCAACAGTTGCAAGCCGAGAGTGCATTCTGCGAACGCCTGGTGCGGCACCAGCCGTCGTTGGCGCGCATCAGTGGCGAAGCGTTCCAACAGGCGCTTGATCGCCAATTTCCCGAGCTGGAAATCGACCCTGATACGGTGTGGCTGCTGGAGGAGCTGCCATCCGGTGTCACGCCGCGTTCAATGACCCAGGCGATGCAGGAGGCCCTGGTGTCAGGCGCGACCCCGCTCGACTCATCCATAAACGGTTTTTCTGCGATCAACCCTGCAACGGGCCACCAGAGCCTGCTCGATATTGATCCTGAAACGTTCGTCGAGGTGCTCAATCAGCATCTTCAGGGGCTGTTCGAGCATTTCCGCCAGCACCTGGACCGGTTCTGGTACAACCCTGTTCGCCAAGGCAATGAGTTGACCTCGCGTGACACCTGGCTGCGTTATCGCCAGGGTGAACTGGCGGCAGAAGCGGCGTTACGCAGGGCCGATAACCTGGCGGATCCGACGGTTGGGCTCACGGCCGATGGCTGGGCCCTGGCGCGCAGCCTGCTTGCCGAGCAGTCCCAACCCGCGAGCGACCCGCCCAAGGTGGCAATGTTTCGCCTGGTGCTCAGAGGCGCGGGCCAGGATATCAATCTGTCGGCTGCGTTTGTGTTGGCGTGGCGGGGAGGGCTGACCAAAAGTCGGCCGGTGCTGCTTTATACCCCGCAGCGCGGCCTAGAGGAGTTTGCCTGCGACTCTGCGATATTGGCCGCTCTCAGCTTGCGGCAGGCAGTCGCGGGGGAGCGCGATGAAATCCTCGTAAACGTTGCGCAGCCTGAGCGCGAGCAAGTGCTTGCCTTGCGCCGGGAGCGGCGCGCGTATTGGGGGCTGGTGGGGATGCTCCCGGATGCCCGGGGTTCTCTGCTGGGGCAGGTCCTGGACGAGCAACTGGCCCAGCAACGGGTCAATGCGCGCGCCGCTTTTTTGCCCGTCCGGTCGGGGATTGATACCCGGGTTGCGCAGGTGCTGGCGCTGCCCACAGGCTTGCCGGGGGACCTGCTCCAGCGCCCGCTTCGCCCTGATACGTTGCCGGTGGTGCCCTCTGCTGGCATTGCCGTGGGCGACCAGCAACAGAACCTGATACGGCAGATAAACAAGCTAAACCGTTTGACGGGGCAATTGCTTGCGGGCGCGCCCGGGTTTGATGGGTTTTTCCAACAGCAGTTGAAAACACTGTTCCCCAGCTTCAGCGGGAAGATCAGCCCCCTGCAGATCTATTTCACCCGTTCTCGACCCGATGGGCAGCCATATGCGTCCCAGACGCTGGAATCGCTGCTCGATACGCTATGGGAGGGCGGTGGTACTGACGACTATGCGGACGGCGCGTTTTACGTAGAACCCAATACCCTGGATGAAGGTTACAGGCTGCAGCAGGTCGGCACACCGAGCAGCCTGGTGATGACGCTGAAACAACAATTTGCCGGGCTGCTGGGCGAATTTTGGAGTACGGCTCAGCGCGACCAGGGCGCGCCCGTCGATTTGCTGACGCGGGTGCGCAAGCAAATACTGGCGACCGAATCGGCCTTGCGCACGATGGATGGCACTTTGACCTCGTCCCATCGGCAACTGATCGACGAGGTATTGAAATACCCCACTGCTGTCGCCCGCGAGCTGGCGTTTCCCCTCGCGCAACGCCCCCGAATCTACAGTCTGACCTTGACCGGCGGGGAGCGATTTGCCACGGCGTTTATGCTTAGCCCGGACAGTGTCAGCCCGCCCGGCGGGCCGCTGGTGTTGTGGACGATTGCCCAGGGATTTGAGGCGTTTTCGAGCCTGGGCAGCCTTAATGCCGAGGTGGGGCGGCGCCTTGACGAGGGTGCACCTGAAGGTCTCCTGTTGGCCGGTGGCCTGCCAGCCGATGTGCGTGGCCAGCAAACCGGCCGTTGGACGGGGCGGCTTGCACTCGTCCCGGAGGTAATAGAAGGCGATTTTGTCGCCCACGGGGTTGAAGCCTTGCTGAGCAAACAGCAGCGAGATCTGCGCCTGGTGCTTGAGGCTGATAATCGCCTGCGCCCTGGAACGGTGGACAGAGTCATTGACCTGGCGCCCCAGTTGGATACGGCGCCAGCTTTTGTAGTGCGTAACCAGTTGTTGGAAGAACAGGCGGCGCCGGGTTGGCAAAAGGCGTTGGCGGCAACGGATCGGGAGCGCTTGCAGGAGGCGGCGCTGGTCGCGCAGGAAAAAAACCAGGCTCTGGCAGCGTTGCTTGAGGGCCTTGAGTCGTTGCACGGATATGCCAGGCAGAAGCTCAGAGGCAGGCTGCGAGATTTTTTGGAGGCGCGTAGTTTGCCCGGTTCTGCAGTGGAGCAGATCGATCCGGACAAGATCATCGTCGTGCGCACCGAGGCTGTTCGGGTTACCTATGTATCCCAGCCGGGCGTGACGCCGCCTGTTGAAAGCGTGTACGTCGAACGTATGGGCTTGACTGAGCTGACCCTCAAGAACCTCAAACCGTGGGAAGGGAGCATCGCCTGGACGTCGAGGGTCAATATCGAGGCGTCCCTGACGTATGCCGACGGGCGACGCGTGTTCGACGTGAGTGGCGAGGCGCTTAAGCTGTCGCGCGAGACGATTGAGCGCTGGGTAAAAGAAATCGATGCCGGTCATCATTATTGCGAGGATGTTCTAAAGAAAACATTCGCGCCGCCTGCCACCTCGGCGGCGGCCGAGCGGCTGGCACAGGCATGGATGGCGGGCCAGGCTGCCACGTTGGAGTATGCAGCCCAGTCGGCACGGCTCAATCCAGCCATCTATAAAACGGTATTAACGGCTGACCCTGCGAAAAAACGTGCGCAGCAATGGGTGGAGGCGGTGCTGGCGGCATGGGCACCCGCTGCTCGGCCTCGGGTGGAGGGGCGGGCGGTCGTGGCAAATATCCTGATGTTGGGGGTGCCTGATGCCGAGCCTGAGCGCGGGGGGAGCCAGTGGGTGCAGGGGTTGGTCGTGATCTCGACCGCAGAAGATGCCGAGCGGGTGCTTTATGCACCCAATGCGCCCGACGGCCTGGACTTGCGGGAGTTGGCCGGAGATAGCGAGCTGATAGCATTGCTCGGCAGGCCGCAGTGGCGGGCCTATCTTCTGGAGCGACTGTGCGTAAAGTCCCAGCAAGTGATTGAAAGCCTGGTCTCGTCGGGTTTGAAATATCAGCTTTTCGTTGAGGGCCTGGCGACTTTTTTCCTCAGTGGCGTGAAGCCACTGGAGCGTCTGCCGCCCTTGAATGTGCAGTTGGTGCCTTGTCGATCGTCCCTGCTGCAAGCCCTGTACTACTTGCAGGTTTTTCGCTTGGTAGAGCTTGCGCAGCGCGGTGCCAATACGAATGCGCAAGTCAGTCGTCAATCGACCTTCAATAAGTTGATGTTTGGGGTAGAGGTGGCAGGGATGCTGCTGGATATGCTGCCCTGGGGGCTTCATTGGGGCTCTTCGATCCCGCGGCTCTGGAGCCGGTTGGCGCACTCTGCGGTGGGTAATTTTCGGGCGCGCGGTCAGGCTATTCCGGGGCTGGTCCTGCGTGATGGGCCTGGTGGATGGCGTCTGAGTATGGATGCTGTAATTGAGGGGGGCGAGGTGCTCGGTGTCAGGCCCCTGGCGATCCGCAGTGCGTTTTTCAGCCCGCCGGTAGTGCCTGCGCGGTCCCTTCTACAGGCGTCTCGCCCGCCAACGCCAGCCTCGCTCATCCCCGAGGCGTGGAAGGCCAGTGCCGTGCCTCGCGACGAAGCGGTCGTGTTGCTCCGAGGTTTGGAACCTAATGCCAAGGGTATTTACCGCACCCAGGCGGGTGAGTATTTGATTCGCCCGGTGGATAGGCAGGGCAATGCAGTGGTATTGCGCATAAAAAGCGATTTCAAGCTCTACGGCGAAGGCGGTTTGACCGTACAGGTCATTGATGCCCAGCGGCGCACCGAGGTGGGTTTTCTGCGCTCCGGCAGGTCTGGGCACTGGCACTCGATCGGGGTCAGGGGCGCGGGGAAATCCGGCTCGAAACTCTCGATGGAATTGCCTGTGGAGGAGTATCTGACAACAGATCAATACAGATTCAACAGCCACGGTTTCCACGGGTTACCTGCTTCAACGGTCGATTACTATGACGCCTGGTTTGTTCGGGATCGTCGGCGATTCTTCGAGACGGTGCAGATACCTCCTCGGCCCGAGGCGCTTTCTCTGGGGGCATCGGCCACGGTGGATGATCTGATTCGCGGGTGGCCGGAATCGGTGCAAGGTTTGGTGCTGGGGGAAAACCATGCGGAAAAAGCCAGTGTCACGTTTCTGACCGATAAGATGCAGGCGCTTTATGATCGCGGCTTTCGCACGCTGTACATCGAGGGTAGCCATGCCACCGGGTCGCCCATGCTATTGGTTTCGCCCGGTTCGGTGAGTGCGCGCAGCGTGGTGTCAAGGAGGGCCCAGGCCTGTGGCCTGAGGGTCCGTGGGCTGGATGATGACTATTTGACGCTGCGCAGGGATCGCTACACCGGCAGGCCTTCGATTGATATGTCGAGCCGGATTGAAGACATGAATTACTTCGCTGTTCGTCAGATTCAGGCTTATCACCCAGAAGACGGCGGCCGATGGATCGCGTGGGTTGGAGCAGCCCACATGAATACCACCGACGGCGTGCCGGGAATTGCCGAGCTTACCGGGGGGATTGGCGTGCGCATCAGCGACGCCAGGGCCGGGCAGCCCACGGTTCTCAGGGCGCCGGGCAGGCGCGGATGGTTTTCAGGGGCGGCTGCGCCGGATGTGGGAATTGAGTTGGATGTCACCCATTCTCCTGCGCGTCGGCCTGAAGGGCCTGACAATTTATAGGCCTATTGGCGTTTGCGCGGCGAAATACAGCCAATTGCGGGCTCAATTGCGAGGCCGTTAGGTCTCTGAGCGCCTCTCGGCTCCATTCAGCCTGTCACTGGTCAACTAACTACACTCCATGCGCATCAGGGGGATAGGTGCGTGGCGGCGATTGTGATAACATTCGGCGGTTTCCAGGGTCGCCCCGAGGGGCTACCTATAACGTGCAGATCCGTGTCATAACTCGTTGATTTGTCGTAAGTCGTTGTCAGGCACTTTGCCGGCAGCGGCGAGCTTCGTTCGTCTCATATGGACGCGACGAGGTTTCACCCGAAAAAGGAATCAGGCTTCTCATGGGCGAACTGGCCAAAGAAATCCTCCCGGTCAATATCGAAGACGAGCTGAAACAGTCCTACCTCGACTACGCAATGAGCGTAATTGTCGGGCGGGCACTGCCTGATGCGCGCGATGGCTTGAAGCCCGTGCACCGGCGTGTGCTGTTCGCGATGAGCGAGCTGGGTAACGACTGGAACAAGCCGTACAAGAAATCTGCCCGTGTTGTCGGTGACGTGATCGGTAAGTATCACCCTCACGGCGACACTGCGGTGTACGACACCATCGTACGGATGGCTCAGCCATTCTCCCTGCGCTACCTGCTGGTAGACGGCCAGGGCAACTTCGGTTCGGTGGACGGCGACAACGCCGCGGCCATGCGATACACCGAAGTACGCATGACCAAGCTGGCGCACGAGCTGCTGGCCGACCTGCATAAAGAAACCGTGGACTGGGTGCCGAACTACGACGGCACCGAAATGATCCCGGCGGTCATGCCGACCCGTATTCCCAACCTGTTGGTCAACGGCTCCAGCGGTATCGCCGTGGGCATGGCCACCAACATCCCGCCACACAACCTCGGTGAAGTCATCGACGGTTGCCTGGCGCTTATCGACAACCCTGAGCTGACCGTCGATGAGCTGATGCAGTACATCCCCGGCCCGGACTTCCCGACCGCCGCAATCATCAACGGTCGCGCCGGCATCATCGAAGCCTATCGTACCGGTCGTGGCCGCATCTATATGCGCGCCCGTTCGATGATCGAAGACATCGACAAGGTCGGTGGCCGCCAGCAGATCGTCATCACCGAGCTGCCTTACCAGTTGAACAAGGCGCGTCTGATCGAGAAGATCGCCGAGCTGGTTAAAGAGAAGAAACTCGAAGGCATCACTGAACTGCGCGACGAGTCTGACAAAGACGGTATGCGCGTGGTGATCGAGCTGCGTCGTGGCGAAGTGCCTGAGGTGATCCTCAACAACCTCTACGCCCAGACCCAGCTGCAAAGCGTGTTTGGTATCAACGTCGTGGCCCTGATCGACGGTCGCCCGCGCATCCTGAACCTCAAGGATCTGCTGGAAGCCTTCGTCCGTCACCGTCGCGAAGTGGTTACTCGCCGTACCGTGTTCGAACTGCGCAAGGCCCGTGAACGTGGGCACATCCTGGAAGGCCAGGCGGTTGCACTGTCGAACATCGACCCGGTCATCGCCCTGATCAAGGCTTCGCCGACGCCGTCGGAAGCCAAGGAAGCACTGATCAAGATGCCATGGGAATCCAGCGCGGTAGTAGCGATGGTTGAACGTGCCGGTGCTGATTCGTGCCGTCCGGAGACCCTGGACCCGCAATACGGCCTGCGCGATGGCAAGTACTTCCTGTCGCCGGAACAGGCCCAGGCTATCCTGGAACTGCGCCTGCACCGCCTGACCGGCCTCGAGCACGAAAAGCTGCTGGCCGAGTACCAGGAAATCCTCAACCAGATCGGCGAGCTGATCCGCATCCTCAACAGCGCCGTGCGCCTGATGGAAGTGATCCGCGAAGAGCTGGAAGTGATCCGCGCCGAATACGGCGACGTGCGCCGCACTGAAATCCTTGATGCGCGCCTCGACCTGACCCTGGGTGACATGATCCCGGAAGAAGAGCGCGTGGTGACCATTTCCCACGGTGGCTACGCCAAGACCCAGCCGTTGGCTGCATACCAGGCCCAGCGTCGTGGTGGTAAAGGCAAGTCGGCGACGGGCGTCAAGGATGAGGACTACATCGCTCACCTGCTGGTAGCCAACAGTCACACCACGCTGCTGCTGTTCTCCAGCAAGGGCAAGGTGTACTGGCTCAAGACCTACGAGATTCCGGAAGCGTCCCGCGCCGCCCGTGGTCGTCCGCTGGTCAACCTGTTGCCGCTGGACACTGATGAATACATCACCACCATGCTGCCGGTCGAGGAATACACCGAAGGTCACTTCATCTTCATGGCCACCGCCAAGGGCACTGTGAAGAAGACCCCGCTGGAATCCTTCAGCCGCCAGCGCAGCGTGGGCCTGATCGCCCTGGAGCTGGACGAAGGCGACGTACTGATTTCCGCAGCCATTACCGATGGCGAGCGTGAAGTCATGCTGTTCTCCGACGGCGGCAAGGTGACACGCTTCAAGGAATCCGACGTGCGTGCCATGGGCCGTACCGCTCGTGGTGTGCGCGGCATGCGTCTGCCGGAAGGGCAGAAGCTGATTTCCATGCTGATCCCGGAAGAAGGCAGCCAGATCCTCACCGCTTCGGCCCGTGGTTATGGCAAGCGTACCGCCATCGGCGAGTTCCCCGAGTACAAGCGTGGCGGCCAGGGTGTTATCGCCATGGTCAGCAACGATCGCAATGGCCGTCTGGTCGGCGCGGTCCAGGTGCTCGATGGCGAGGAAATCATGCTGATTTCCGACCAGGGCACCCTGGTACGTACCCGTGTTGATGAAGTGTCGAGCCTGGGCCGTAACACCCAGGGCGTGACCTTGATCAAGCTGGCCAGCGACGAGACCCTGGTGGGTCTGGAGCGTGTCCAGGAGCCATCGGAAGTCGAAGGCGAGGAGCTGGAAGGCGAGGAATTCGATGGCGAGGTGATCGCAGCCGGCGATGACAGCGTCGACGAGCCAGCCCTCGATGCTGCCGCAGACGAAGAAGAACCGCAGGAATAAGCGGGCAACCAAGGGGGCGGATGAAGATTCGCCCCCTTGTTATTTGTCCCCTTTGAAAATTTGCAATACTGCGCATTCCCTTGTGGGAGCGGGCTTGCTCGCGAAGGCGGTGTATCAGTCAGCGCATGTGTGGCCTGACACGCCGCCTTCGCGAGCACGCCCGCTCCCACATGGGGTTATGTGTCGAACACGAATTATGTGACCACCAGATCAGAGCGAGATTGGATGTGAGCAAGAGAGCCTATAACTTCTGTGCTGGTCCCGCGGCACTTCCTGAGGCAGTCCTGCAGCGTGCGCAGGGTGAACTCCTCGACTGGCATGGCAAAGGCCTCTCGGTCATGGAAATGAGCCATCGCAGCGATGAGTTCGTGTCCATTGCCACCAAGGCCGAGCAGGATCTGCGCGACCTGCTGGACATTCCGTCGGACTACAAGGTGCTGTTCCTGCAGGGCGGCGCCAGCCAGCAATTTGCCCAATTGCCGCTGAACCTGTTGCCCGAAGACGGGACTGCCGACTATATCGACACCGGTATCTGGTCGCAGAAGGCCATTGAAGAAGCCTCGCGCTACGGCAATATCAACGTGGCCGGTACGGCCAAGCCTTACGATTATTTTGCTATTCCAGGCCAGAACGAGTGGAAGCTGTCCAAGGACGCGTCCTACGTTCACTACGTGCAGAACGAAACCATCGGCGGCCTGGAATTCGACTGGGTGCCTGAAGTGGGTGATGTCCCGTTGGTGTGCGATATGTCCTCGGACATTCTCTCGCGCCCGATGGATGTGTCGCGCTACGGCATGATCTACGCCGGCGCACAGAAGAACATCGGTCCAAGCGGCATCCTGGTCAACATCATCCGTGAAGACCTGCTCGGGCGTGCTCGCTCGGTGTGCCCGACCATGCTCAACTACAAGGTCGCGGCCGACAACGGCTCGATGTACAACACCCCGCCGGCCTTTGCCTGGTACCTCTCGGGCCTGGTGTTCGAGTGGCTCAAGGAGCAGGGCGGTGTGGCTGCCATGGGCAAGCTCAACGAAGAGAAGAAGCGCACCCTGTACGACTTCATCGACGCCAGCGGCCTGTACAGCAACCCGATCAACCTGAGCGCCCGCTCGTGGATGAACGTGCCGTTCCGCCTGGCCGACGACCGCCTGGACAAGCCATTTTTGGCCGGTGCCGACGAGCGTGGCCTGCTGAACCTCAAGGGCCATCGTTCGGTAGGCGGCATGCGCGCCTCGATCTACAACGCCGTCGACATCAATGCCATCAAGGCGCTGGTGGCCTACATGGCAGAGTTCGAAAAGGAACACGGCTAATGTCTGAGCAAGAACTCAAGGCCCTGCGTGTGCGCATTGACGCCCTGGACACCAAAGTCCTGGAGCTGATCAGTGAGCGGGCGCGGTGTGCCCAGGAAGTGGCGCGGGTCAAGATGGCCTCCCTGGCTGAAGGCGAAGTGCCGGTATTTTACCGTCCGGAGCGCGAAGCCCAGGTGCTCAAGCGCGTGATGGAGCGTAACCAGGGGCCGCTGGGCAATGAAGAAATGGCGCGCTTGTTTCGCGAGATCATGTCTTCGTGCCTGGCCCTTGAACAGCCCTTGAAAGTGGCTTACCTCGGCCCCGAGGGGACCTTCACCCAGGCGGCGGCCATGAAGCACTTCGGTCACGCAGTGATCAGCAAGCCGATGGCAGCCATCGACGAAGTGTTCCGTGAAGTGGCCGCTGGCGCAGTGAATTTTGGTGTGGTGCCGGTGGAAAACTCCACCGAGGGCGCAGTCAACCACACCCTCGACAGCTTCCTTGAACACGACATGGTGATCTGTGGCGAAGTCGAGCTGCGTATTCACCACCATTTGCTGGTGGGTGAAAACACCAAGACCGACAGCATCAGCCGCATTTACTCCCACGCCCAGTCCCTGGCCCAGTGCCGCAAGTGGCTGGATGCCCATTACCCGAATGTCGAGCGCGTGGCGGTGTCCAGCAACGCCGAGGCGGCCAAGCGGGTCAAGGGTGAGTGGAACTCGGCGGCGATTGCCGGGGATATGGCGGCTGGCCTGTACGGCCTGACGCGCCTGGCCGAGAAAATCGAGGATCGCCCGGATAACTCCACGCGCTTTTTGATGATCGGCAACCAGGAAGTGCCTCCAACCGGCGACGACAAGACCTCGATCATTGTCTCCATGAGCAACAAGCCTGGCGCACTGCATGAACTGCTGGTGCCGTTCCACGACAACGGGATAGACCTGACACGCATCGAGACGCGTCCTTCGCGTAGCGGTAAATGGACCTATGTGTTCTTTATCGACTTCGTCGGCCACCACCGTGATCCGCTGGTCAAGAGTGTGCTGGAGAAAATCAGTCAGGAAGCCGTGGCACTCAAGGTGCTGGGCTCTTACCCGAAAGCGGTTTTGTGAGGCTTTGACATGAGTGGCAACTTCCTCGCCCTGGCGCAGCCGGGCGTGCAACAACTCTCGCCTTACGTTCCGGGCAAGCCTGTGGACGAGTTGGCGCGCGAGTTGAATCTGGATCCGGCGAAGATCGTCAAGCTGGCGAGCAATGAAAACCCGTTGGGCCCAAGCCCCAAGGTGCTGGCCGCGATCCGTGAAGAATTGGCGGAGCTGACCCGTTATCCCGACGGTAACGGCTTTACGCTCAAGTCCCTGTTGGCCGAGCGCTGCCGGGTCGAGTTGAGCCAGGTCACCCTGGGCAACGGTTCCAACGACATCCTGGAGCTGGTGGCGCGTGCCTATCTGGCCCCTGGCCTGAACGCGGTATTCAGTGAGCACGCGTTTGCGGTATATCCGATTGTCACCCAGGCGGTCGGTGCCGAGGCGCGGGTGATTGCGGCCAAGGACTGGGGGCATGACCTGCCGGCCATGCTGGCGGCCATTGATGCCCAGACCCGCGTGGTGTTTATCGCCAACCCGAACAACCCGACCGGTACCTGGTTCGGTGCCGACGCGCTGAACGAGTTCCTGCAGGATGTGCCTGAGCATGTGCTGGTAGTGTTGGACGAGGCTTACATCGAGTATGCCGAGGGCGGCGACCTGCCCGACGGCCTGGACTTCCTTGCGGCCTACCCGAACCTGCTGGTATCGCGCACCTTCTCCAAGGCCTATGGCCTGGCGTCGCTGCGGGTCGGCTACGGGTTATCCACAGCTGTCGTCGCGGATGTGCTGAATCGCGTGCGCCAGCCGTTCAACGTCAACAGCCTGGCATTGGCGGCGGCTTGTGCGGCGCTCAAGGATGCCGAGTACCTGGAAGAGGGGCGACGGATCAACGAAAGCGGCATGCAGCAGCTGCAGCAAGGCTTCCGCGAACTGGGTCTGAGCTGGATTGCGTCCAAGGGCAACTTTGTTTGCGTGGATCTCGCCCGGGAGGCCGCTCCGGTATTCCAGGGCCTGCTGCGCGAAGGCGTGATCGTGCGTCCGGTGGCCAATTACGGCATGCCGAACCACTTGCGCATCACCATCGGTTTGCCGGCTGAAAACAGTCGCTTCCTTGAGGCGTTGGCCAAGGTCCTGGCCCGTGGTTGATGTGATTGCAATGCAACCTGTTGTGCCTGTGATCGGTCGCCTGGTAGTGGTCGGTCTGGGATTGATTGGCGGCTCCTTTGCCAAGGGCCTGCGCGAAAGCGGCCTGTGTGGTGAAGTGGTCGGTGTGGACCTGGACCCGCAATCGCGCCAGTTGGCGGTAGAGCTGGGGGTGGTGGACCGCTGTGAGGCGGACTTGGCCGTTGCCTGTCAGGGCGCTGATGTCATTCAGTTGGCGGTGCCGATCCTGGCCATGGAAAAACTGTTGGCACTGTTGGCCGGCATGGATCTGGGGCAGGCGATCCTCACGGATGTCGGCAGCGCCAAGGGCAATGTAGTGCGCGCGGCGCGCCTGGCGTTTGGCGGCATGCCGGCGCGGTTCGTGCCGGGGCATCCGATTGCCGGTTCCGAGCAGAGTGGGGTGGAAGCGTCCAACTCCCAGCTGTTCCGGCGGCACAAGGTGATCCTCACGCCGCTGGCAGAAACCGACCCGGCGGCCCTGGCCGTGGTGGATCGGCTGTGGCGCGAACTGGGCGCGGATGTCGAGCATATGCAGGTCGAGCGCCATGATGAAGTGCTGGCGGCGACCAGCCATCTGCCGCATCTGCTGGCCTTTGGCCTGGTGGATTCTCTGGCCAAGCGCAACGAGAACCTGGAGATTTTCCGTTACGCCGCCGGCGGTTTTCGCGATTTCACGCGAATTGCCGGGAGCGATCCGGTGATGTGGCACGACATCTTTCTCGCCAACCGCGAGGCCGTGTTGCGCACCCTGGACACCTTTCGCAGTGACCTCGACGCCTTGCGCGATGCGGTCGATGCGGGAGATGGGCACCAGTTGCTGGGCGTCTTTACCCGGGCGCGAGTGGCGCGGGAGCACTTCAGCAAGATCCTCGCGCGCCGGGCGTATATGGATGCTGCCGCCAATGCGCATGATGTGGTGTTTGTCGCCAATCCGGGCGGGCAGTTGAGCGGCAAGATCCGGGTGCCGGGGGATAAATCCGTTTCCCATCGCTCGATCATGCTCGGGTCGCTGGCGGAGGGTATTACCGAGGTCGAAGGGTTTCTCGAGGGGGAAGATGCCCTGGCGACCCTGCAGGCGTTCCGCGACATGGGCGTGGTGATCGAGGGCCCGCACCATGGGCGGGTGACTATCCATGGCGTTGGCCTGCACGGCTTGAAGCCTGCGCCGGGGCCGATTTATCTCGGTAACTCGGGTACCTCCATGCGTCTGTTGTCCGGTTTATTGGCGGCGCAGCGTTTTGACAGTGTTCTGACCGGTGATGCCTCGCTGTCCAAGCGCCCGATGAATCGTGTGGCCAAGCCGTTGCGAGAAATGGGTGCGGTGATCGAGACCGGGCCGCAGGGGCAGCCGCCGCTGACTATTCGTGGCGGGCAGGTGCTCAAGGGCATGAATTACACGCTGCCGATGGCCAGTGCCCAGGTCAAATCCAGCCTGTTGCTGGCGGGGCTATACGCCGAAGGCCGGACGGCGGTGACCGAGCCTGCGCCCACCCGCGATCATACTGAGCGCATGTTGCGCGGTTTTGGTTGCCCGGTGGAGGTTAAGGGGGAGACGGTAGCGGTTGAGTCAGGTCATCGGTTGGTGGCAACCCGCATTGAGGTGCCGGGCGACATTTCCTCTTCGGCGTTTTTCCTTGTGGCGGCTTCGATTGCCGAGGGTTCCGAGTTGTTGTTGGAGCATGTGGGGATCAATCCGACCCGCACCGGGGTGATCGATATCCTGCGCCTGATGGGGGCAGACATTACCCTGGAAAACCCCCGTGAAGTGGGCGGCGAGCCGGTTGCAGACCTGCGTGTGCGCGCCGCACGGCTCAAGGGTATCGAGATTCCCCTGGCCCTGGTGCCCCTGGCTATCGATGAGTTCCCGGTGTTGTTTGTCGCCGCTGCCTGCGCCGAGGGGCGCACGGTATTGCGTGGCGCCGAAGAGTTGCGGGTCAAGGAGTCCGATCGCATCCAGGTGATGGCCGACGGTCTGCTGGCGCTGGGTGTGAAGTGTGTGCCGACCCCTGATGGGATTATCATTGATGGCGGCGGCATGATCGGTGGTGAGGTGCATGCCCACGGCGATCATCGGATCGCCATGGCGTTCAGCGTGGCATCCCTGCGCGCCACTGCGCCGATTCGTATCCATGACTGTGCCAACGTAGCTACATCTTTTCCGAATTTTCTTACACTGTCTGCCCAAGTCGGCATGCGTGTTGCCCAAGAGGCTCAATTGTGAATATCAAAGCACCGGTGATTACCATCGACGGGCCAAGCGGCTCTGGCAAAGGCACTGTCGCGGGCCTGTTGGCCAAGCGCCTGGGTTGGTGCCTGCTGGATTCCGGGGCGTTGTATCGCCTGCTGGCTTTCGCGGCGCGCAATCACGGCGTCGACCTGACCAACGAAGCCTCGTTGGTGCTGCTGGCGGCGCATCTGGATGTGCAGTTCGTCGGTGCGACCGAAGGTCATGCGCTGCGCATTATCCTGGAAGGGGATGATGTGACGGATGATCTGCGCAACGAGCAGGTCGGCTCCTGGGCGTCCCAGGTTGCTGCGTTGCCTGCCGTGCGTGATGCATTGCTCCAGCGCCAGCGGGCTTTCCAGGAGCCGCCGGGCCTGGTGGCCGATGGTCGCGACATGGGCACCGTGGTGTTTCCCGAGGCGCCGCTGAAGATTTTCCTGACGGCCAGCGCCGAGGAGCGGGCGCGCCGCCGTTACTTGCAGTTGAAGGGCAAGGTGGATGGTGTTAGTCTGTCGAGTCTGCTAGATGAGATTCGTGCGCGCGATGAGCGCGACACCCAGCGTGCGGTAGCCCCGCTCAAACCGGCGGCTGACGCCATACAGCTGGATTCCACGGAATTGTCCATCGAGCAGGTGCTGGAACGCATCTTGAGTGAAATCGCCCTGCGCGATATCGCCGGATGACTTAGAGGAAGTGCAGGGGACCAGTCCTAGACCTGCGCTTCTTCTCTTATATGAACGTAACCCACACCGTCTGGGGTGTGGCAGATGGGCGTATTCTTCGCCCTTATCAACAGGAATTAAAATGAGCGAAAGCTTTGCGGAACTCTTTGAAGAAAGCCTAAAAACCCTGAATCTTCAGGCTGGCTCCATCATCACCGGTGTTATCGTTGATATCGATTACCAAGCTCGCTGGGTAACCGTTCACGCTGGTCTGAAGTCTGAAGCACTCATCCCGCTTGAGCAGTTCTACAACGACGCTGGCGACCTGACTATCAATGTCGGTGACGAAGTTCACGTTGCTCTGGACTCGGTTGAAGACGGCTTCGGTGAAACCAAGCTCTCCCGTGAAAAAGCCAAGCGCGCTGAATGCTGGATTGTTCTGGAAGCAGCCTTCGCAGCTGAAGAAGTGGTCAAGGGCGTTATCAACGGTAAGGTTAAAGGCGGCTTCACAGTCGACGTTAACGGCATCCGTGCGTTCCTGCCAGGTTCTTTGGTCGACGTTCGTCCAGTGCGCGACACCACGCACCTGGAAGGCAAAGAGCTCGAATTCAAGGTCATCAAGCTCGACCAGAAGCGCAACAACGTTGTCGTTTCCCGTCGCAGCGTCCTGGAAGCAGAGAACTCCGCCGAGCGTGAAGCTCTGCTGGAATCCCTGCAGGAAGGCCAACAAGTCAAAGGTATCGTCAAGAACCTCACCGATTACGGCGCATTCGTCGATCTGGGTGGCGTCGATGGCCTGCTGCACATTACCGACATGGCTTGGAAGCGCATCAAGCATCCTTCCGAAATCGTCAACGTTGGCGACGAGATCGATGTCAAGGTTCTGAAATACGATCGCGAGCGCAACCGTGTTTCCCTGGGCCTGAAGCAACTGGGTGAAGATCCATGGGTTGCTATCAAAGCCCGTTACCCAGAAAGCACTCGCGTCACCGCGCGTGTTACCAACCTGACCGACTACGGCTGCTTCGCAGAGCTGGAAGAAGGCGTGGAAGGCCTGGTACACGTTTCCGAAATGGACTGGACCAACAAGAACATCCACCCTTCGAAAGTCGTACAAGTCGGCGACGAAGTGGAAGTTATGGTTCTGGACATCGACGAAGAGCGTCGTCGTATCTCCCTGGGCATCAAGCAGTGCAAATCTAACCCATGGGAAGATTTCTCTGGCCAGTTCAACAAGGGCGATAAAATCTCCGGCACCATCAAGTCGATCACCGATTTCGGTATCTTCATTGGTCTGGACGGCGGCATCGACGGCCTGGTTCACCTGTCCGACATCTCCTGGAACGAAGTTGGCGAAGAAGCTGTTCGTCGTTTCAAGAAGGGCGACGAGCTGGACACCGTTATCCTGTCGGTTGACCCAGAGCGCGAGCGCATCTCCCTGGGTATCAAGCAACTGGAAAGCGATCCGTTCTCCGAGTACGTTCAAGAGAACGACAAGGGTGCAATCGTTAAAGGCATCGTGAAGGAAGTTGACGCTAAAGGCGCCATCATCACTTTGGGTGACGATATCGAAGCGACTCTGAAAGCCTCCGAAATCAGCCGTGATCGCGTTGAAGACGCGCGTAACGTTCTGAAAGAAGGCCAGGAAGTAGAAGCCAAGATCATCAGCGTTGACCGCAAGAGCCGCGTAATCCAACTCTCCATCAAGTCGAAAGACGAGATCGAAGAGAAAGAAGCAATCCAGAGCCTGCGCGACAAGCCAGCTACCTCTGACATTGCTTCGGGTCCGACCACTCTGGGCGACCTGTTGCGTGCACAAATGGAAAAACAGAACTAAGTTCTGTCAGACCATACAAAAAGGGCGACTTCGGTCGCCCTTTTTTGTGTCTGGAATTTGGGTTTTGCCCTTGGGTGCGATTGGTCTGCGCAATGGGGGCGGCCTGAGGCTGCGTACGGGCTGGGGGTTTCTGATTCCGGCACTGACAGCGGTTTGTCGGTAAGACGTCTGCTGTGGCTTCCTGGGGGCTATCTGCTGTTATCGTGGATTCTGTGAGGGCTGCCATAGTTTGCGCAAGATAAGTCAAGCCACAGGCTGTTCAAATTCATCTGGTCATGCTAAAACCTTCGGAGCGCTTTTCCTAGCTGCTTGAAAAAGAAGGGAAAAATATGACGAAGTCGGAGTTGATCGAACGAATTGTCACCCATCAAGGGCTGCTCTCATCCAAGGATGTGGAGTTGGCCATCAAGACCATGCTTGAACAAATGTCCCAGTGCCTGGCCACGGGTGACCGAATAGAGATCCGCGGCTTTGGCAGCTTTTCGCTGCACTACCGCGCACCACGCGTGGGCCGCAACCCAAAAACCGGCCAGTCGGTCAGCCTTGACGGCAAATTCGTGCCCCATTTCAAGCCGGGCAAGGAATTGCGTGATCGAGTGAACGAAGACGAAGAAGACGGCGTCTGAGCTTTTTTGGGGATAGGAGAAGTTTATGCGCGGTGTTAAGCGCGTCGCCCTGGTACTGATAGTGCTGATCGTCGCCTTGGCGATCCTGGCATTCGTACTGGAAAACCAGCAAGACGTCGCCCTGGCGTTCTTGGGGTGGTCTACGCCGGAGCTGCCGGTGTCGGTGTTTGTGACGTTGGCGTTGATTGTTGGGATGTTGGTGGGGCCGGTCCTGAGCCTGCTGATCCAGTCCAAAAAGCGTCATAAGCCAGCGTTGTAGGTTGATTAGTGGTGGAGACCGTCTGTCGCCTGTAGCGCACGCTGGTTCCCCGGACTGCGATGCGTTGAGCACTGCTCTGTCGTCAGGAAGTAGCGGCTTTAGGGCTCCCTACAATCATCTATCCTGCAATTTGGTCGCGAAATAGGAATTGCCTTACAGGCATGTCAAGCCTTGCAATGTTACGGCGAGATGGCAAAATGCAACCTGTTCTCGATTCCAGTCATTTTGTGTGTCCAGAGCCTGGCAGCGACGCTGGGTTTATTGGCCGCCCTTATAAATATAAAAAAAACACAAGATCGTCTGCATAACGAGCCCGCAGTTTCTCTTTGAAGGCAGGTTTTTGTTGTGAGTAGTAGCTTCCGCGCGCCCCCGATTCCTTCGTCCGACGAGATTGATCTCGTTGTGCTTTTTCAGGCTATCTGGAAGCAGAAAAAGTTAGTCATGGCCGCTACAGCAGGCGCTGGGCTGATCGCTGCGATCTATGCGTTCCTCACGCCTCCTCAGTACGAAGTCAGCAGTGTGTTGCGCCCGGCCGCAATCAACGAGCTTGATGCTTTGAATCGCTCCGAGATATATACACTTCCTCCTGGTGATGCTCTTGTCAGAGTGGGCGCATCATTGGAGTCCTACGATACCCGCTTGGGTTTTTTTCGTTCAAACCAGAAGCTGTTCAAGGCCTTTGAACAGCCTGGCAGGACCTTGGAGCAGAGTTTCGAAGAGTTCAACCGTAACTCTATCGAGCTCAGTCTGCCCGATCCGAAAAAAGCCAACTCCCTCAGTGCTTATATCAAGCTTGAGATGAGTTATCCGAAAGGTGTTGATGGCGTCGCCATTCTCAACGGCTTCATCGATTACGCGATTGCCACGGAGCGTGAGCAGATTGCGGCGGATCTGGACGTCATCGTAAAAAACCGGTTGAACGAGCTCAAGGGCAAGATTGATGCTGCCCGTTCCAGCTACGAGGTTGATAAAGAGGCGCGGATAGCATCGCTGCGAGAAACGGACAGCTTGCGACGTGCGCAGTTGCAGGATGAACTCAAAGCATTGCGAGCACAGTTGAAGACTGGGCGCACTGACCGAGTGGCGCAGTTGAACGAGGCCATTGGAATCGCCAAGTCCCTGGGAATCAGAAAACCCAGCACGCCTTCCGCTCTGGGTGAGTCAGACCGTAATGGCTCATCAAGTGTGATGCGTACCGAAATAAACAATCAGCAAATCCCTCTGTACTTCATGGGCGTCGAGGCGCTCGAGGCTGAACGCACTGCGTTGATGCAGCGTAAGTCCGATGATTTTACTGAGGGTCGTATCGCGCAGATTGCTAAAGAGCTGCAATTGCTCCAATCCAATCGTGAGATTGAGGTGCTGAATCGTCGTGAAAACGAGGACCTGTTCCTGGCCGGTGTGCAGCCGGTTCGTGCCGAAGTAGCCCGTTTGCGTAACCTGAGCATTGATATGAGCCGGCTGAAACTGGTGACTATCGACAAGCAGGCGCTGGAGCCTTTGCGCCCGGTGAAGCCCCAGAAAGCGATGATTATCCTGCTTGGCTTGGTTCTGGGTGGCTTTATTGGCGCCTTTATTGCCGTGATTCGTCATCTCGTCAAAAACCGTCAGCCTCAACCGCAGTCGGTAGTATTGTCCGTGCAGCCTGGCTCGCCAACCATGGTGGGTAGCGATGCGGGTATGAACAAGTCGCAATAGATAGCCGCTCGATCCGCATTGTGCTCCCCAGGCAATGCGGGATTTGATTTTAAAAGGAAACTAGCCTGCAACTTGTTGTCTATAGCCCAACGGGATAAGCATTTTTCGTCTTCACCTCTCGCCTGATACCTGAGTTCAGGTGGTGTTGCTGGCATCTGTGGGGCGGTCTTGCTGCTTGGCCGCTTATTCATATAAAAAACGGCAGCGACGCGCAGTGGATGGATCATAATTGCGCGAGTCGGTCAGCCCGGCCTGTACGGTCATTTCTTAGAACTGAGGGTTGTCTGTGTCGTGCAGGAGGCACTCGCAGGTGGGGGGCTATCCCCCGAAAAGATTAAGTTTTTATGTTGGCGACTTCGAATTGCCGGCCGCAGGCATTGAAATTGCGGCTCAATACCGAGAAGCTACGCGCTATTTTTCACCTGTCCACCCATGTGTTGGCCTGGTGTAATGCAGATATTTAAGGAAGTCTTACAGATATGACGGACATCAAACGCAAAGGCATCATCCTCGCTGGCGGCTCCGGGACGCGTTTGCACCCGCTGACACTGGGTGTATCCAAGCAAATGTTGCCTATTTTCGACAAGCCAATGATTTTCTATCCGTTGTCGGTGTTGATGCTGGCTGGCATGCGCGAAATCTTGATCATCTCTACCCCTGAAGATCTGCCTTGCTTTAAAAAGCTCCTGGGAGACGGCAGCCAGTACGGCATCCAGCTTAGCTATGCCGAGCAACCCAGTCCGGACGGTTTGGCCCAGGCCTTCCTGATTGGCGAGGAGTTTATTGGTGACGATCCTTGCTGCCTGATCCTTGGCGACAATATTTTCTACGGCCAGCACTTTTCCGATAACTTGCGCTCCGCCATGTCCCAGACATCTGGTGCGACAGTCTTTGGGTATCACGTATCAGATCCTGAGCGTTTTGGTGTTGTTGAGTTCGATGCCACTGGTCGGGCATTGAGCATCGAAGAAAAACCGACGAAACCGAAGTCCAACTATGCAGTGACAGGCTTGTACTTCTACGACAATCGAGTGGTTGACATTGCCAAGAGCATCAAGCCGTCGCCGCGTGGCGAGCTTGAAATCACTGACGTCAACCGCGCCTATCTGGATGACAAGTCATTAACCGTGGAAATGCTGGGCCGTGGTTTTGCCTGGCTGGACACGGGGACTCATGAGTCGCTCCTGGAGGCGAGTCACTTCGTTCATACCATTGAGCACCGCCAGGGGTTGAAAGTCGCCTGCCTTGAAGAAATTGCATTCCATAAAGGCTGGATCACCCCAGAGCAACTGGGTGCTCAGGCGGAAAAACTGAAAAAGACAGGCTATGGCCAGTACTTGCAGAAACTTCTGGAAGAGGCCTCAAAGGCATGAAACTGATTCAGACTGCTATTCCTGACGTTGTAATCATTGAGCCAAAAGTTTTTGGCGATGATCGCGGCTGGTTTATGGAAAGCTTTAACGAAGAGCGGTTTCATACAGCACTTAAAGAGTTAGGGCTGTCCGTTCCGCGAGCGTTTGTTCAAGACAATCACTCCTGCTCGGCAAAGGGCGTGCTGAGGGGGCTGCACTTCCAGCGCGCTCCCCATGCCCAGGGCAAGCTCGTGCGTGTGGTGCGGGGGGCTGCATTTGATGTGGCGGTGGATATTCGGCCTGAGTCCAGCACGTACCTGCAATGGGTCGGTGTAGAACTAAGCTCCCAAAATAACTTGATGCTGTGGATCCCCGAGGGTTTTGCTCACGGGTTTGTTGCGTTGGAAGATGACACGCACTTTTTGTATAAAACCACGGATTATTACGATAAAGACTCTGAAGGGGCGCTGCATTGGAGTGATGCAAGGCTTGGGATAAATTGGCCTGCAACCGGCGGCTTTAACGTTAGCGAAAAAGATGAAAAGGCTCCGACATCCGATAGCCTCTCGGAGAAGCAAGCATGAGTTTGATCAAGTTTCTGGATATCACCTCCAAAGGTGATGAGCGGGGCCAGTTGGTCGCGCTGGAATATGAAAATCATGTTCCGTTTGAAATTAAACGAGTTTACTACCTCACTGAAACAAAAGAAGGTGTTCCACGAGGATTTCACGCGCACAAGGAATTGATGCAGGTGGCTGTATGCGTGTCTGGGCGCTGCCTGATGAAGCTTGATGATGGCGTGAACAAGGAGGAGGTGTGGCTGGACGCTCCTGACAAGGCTATCATTATCGATCGTATGATCTGGCGAGAAATGCATGATTTCAGTCCGGATTGCGTATTGCTGGTGTTGGCAAGTGCCGTTTATGACGAGCGTGATTATATAAGGGATTATTCGGTATTCAAAAGCCTGGTTAATCAGTCTTAGAATATAGAAAGTACACTGATTTTCTGCTGAGAACTGCCGGCTAATTGGGGCGATAGTTGAAGCGGGCTCTGGCTCTGTCAAAGTAAACGAGTGCTTGGTAAATGATAAAATTTCTTGACTTGAAGTCTATAAATGATCTGTGCCGCGATGAGCTGGTAGCTGCTTGTACACGCGTTGTTGATTCCGGTTGGTATATCGGTGGGAAAGAGCTCCAGGCATTCGAGCATGAGTTTGCCCAATATTGTGGTACCGAGCACTGCATTGGCGTTGCCAATGGACTGGATGCCCTTGTATTGGTCATTCGTGCCTGGAAAGAGCTGGGCCGCCTCAGTGAAGGTGATGAGGTTCTCGTTCCCTCCAATACCTACATCGCCAGTATCCTTGCCATTTCGGAAAACGGATTGGTTCCTGTATTGGTCGAACCTGATCCGAAGACATTCAATATTTGCCCGGTTAATGCAAAAGCCGCGATCACATCAAAAACCAGGATGATTTTACCGGTTCACCTCTACGGTCGCCTGGCCGATATGCCTAAAATTATGGAGCTTGCCCGTTCCCATGACTTGCTGGTGCTTGAAGATGCGGCGCAAGCACATGGCGCGAAGGTCGACGGAAAAAAGGCCGGCAGTTGGGGGCATGCATCTGGATTTAGCTTCTATCCTGGAAAAAATCTCGGTGCATTGGGTGATGCGGGGGCCGTTACGACCAATGACGAAGCCTTGGCCAAAACGGTTCGTGCGCTGGGGAACTACGGTTCCTATGAAAAATATAAAAACGTCTATCGCGGCGTAAACAGCCGACTTGATGAAATGCAGGCAGCGTGTTTGTCCGTGAAGTTAAAGCACCTGGACAAACAAACCGCATATCGTCGTGAACTCGCTGAGCTGTACAGTAAGTCGATCATCAACCCGGCGATTACCTTGCCAGCTGATGCCGCATTCAACGCCTCGGTTAACGAATGCCATGTATGGCATGTCTATACGGTGCTCTGTGCTCAGAGAGATAAGCTTCAAGCTCACCTTGCGGCTCAAGGTATACAGACGCTCATCCATTATCCGATCCCACCTCACCTCCAGCAGGCATATGCTGAGCTGAAGGATCAGGAACTCCCGGTATCGACACAAATACACGAGCAAATTCTCAGCTTGCCAATAGGACCCACGCTATCTATCGATGAGGCTCGGGTTGTAGTCGAAGCCTGCAATAGTTTTAAACCGGACGCCGTATGAATCTTGTTCGGACCAGCTTGTTAAATGGTATTGCTGTTGCCATTAAAATGCTTACCTTGCTGGGTCTTAATAAGGTCTTGGCTATCTATGTGGGGCCAGCTGGGTATGCTGCAATAGGGCAGTTTCAGAATGCTTTGCAGGTCATCACGATATTTACAGGCGGCGCCATTACCAATGGCGTCGTCAAGTACACTGCTGAATATCATGAGGAGCCTGAGCAACAGATCAAACTGTGGAGAACAGCAGGGTTTGTAGCTATTCTGGGTAGTCTTGTAGTCGCATTAATTGTCGCTTTATATAATAAAGAACTTGCATCTCTATTCCTGAAAGATGCCGCCTTGGGCGGTGTTTTTCTTTGGTTTGCCGGTGTCGTGGTTTTTTTCTCGTTGAACATATTGCTGCTGGCGATATTGAACGGGCGAAAGGAAATCGTACTGTACATCGTCGCGAATATCGCTGGTAGCTTCTTATCCTTTGGCGTGACGTTTTACCTGGCAACCAGTTTTGGTTTGTATGGTGCGCTTGTAGCGCTGGTAGTTTATCAATCCATCAGTTTTGTCGTGACATTATTATTATGCTTGCGAACGCACTGGTTTAAACTTTCGTTTTTGTTTGGACGCCCAGACAAGCAAATTGCGAAAAAATTATTTGCCTTTTTTTTGATGGCAGTTGTTTCTGCTGCTTGTGCGCCATTGGCGCAGATGTTGGTCAGGAATCATATCGGTACGGTGTACGGCTGGGAGATGGCTGGCTACTGGGAGGCTATGTGGCGCCTGAGTGCCGCTTATCTTTTGTTGGTAACGACCACGTTGAGTGTCTATTACCTGCCCAAGCTTTCTGAGTTGAAAACAGCGGCAGAAGTAAAAACAGAAATAATACAAGGTTATAAACTGATTTTTCCGGTTGCCCTGTTAGCTGCCGCCGCAATGTATGTGCTTCGGGACTTCGTCGTGGCCGTGCTGTTTACCTCTGACTTCTACCCTGTAAGGATGTTTTTTGCTGGTCAAGTAGTGGGCGACTGCCTGAAGATATTCAGCTGGATTATGGCGTATGTCATGCTCAGTCGGGCTATGGTCAAGGTCTTTATTACTACTGAAATTATATTTTGTGTTTCCTTGTATTTATTGACCATTGCATTCACGCAATGGTGGGGGGTCGAAGCTGCTACTTGGGCTTATGCGGTAAATTATGCGGTTTACAGTCTGGTTATGTATGTTTTTGTATATCTAAGGCTTGATGATTATTTTCATAAGAAGCTGGAACATCACGCTTGAAAAAACTATTTAAGGACTTTGAAACTGCCATTAATGGGACGGCTGATCTGAATCAGGCGCTCGCGTTAGCGAGTGCTTATGGCAACCTGCTTTGGTTTGCGGATGTAGGGATTCATGATGCGCCGCTTGTTGAAGCGAACCTGATTGAACGCTGTCTCTCAATGGCGGGCTCAACCTTCGGGGCTACGCCCAATCAGCGTGGAGGGGTTTTGCATGTCGTGACCGAGCCCTACATGACAGGTGGGCATACGAGATTGATGGAAAAACTTGCCTCTATGCACCCTGAACGTACCGATCTTTTGATCTCACGCCAGGCCGCACCAGATGCGAAAGCCCAGGTTTGCAGATTTTTTGATAAGACCAGCGTCGTCATTGCTACATGTCCTGTTGATGCGCTGACGCAGATAGTGTGTTTGTTGCTGAGCTATGAAAAGGCCGTACTGCATATTCATCCTGACGATATTCTGGTGGTCGTAGCGTGTGGCGTAGCAAAACGCATTTCTGGGCTTGAAGTGTATTTTGTCAATCATGCCGACCACGTTTTCTCCTATGGGAGCTCGATTGCAGACTATTACTTCGAACTCAGTGGCCATGGTTGCCGCTTTGATTTGACCAAGCATATTCAGGGGCGAAAGAGCTTCCTGGGAATCCCGGTGAACATCCCTCACGGCGTTATGGCCAATAATTTTAAACCAGCAATGCAGGCCCCGTTGCTTTTCATTTCTGCGGGCTCAGACATAAAGTACAAACCCCGCAAAGGCTTCAGTATTTTTAAGTTGGTAGCACGTATTCTTGATGACTATCCTGCCTCAACATTCCTGGTTATCGGCAGTGATGTTAAAAAAGCGTTTTGGTGGTGGCCGTTAAAACTCCGATATCGCTCCAGACTGAGTATCAGGGCACACCTTGATTTTCAGGAGTACAGTGAATTGGTCAGTAAGGCGGATTTTTACGTTGATAGCCACCCGTTGCCAGGTGGGACTGCGTTCGCAGAGCAGTTCGTCAAAGGGCAGCGGTGTGTGGGGCTGCTCTCTCCGGTTCAAGGCTACTCACCAGCGGACAGGCTTAAGCGAACTGATATTGATGCTGTGATGGGTTCTATAGCGGACTATAGGTACGACGAAGAGGTGCTTTGTGCTATTGAGAAGGTTAATGCCTTTGACTCGGTAAAAGAGCGCTATCTGAAATGTTTGTACGACGGGCAGGTTTACGCTAACCCGCTGGTTTCAAGTGGTGACGGGCTGGGAGATACAGCTTTTTTTGAGGAGCCAAAAGGTTCCTTGAAAGTGGATATTTCCTTGGATACGTTTTTGCTACTGTCCCGGCTTCAGGGGGGGCTCGCTATCCGTTTATTCGTCGCGATGTCTATTGGGAAGAAAATAAAGCTGCTGGCGAAAATGATCTTGGCGAGGAAGTTTCGATGAATGCTATTTTTGTAAGTCGCTCGCGAGTTTTTCATGACTAGTCGGATTGTAAAGTGGATCCTGTTTTTTTATTGCCTGTCGACGGTTTTGTTGCCGGTATTTGTATTAAACAAGCTGTTTTTTGTGCCTCTGTTTTTAATGGCGGTGTACGTCTTTATTAGTCGACCTATTAAAACAATTGCGCCAGTTGTTGTCTTTTTGATTTTTTTATATGGTTTTTTACTAGGTTTATTAGGCGGCGCCGATGCTGATTTTTCCCGGCAAATGATATTGGGGGCTGTCTCGCTATTTCTTATCTATTCGATTGTCGAATTTAAAGTTGATATGGCGCTGATTGTGAAGGCGGTAGGCGCTATATTTGCACTTATCATGTGCGTATTTTCTTTTATGCTGATGGTTGAGCCAGGGTCGTCTTTGAGTGTGATGCTGCTCGATTTTTACAATGCCAATGAGCTTGGATACTACGGTCTGCGCAGCTTTGGCGGGTTAGATATGTTTATGCTTCATCACCGTTCTTCCCCGTTTCTATTGCTTCCGCTGTCATTGTTTTTTCTTGATTTTCTACAAGTGAAACGTTTTTGGTCACTCTTCTTTGTGGTTGTTATTTTAATGGCTATTATCTGGTCCGCCTCTAGGGGGTTGATCGTAATGGCCGCTGTTTCCATGTTGGTGCTGTATTTTTACAACAAAAATTGGTCTGCGCGACTGTTGATGTTGTGTGCTCTGGTGCCGGTAATCATTCTGGGTGTGGGCTACCTGTTAACAGAAACCAGTATGTTCAGCTCCGATGAACAGTCAAATAACATAAAAATTGGCCACATTATATCTTTTCTGAATGTGGCGGATTGGAAAATGCTGGTGTTCGGTAACGGTCTTGGAACATATTACTATACCGAAGGTTATGGTGAGCTGGCTGCTCAAACTGAAATTACCTGGATGGACTCTGTTAGATATGTAGGGCTTCCGTTGTCACTGTTGCTGTTCAGTGTGTTGCTCTTTCCTAATCGAAAGTATTTAGCGAGTGTGCAAGGCTCATCCAGCCGTCTGATAATGTTTATGTACCTGCTAATGTCATTGAGTAATCCCGTTCTCTTTAACTCCTTCGGGTTTCTGGTGATATTGTGGTACTGGTCTGTTGTGATAAAAAATCAAGAACCTTCGGCGTTGCACGCTGAAGTCAGGAGGTAAGTTGGATACTGTTGCAGCAATAGTCGTCGGTTATAATCCCGATATTGAGGTTCTTGATGAGTTGCTGACTTCCCTGGCAGCGCAGGTTGAGTTTCTGGTGTTGGTCGATAACGGCGGGAGCGAATCATTTCTGGCTCAGGCACCTGAAGTGCGCGCGCGGGTCAATTATGTCTCGCTCAATGGCAACCAGGGGTTGGGCGCCGCACTCAATACTGGCTTCGCAATGGCGATTGAAGCGGGTATGCAATACGTCGTGACGTTCGATCAGGACAGTCATGCGGAACCCGATCTGATTGCAAGGCTGTATCAGGCGATGATGAGCGCCAAGGCAAAGGATGCCAGTTGTATTGCGGTCAGCCCGGCGTTTTTTGATCGTCGTGATGGAAAGAAAATTAACTTTCCTTTTTACAGTTCCGTCGACGGGGTTATCAAGCCGGTTTTCAGTTCTGATGATGAGCATGGCCTGGTGAAGGCGGATGCGCTCATTACCTCGGGTATGTTCATCAGTACTCGGGCGTGGATCGAAGGTATTCGCTATGACGAGGGCATGTTCGTCGATTTTACGGATACAGAGTGGTGCTTTCGGGTCCGTGACCAGGGCTATACCTTGTACGGTTGTCTGAATGTGGAAATGGGACATGCATTGTCTGATGCTCCCCCCGTAAAGATTTTTGGCTTGAGCTTTTTTAGATACTCCCCCGTGCGTCGTTATTTTTTCTTCCGTAATACTGTCGCTGTTTGCCGTATGCGCCATACGCCGGCATGTTGGAGAAAACGTATGTTCTCTGCGCTGATACTACGCTTTTTCGTTAATCTGCTGATTGACGACAGTAAGCTCAAATCACTCAGAATGATGATGCGCGGTGCAAGCCATGGCTGGCAGAAAAAGTTGGGCGGGGTACGTTGAATGTCGTTTTTAGGACGTGATATTCCAAGGATTGTTTTTGGGTTAAGTACTAAGGGTGGATTCTGATGCAGCCACGTATTCTGGTTCTGCTTGCTGCTTATAACGGCATGCGTTGGATGGCCGAGCAGGTCGATTCGATCCTAGGACAAGTTGGCGTATCCGTTTCGATTCTGATCAGCGTGGACAGCTCCAACGACGGTACCGAAGAATGGGTCGATCAACTGTGCCAGAGAGACTCAAGAGTCAAATGTCTGGCCCACGGTGAAAAATTTGGCGGTGCGGCACGAAATTTTTTCCGCCTGGTCAATGAAGCACCCACTGATGGCTTTGATTATTTTTCATTCGCTGACCAGGACGATATATGGCTGGCAGACAAACTTGCCAGCGCCACGCAGCACATGAACGATACTGGGGCTGACGGCTACTCCGGCAATGTAACGGCATTCTGGCCGGATGGTCGTGAGTCGATCATTGTCAAATCGCAACCTCAGGTTGCGTTCGATCATTTGTTTGAAGCGGCCGGGCCTGGGTGCACTTACGTCTTTTCCCGGCGTCTGTTTGTTGAGCTTCAACAGCATATCAACGGTCGTTTTGTACAAGTACAGGGTGTAACGTTGCATGATTGGTATTGTTATGCGTATAGCCGTTCACACGGATTCAAGTGGGTGATCGATAGCCGGCCTTATATGCGCTATCGCCAGCACGGTGGTAACCAGGTCGGGGTGAATAGCGGCTCAAAGGCGTTCAAGAAACGCCTTTCCCAAGTGTTAGATGGTTGGTGGCTGAATCAAGCAGCACTGATCGCCGGCATGGTCGGTATGGCTAACGAACCTTTTGTCCGGCGCTGGATCGGGCTGGGGCGCCTGGACCTGCTGCGCTTGGCGACCAGTGCCGCGAAGTGCCGCAGACGCCCACGGGATAAGTTGGTATTCGCTGGTTTGTGTCTGGTGTTGGCGGTTTTGAGGCAAAAGAAATGAAAACCCAGTTATTGGTCACCGGCGCCAGCGGTTTTGTCGGCCGTCATCTGATTCAACAATTGCAGGGGAGCACTGATTATCAGGTGCGTGCCCTTATCCGTCGTCTGCCGGATGCTTTGGCGTCAGATGTTGAATACGTGGTGCTTCCCGATTTCTCGGCTGTGTCACCAGAGCACCCAGCCTTGCAGGGCGTAGATGTTGTTGTTCATCTCGCCTCGCGTGTTCACGTCATGAACGACACCGAAGCGGATCCACTTGCGGCGTTTCGGCGGGTTAATGTCGGGCACACCCTTGCGTTGGCCCGGAGTGCCGCGTCCGCGGGAGCCAGGCGTTTTGTGTTCGTCAGTTCAGTGAAGGTCAACGGCGAGCAAACCGCTCCAGGTCGCCCTTTTCGCGAAACCGATCTGTCGGCGCCCGTTGATCCTTACGGTGTATCCAAGATGGAGGCGGAGGAGGCGCTGAAGGCCCTTGCGCTGGAGACTGGGCTTGAGGTGGTGATTATCCGACCGGTTCTTGTGTATGGGCCGGGAGTCAAAGCGAACTTTGAAAGCATGATGAAATGGCTCGTGAAGCGTGTTCCTCTGCCATTTGGTGCCATACGCAACCAAAGAAGCCTGGTTGCGCTGGATAATCTCGTGAGCCTGATCTTGACCTGTACGACTCACCCGGCTGCTTCCAATGAGACCTTTTTGGCGAGTGACGGGGAGGATGTGTCGACTACTGAACTGCTACGCGAACTTGCACAATCCCTCGGCGCACCTGCCAGGCTTATACCGGTTCCACAATGGGTGCTGGTCTGGGGGGCGACGTTGTTAGGCAAAAAAGCGCTGTCCCAACGTCTTTGCGGCTCGCTGCAAGTCGATATTACCAAGGCGCGCGAGGTGTTGGGTTGGCAGCCGCCAATGACACTCAAGCAAGGTCTTGATGTTACTGCGCAGCACTATTTCAGCGAGCGTACTGAATGAACTACTGGTACATCTTTCCCGTTGCTGCCTTGGTTTCCCTGGCCTTGACGGCACTCTTGCGTCAATACGCGTTGCGCCGCAGCATCATTGATATTCCTAATGCCCGTAGTTCGCACACGGTCCCGACCCCACGCGGCGGTGGAGTGGCTATTGTACTGACGTTTGCGCTTGCACTCGTGTGGCTGGCGTTTGTCCAGTTGATAACGGTTGCTGAGAGTGCCGCGCTGCTGGGGGCTGGGTTGTTGGTCGCTGTCATCGGTTTTATGGACGATCATGGTCATATTGCTGCCCGTTGGCGCCTGTTGGGGCATTTTTCCGCCGCGATCTGGACTTTGTCCTGGATGCAAGGGCTACCGGCAATTACCGCTTTTGGTGTTACGTTCGATCTTGGTTGGGCAGGTCATGTCCTAGCCGTGTTTTATTTGGTCTGGATGCTGAATCTATACAACTTCATGGACGGTATTGATGGTCTTGCCAGTCTGCAGGCCATCTGTGCCTGTCTCGGCTTGACGCTGATTTACTTTTTGAGTGGGCAGCCGGCAATGATGTGGGCGCCCTTGTTGTTGAGCGTGTCTGTGGCTGGCTTCTTGTATTGGAATTTCCCGCCAGCCCGTATTTTCATGGGCGACGCAGGCAGTGGGTTTCTGGGGATCATTCTGGGAGGTCTTTCTATTCAGGCTGCCTGGGCCGGCAGTGAGTTTTTCTTCGCCTGGCTGATCATGCTGGGGGTCTTTATCGTGGATGCGACCTTTACCCTCATTCGGCGCCTTGCCCGGGGCGATAAGGTCTATGAAGCCCATCGCAGTCATGCTTACCAATTTGCAAGCCGTCAATATGGACGCCATTTGCCCGTCAGCCTCACGGTAGCTGTCATCAATCTGGTGTGGTTGCTGCCGTTGGCATTGGCGGTGGCGCTTTTTGGGCTGGACGCAGGGCTGGGTACTGTTATTGCGTATCTTCCACTGGTGTTCCTGGCAGTCAAATACAGGGCTGGGCAGAGAGAGTAGCGCCGCCGGTGTGCAATTGGAGCAAGTGAATCAATGCGGCATTTAGAGTGTTTATCTCGGGAGTTCGGTTAGATGGGTGGCAGGGCAATGATCCAAGGACACAATGAGGAAGTGAAAAAAAACCACTCATTGGCATCCCATTTGAGCTACCGGCCTGATATCGATGGGTTACGTGCATTCGCGATCATTTCAGTTGTTTTGTATCACGCCTTTCCGGCTTATATGCGTGGCGGATTTATTGGTGTTGATATTTTTTTTGTCATCTCTGGTTATTTGATCTCAAGCATTATTTTTAAAGGCCTTGAGGCCGGTAATTTTAGTTTTTTTGATTTCTACAAACGCCGGGTTAACCGCATTTTTCCTGCGTTGATCATCGTTCTGCTCGCCTGTTACGCGGTAGGTTGGTTTGCGCTGATGGCGGCGGAGTTCAAGTTTCTGGGCAAGCATATCCTAGGTGGTATCGGGTTTATCCAAAACCTGGTGCTGTACAAGGAGTCAGGCTATTTCGATACATCTTCAGAACTAAAAATCCTGCTTCACCTATGGTCATTGGGTGTCGAAGAGCAGTTTTATATTTTGTTTCCTCTGGCAGCTTGGGTTTTTTGGCGGCGGCGGGTCCTGGTACTGCCACTCCTGATCGGCATGGCGTTGATTTCCTTCGGCGCAGGCCTTTATAAACTGTCGGTGAACCCTTCCGCAGCCTTCTACATGCCGCAATATAGGTTCTGGGAAATACTGTCCGGTAGCCTGCTCGCGTACTTCTCTGTGTTCGGTAAGTCAGTGCCGGGAGTCGCAATAGGTTCATTGCGCGCCAGCAATATTCTCTCCGTACTGGGGCTGTTCTTTTTGTTCGCCTCGGTTGTCCTGATCGATAAATACAAGGCTTTTCCAGGTTTTTGGGCGTTGATGCCGGTCAGCGGTGCCGTGATGATGATCCTTGCAGGTCCACGGGCGTGGCTGAATAGCCAGCTCCTGGCCAGCAAGCCTTTGGTATGGATTGGCCTAATCAGCTACCCCCTTTACCTGTGGCATTGGCCTGTCATTACCTTCATTCGGATCATAGGGGGGGATGAGTTAAATCTTCTTTCCGGCATGTTCGCAGTAGGCGTCAGTGTTTTGCTGGCTTATGTGACTTACAGGTTCCTCGAGTTACCGCTACGCAAGATCAGCCCGAAATTCCCCAAGGCCCCAGTGCTACTTGTCATCGGCGGTACACTTGCCGTAGTCGGAGGCATGACCTTTGTAAAAAACGGCTTTGTTGACCGTTTTGGATTGCCGTCTTCGCTCAAGGAGCGAGAGGGGTTTGCTCAATATTTTGAGAACTCCTTGCCCGGCTGGGCATATTCCAGCAAACACGGACTGTTTGAAAAGTATAGGTTCGAGTGCGACTTCTTTGATGTCGACAGCTATCGGGCGGGCAATGCGACGATGACACCACGTCAACAGATTGATGCGAGCTGCTACACCCCGGTCAGCAATACCAAGGTAATGGTCTGGGGCGACTCCCATGCCCAGCAGTTTTCGTACGGTTTAAGGGAAACGTTACCCCACGATGTCTCTCTCCTTCAGGTAGCCAGTTCAGGTTGCGAGGCAAACCTGCCAGGGCGCGCTACAGGGGGGCGCCAGTATTGCGACCGATCAAACGAGTTTGCGCTGGAGGTGATGCGCAAGGAAAAACCGGACGTGTTGGTTATCGCGCAACTTGAAGGCCATGACTCGGTCAACAGTTTTAAGGAACTCGCACGCGAAGCCACAGGGGCCGGAGTGAAGAGAGTTATTGTCGTAGGGCCGGTTCCCCGTTTTGATCAAAACTTGTATCAATTGGTCATAAGGAAATACTGGTCGCAAACCCCGCGCCGGATATCCAGTAACCTTCTGCCTGTGCCGCTTGAGACTGATAAACTCTTGGCGCAGCAATACACGCAGGGTGCCGGAGGTTTTGAGTATCTGTCGGCGATCAGCGTATTTTGTGATCAGGACGGCTGCCTTACGTATCTGGGAGATGACCGAAAAACCGGCCTGGTAACGTTCGACTATGGTCATTTGACGCCCCTGGCATCGGTGTATTTTTCCGAAAAGGCGTTGGGCCCGTTGATTATCAGAAAGCTGGTTGAAACAGGATACACATCCAGCCCCGTCAACTAGGCAGACGGCTGGGGGCATTTTTTTGGCTTGGATACTTAAGTCTGTATGATTTGTTGGGCGTGGGACTCTGATGATGCCGTGAAAACCACGACATTAGGCGTGTTAATTCATCAGAGCGACGGGTGGACGGCGCCCGTCAAGCGTTTTTTCAATTGTTTGTAGTAAGGGGTAGTCGGTAACAACATGGATAAATTACGGGCATATTTGCTGAGTCTTCCTCGCAGACGCAAACGGATCCTCCAGGTCATCGCCGATATCGTGCTGGTCTGGATCGCCCTGTGGATGGCGTTTGTTGTTCGTCTCGGGATAGACGAGTTGGTCAACCCCATCGTCTTGCATTCATGGCTGTTCATCAGCGCACCCATCGTTTCGATCCCGCTGTTTATCCGTTTTGGCATGTATCGCGCCGTAATGCGGTACTTCGGTAATGATGCGCTCATCGCTATCATCAAGGCGGTCAGCCTGTCGGCGCTAATTCTCGGGGTTGTCGTCTATTGGTACAGCAACCACGAAAATGTCGTGCCACGCTCTATCGTGTTCAACTACTGGTGGCTCAGTCTGATCATGATTGGTGGTTTGCGCCTGGCCATGCGCCAGTACTTTTTGGGTGACTGGTTTGCGGCAGCCCAGCATGTACCGTTTACTAGTCGTGATGATGGCCTGACCAAGGTCGCGATCTACGGCGCAGGTGCTGCCGGTAATCAACTGGTTGCCGCACTTCGCATGGGACGGGTCATGCGCCCGGTGGCTTTTATTGATGACGACAGCAGCATTTCGGATCGCGTCATTTCCGGCCTCCAAGTGTTCAAGCCTAAGCACATTCAACAGATGATCGACACCACGGGGGCCCAGGAAATTCTGTTGGCCATTCCGTCGTCCAATCGTGCGCGGCGTCGTGAGATTCTCGGCCTATTGGAAGGGTTTCCGCTGCACGTACGCAGCGTGCCGGGTTTCATGGATCTCGCCAGTGGCCGGGTGAAGGTCGATGACATTCAGGAAGTAGACATTGCCGACTTGCTCGGGCGTGATGCCGTGCCGGCCCAGGGCGACCTGCTGGAGCATTGCATCAAGGGACAGAGCGTCCTGGTGACGGGGGCGGGAGGTTCTATTGGTTCAGAGCTGTGCCGGCAGATCCTGGCGTTGCGTCCGACTACTTTGTTGCTGTTCGAACACAGTGAGTTCAACCTTTACAGCATCTTGTCCGAGCTTGAGCAGCGTATTACCCGTGAGTCGCTGCCAGTTCGCTTGCTGCCGATCCTAGGTTCGGTACGCAACCAGGCAAAATTGCTCGACATGATGAAAACCTGGCATGTCGATACTGTCTACCATGCGGCAGCTTACAAGCATGTACCGATGGTTGAGCACAACATTGCAGAGGGTGTTCTGAACAATGTCATTGGTACATTGAACACCGCCCAGGCAGCGCTGCAGGCGGGGGTCTCCAACTTTGTGCTGATCTCCACGGACAAGGCTGTGCGCCCGACCAATGTAATGGGCAGTACCAAGCGTTTGGCCGAATTGACGTTGCAGGCGTTGAGCCGTGAGTTGGCACCGGTATTGTTTGGCGACAAGACCAATGTTTCCCGCGTCAATAAGACCCGTTTCACCATGGTTCGCTTTGGCAATGTATTGGGTTCGTCCGGCTCGGTTATTCCGTTGTTTCACAAGCAGATCAAATCAGGTGGACCGCTCACGGTCACTCACCCGAAGATCACGCGTTACTTCATGACTATCCCTGAAGCGGCCCAGTTGGTGATCCAGGCGGGCTCAATGGGGCAGGGCGGGGATGTGTTCGTGCTCGATATGGGCGAGCCGGTGAGAATCGTCGAGTTGGCAGAGAAGATGATTCATCTGTCTGGCTTGAGTGTTCGCTCGGATAGAAACCCTCATGGTGATATTGCCATTGAGTTCACCGGGTTGCGTCCCGGTGAAAAACTCTACGAAGAGCTGCTGATTGGCGACAACGTAGTAGCCACCCAGCATCCGATGATTATGAGTGCCAACGAGGATCATCTGGATTGGGAGATACTCAAAGGGAAGCTGACAGAACTACTGGCAGCGGTTGATGCGGACGACTACAGCCGGGTCCGTCAACTGCTACGCGATACGGTCAGTGGATATGCTCCGGATGGTGAGATCGTGGACTGGATCTACCAGCAGCGTCGCCTGGAGCCTTGAAGTACTATCTGGCTCATCGGTGAGACCTGTGAAAAGGTTTACCGATGAGCCGACGTCAGCGGGTCTTACGAAAATTCCTTGATCCATTCAGTGACGGCTTTCTCTGGATAGCCGCGGTGGAAATGGCGACGCCATGGATAGGCGTGATTCCCCGAACCATCCTTCAATTTGATCTTCTCCGTGCCGCAAATAAACTTTGCGGGCGAGCCGGCAACCACGGCATCTGGAGCGACGTCCTTATTCACGGAGCTGTGGGCACCTACCAAGGCACCCTTTTTGACGGTAACGCCGGGCAGTATGACCGACATGGTGGCGATGACCGCGAAATCTTCGATTGTTACGCCTGCCATCACTTCACTCGGCGGGTGAGGGTCGTTGGTCAGGACCACGTAGGGGAAGATCCAGACGTAGTTGCCTACTGTCGAGTGCTGTCCAATGTGAACATTACTATGGCATTTGACATAGTCGCCAATCTCGCAGTGGCCCTGGATATCGCCCAAAGTGCCAATCTGGAAACCGTCGCCAGCTGTTGTCAGCTCTCTTACTGTGACTCGATGGCCTGTAACCAGGTTTGTACCAAAAGTCGAGCCTTCATAAAATACGCTGTGAGAGCGGATGACGGCGTCTTTGCCAATGATCAACGGGCGTCCGTTTGCAAGCTTTGTCGGCAAGCCAATTTCGCAGTAAGCCCCGATCTCGGTGTTATCACCGATAACGACATTTTTATGAACAATACTGTAAGGGCCAATACTGACATTATTTCCAATTTTTGCACCATCATCTATAAGTGCGGTTGCATGTATCATTGATATCTCCCTTCTGCAACGCACTTTGAAAGCGCATTGTTTACGAATTAGTATTTATAAAAACCCTGGCCTGTTTTTCTACCGAGATGATTGGCTCTGACCATTTTTCTCAGCAGCGCATGGGCACGATATTTTGGGTCGCCTGTTTCATTGTGTAGTGTTTCCATGATCGAGAGATTCACATCGTTGCCAATCAAGTCCGCAAGTGCCAACGGGCCTATTGGGTGGTTGGCGCCGTAGCGCATCGCCTTATCAATTTCCTCGGCCGTGGCGACGCCCTCTGCAAGAATACCGATGGCTTCGTTGATCATTGGAATCAACATGCGGTTGACGATGAATCCGGGGGCTTCGTTAACAATGACAGGCTCTTTCCCCAAGCCCTTGGAAAAATTAACCGCCCAGTCAAGCGTGTCACTTGAAGTGGCTAGTCCAGCAATAACTTCAGTTAGTTTCATGACCGGCGCCGGATTGAAGAAGTGTAGGCCAACTACGTTTTGAGGGAAGGCACACAGCGAGGCTAGTCCGGTGATTGACAGCGAGGATGTATTTGAAGCCAGGACCATTTCGGATGAGGAAATAGTCGAAAGTTCTTTGAATATCGCTTGTTTGGCATCCATGTTCTCTGCAATAGCTTCAATGATTAGCTTTGAGTCAGACAGTGAAGTGTAATGCTCAACAGTAACTATTTTTTCGCGGTATTGACGGGCAAGTGATTCTTCCAGGCGGCCTTTTTTTACTTGGCGACTCCATTGGTTTTCCAACTCAACTAGAGAGTCATTAACAGAAGCAAGGCTGCGCCCTTTCCAGAATACGGTCGAGATTTGATTCGACTGCGCGAGGATCTGTACTATTCCTTTACCCATAGTGCCTGTTCCAATTACCGCTACAGAGTACAGGTCTGTCGACATTCGCATTTCGTCCCGGCTCGCTTCTTTTCGAAAAATTCCATGATATCCAATTCACCTGGCAAGATGAAGCAATCAGTGCCTGCTCCGACACAGGGCGTTTAGATAAGCGTTGATATTTCAGGCAGGTGTTGATTTTACTTTGTCTCTCCAGCCCCTGGCCACGTGGTTGCTGGAGGAGGGCGGCGCTTATTTTCGGCTGCCATATGTTGTAACTCACCCATTTTTGACTATCCCCCCACATCACCTAAGTTTGAAAAGCAGCTTCGGAAAGCTGCTTTTCCCACTGATGTCATGGAGCGTCTCTAATGCGTAGATCCGTTTTTTCCTCCCTGCTTTTTGCCTTCCTCACCAGCCTGTCCGCCGTGTCGATCGCCGCCCCATCGGCCAAGCCTGAGGCGCCGCAGCCGCTCGCGGCTCAGTTGAGCGCAAGCGAACAACCCACCCCCAAGGTCAACCTCAACGCAGCGGACGCTGAAACCCTGCGCCGTGATCTGTTTGGCATTGGCGCGGCCAAGGCCAAGGCGATCATTGCTTATCGCGAGTCCAATGGATCGTTCACGGTGGTGGATGAGTTGCTGGAAGTGAAGGGGATTGGCAAGTCGCTGCTGGAGAAGAATCGCGACAGGCTGGAGGTTAAGTAATCAAGGCAGGAGGCCGGTCATTGACCGGCCTTTTTTATGTCGGCAGGGGCTGTATTGACCCCGGTTTTCAGGCTTTCTCGCACCACATCGAGAATGCGTGTCGCCAGTTCCGGGTTTTCGACACTGCGCGCCAGGACCAATGCACCTACCAGTGTCGACATCATCACCAGGCTTTGTTCGTCGGCATTGGGGCTGCCCAATGCGGTTTCGATTTGCTTGAGCCGGGCGTCGAGGACTGTATCGGTGGTGGGGCTCTGTTGCCCGCGCTGTCCCAGTTCCGAGGACATGGTGGGCAACGGGCAACCTTGGTCGGGGGAGGTGTGATGCCACTCTGACAGGTAACTGTCGATAAAGGCTTCCAGCGGTCGTTCCTGGCTGAAGAGCATCGCGCAATGCGCGTCCAGTTCGGCGGAGGCGGCTTGCAGGGCCTTTTCCACCAGTTCGTCCTTGGATTTGAAGTGGGCGTAGAACCCGCCATGGGTCAGGTTCAAGGCTTTCATCAGGGGTTGCAGGCCGGTGGCGCCAATGCCGTCGCGGCGAAAGCGCACCGACGCCTCTTTAATGATGCGCTGGTGGGTTTGAGCTTTGTGATTGTGCGAGTAGCGCATGAGAGGGCCCTCTGAAACATAGGGCCATATTAACCAAGGTTTGGTGCTGTTTCGCGGAGCGATTACAAATTTGCCTTAATCTAGATCGACTCGCCTGGCGTGCTGCCGGTAACGGTCAGCACGGGGCGTTTGTTTCAGCGATCCTGCGCGTCCTTGGCGTCGGCCTGAGCATTGCGCTCGGCGACACGTTTGCGTTGTTCGTCGGTCAGTTCCACTTTGTTGGCGCTGTCACGCAGCATCAGCAAGCCACCAACGATCGAACCGATGGCGACCACCATGATCAACCAGGCATACCAGGGCATAGGGCTCTCCTTGAGGCCGACTGCCATGGGGAAGATTCCCCACGGCACTATCAGCTTTGAGTGACGGCTTTCGTCAGTCGTTCCATTGTAGGCCCGTTCTGCCTCGCTGGTTTAGAGCCCGGTCAACATCGCATCCGCTGGCGCATCGGCGCGGTCTTGGGCGGTCAGTTGGAAGTAGATGAAACCTGCGGCCATGAACCCTAGGAAGATCAGGCCGATCAGGGTATTGAACCACGCCATGGCCACCAGGCAGACCAGCGCCAGGATCAGCGCAATGGCCGGCACGATCGGGTAGCCCGGCGCGCGGAAGGTGCGTTCCAGCAACGGTTCGCTCTTACGCAGCTTGAACAGGCTGAGCATGCTCATGATGTACATGACGATGGCGCCGAACACGGCCATGGTGATCATCGCGGCGGTCAGGGTCATGCCGCCAAGGTTGATCAGGCCGTCGCTGTAGATGGCGGCGATGCCCACCACGCCGCCGGCGAGGATCGCCCGGTGGGGTGTCTGGAAGCGTGACAGCTTGGCCAGGGAGGAGGGCAGGTAGCCGGCGCGGGCCAGGGCGAAGAACTGGCGCGAGTAGCCGAGGATGATGCCGTGGAAGCTGGCCACCAGGCCAAACAGGCCGATCCACACCAGCATGTGCAGCCAGCCGGAGCTTTCACCTACCACGGTTTTCATTGCCTGGGGCAAGGGGTCGTTGATGTTCGACAGGGTGCGCCAGTCGCCCACGCCGCCGGCAAAGAACATTACACCCATGGCCAAAAACACCAGGGTCAGGATGCCGCTGATATAAGCCTTGGGAATCGTGCGCTTGGGGTCCTTGGCTTCTTCGGCGGCCATGGCGGCGCCTTCGATGGCGAGGAAGAACCAGATGGCGAAGGGGATCGCGGCAAAAATCCCGGCTATCGCCGGCGCGCCAAAGGTGTCGGCACCCGCCCAGCCGTTGAGGGCGAAGTTGCTGAAGCTGAATGCCGGTGCCACCACGCCCATAAAGACCAACAGTTCGGCCACGGCCAGCACGCACACCACCAGCTCGAAGGTCGCGGCCAGTTTCACCCCGAGAATATTCAAGCCCATGAACACAAAGTAGGCCCCGACCGCTGCGTGTTTCGGGTCGAGTGCGGGGAATTGCACATTCAGGTAGGCGCCGATGGCCAGGGCAATCGCCGGAGGCGCGAAGACGAACTCGATCAAGGTGGCCAGCCCGGCGATCAGCCCGCCTTTCTCGCCGAACGCCCGCCGGCTGTAGGCAAACGGCCCACCGGCATGGGGAATTGCGGTGGTCAGTTCGGTGAAGCTGAAGATGAAACAGGTGTACATGGCAGCGACCATCAATGACGTCACCAAAAAGCCCAGCGTCCCGGCCACGCCCCAGCCATAGCTCCAGCCAAAGTATTCGCCGGAGATCACCAGCCCCACGGCGATGCCCCACAGATGCAAGGTGCCCAAGGTGGGCTTGAGTTGGGTGTTCATTGCGCTGCTCCCAGAACGGTTTGGAATGTTTCAGGACATTGCAGCGGCCATGCCAGCTTGGAAAAGGGCGTCGTAAAGGGCAGGAACTGTCGCCCGGGAGATAGTTTGTTGTTTGCGACCGTAATTCCGTGCACCAGGGTAGGGCGGCGGCGGATAGGCTGATGCTATTGCGGGCAAGCCCGGCTGCCGCATTTAGCCGTATTCCCAAGGATGCACCCGGTCAACTGTGGGAGCCGGGCTTGCCCGCGATAGCGGCCTCAACAGCCCCGAAAACCTCACGCCCAACCCACTCTTTACGCCATCTTTACGCCCCCTCCACCCCCTCGCCCTCGTTCCTTTACGCCCCTCCTGCGGACAATACCTCCATACGCGGCAGTCGCCGTCTGACGGAGAAACTTCCATGAGTGTTCTGGATGGGGTGTCACTGCTACTGGCCGTGGCGCTATTCATTTATCTGCTGGTTGCGCTGTTGCGCGCGGATCGGGGCTAGGAGCGGCTATGCACAGTTATGACTATTGGCTGATCATCGCCTTCTTCGCCGTGGTGCTGGTTCCAGCGCCATTTCTGGGGCGGTTCTACTACAAGGTGATGGAAGGGCAGCGCACTTGGCTTACGCCAGTGTTCGGGCCGGTCGAGCGCGTGTGTTATCGCGTGGCCGGGGTCGATGCACAACAAGAACAAAGTTGGCAGAAGTACACCCTGGCCCTGCTGGCCTTCAACCTGGCGGGCTTTTTGTTGTTGTTTGCGATCCTGTTGTTCCAGGACTACCTGCCGCTCAACCCGCAGCAGTTGCCTGGGCAGGAATGGACGCAGGCGTTCAACACCGCCGTCAGTTTCATGACCAACACCAACTGGCAGTCCTACAGTGGTGAAGCCAGCCTCAGCTACCTGAGCCAGATGGTCGGCCTGACCGTGCAGAACTTTGTCAGTGCGGCCACTGGCCTTGCGGTGCTTGTCGCCCTTTGCCGTGGGATTGGTCGCAAGTCCGCCAGCACCCTGGGCAATTTCTGGGTGGATATGACCCGCGCCACCCTCTATGGCTTGCTGCCATTGTGCCTGGTGCTGGCGCTCTTTCTGGTCTGGCAGGGCGTGCCGCAAACCTTCGCTCACTACGTCAGCGCGCTGACGATGCAGGGCGTCGATCAGGTGATCCCACTCGGCCCGGCGGCCAGCCAGATTGCGATCAAGCAACTGGGGACCAACGGCGGTGGCTTCTTCGGGGTCAACTCGGCGCATCCGTTCGAAGACCCGACTGCCTGGGCCAACCTGTTTGAAGTGGCGGCGATCATCCTGATTCCGGTGGCGCTGGTGTTCACCTTCGGCCACTACGTCAAGGACCTGCGCCAGAGCCGGGCGATTCTCGGCTGCATGCTCGCGCTGTTCCTGATTGGCGGTTCGGTGTCGCTGTGGTCCGAGTATCAGCCCAACCCGACCCTGAACAACCCGGCGGTCGAGCAGACTGCGCCCCTGGAAGGCAAGGAAATGCGTTTCGGCACTACCGGCACCGTGTTGTGGTCGGTGACCACCACGGCGGCGTCCAACGGTTCGGTCAACGGCATGCAGGACAGCCTCAACCCCCTGAGCGGGATGGTGGCGCTGGTCAATATGATGGTCGGCGAAGTGATCTTCGGCGGCGTCGGTGCCGGTATGTACGGCATGCTGCTCAACGTGCTGATCGCGGTGTTCCTCGCCGGCTTGATGATCGGCCGCACCCCGGAATACCTCGGCAAGAAACTCCAGGCCCGGGAAGTGCAACTGCTGGTGGTGACCCTGTTGGTGATGCCCGTAGGCGTACTGGTGCTCGGCGCGATTGCCGCCAGCGTGCCGGCCACTGCTGCAACCATCAGCAACCCTGGCCCCCACGGCTTCAGCCAGTTGCTCTATGGCTACACCTCAGCCAGTGCCAACAACGGTTCGGCCTTTGGTGGCCTGGGCGCCAATACCCCGTTTCACAATCTGATGCTGGGCTTGGGCATGTTGATCGGACGCTTCGGCTACATCCTCCCGGTACTGGCCCTGGCCGGCAGCCTGGCGATGAAGAAAAGCGCACCGATTGGCCAGGACAGTTTCCCGACCCACGGCCCGTTGTTCGTGACGTTGTTGACCGTGACCATTTTGCTGGTGGGCGGCCTGACGTTCCTGCCGACGCTGGCACTGGGCCCTATCGCTGAACACCTGAGCATGGGCTTCTAAGGGGTATGAACATGAATATGCCTGTAAACAATGCCGCTCCGGTCAAGACCCAGGAGTCGGCCAAGACCTCGATCTCGGCCCTGTGGCGCCCGGCCCTGATCCAGGCGTTCGTCAAGCTGGACCCGCGCCAGTTGAAGCGTTCGCCGGTGATGCTGGTGGTCGAACTGACCGCGATCCTCACCACCGTGCTGTGCCTGGTGCCGGACAGCAGCGTGCCGACCTTTGTCGCAGTGCAGATTGCCCTGTGGCTGTGGTTCACCGTGCTGTTCGCCAACTTCGCCGAAGCCCTGGCCGAGGGCCGTGGCAAGGCCCGTGCCGACAGCCTCAAGGCTGGCAGTGAAGGCCTGAGTGCACGACGCCAGGAGGCAGACGGCAGCTTCACGGTAGTGCCCGCCACCAGCCTGCGCAAAGGCGATGTGGTGCGGGTTGCGGCCGGGGAAATGATCCCTGGCGACGGCGAAGTCATCGAGGGTATTGCGGCGGTCAATGAAGCGGCGATTACCGGTGAATCCGCACCAGTGATCCGCGAATCCGGCGGCGACCGCTCGGCCGTCACCGGCAATACTCGGCTGGTCTCGGACTGGCTGGTGATTCGCATCACCGCCAACCCTGGTGAATCGACACTCGACCGCATGATCGCTTTGGTGGAAGGCGCCAAACGCCAGAAAACCCCCAACGAAGTGGCGCTGGATATCCTGCTGATCGGCTTGACCATGATCTTCCTGCTGGTGGTCGTGACCTTGCAGCCCTTCGCCCACTTCGCCAATGGCAGCCTGCCCCTGGTGTTCCTGGTGGCGCTGCTGGTCACGCTGATTCCCACCACCATCGGTGGCCTGTTGTCGGCCATCGGCATCGCCGGCATGGACCGCCTGGTGCGCCTCAACGTGATCGCCAAGTCCGGGCGCGCCGTGGAAGCGGCGGGGGACGTGCATGTGCTGTTGCTGGACAAGACCGGCACCATCACCTTCGGTAACCGGCGCTGTGCAGGCATCTATGCCGCGCCCGGCGTCAATGGCAAGGAATTGGCCGAAGGCGCGCTGCTGGCCTCGCTGGCCGACGATACGGCAGAAGGCAAATCCATCGTCGAATACCTGCGCGCCTTGCATCCGTACACCGAGCCCTCTGTGCAAGAGCTGACCGGCGTGCCGTTCAGCGCCGAAACGCGCTTGTCCGGGGTGGATTACCAGGGCCGCGTCTACCGTAAAGGCGCTGTCGATTCGCTGCTGGCGTTTATCGGTCTGCAACGCCAAGACCTGTTGCCCGCGCTGTCCCGGGAAATCGACAAAATCGCTCAGAGCGGCGGCACTCCGTTGCTGGTGTGTGCCGACGGTAAATTGCTCGGCGCGATCCACCTCAAGGACGTGGTCAAGCCGGGTATCCGTGAGCGCTTTGCCGAGCTGCGCAAGCTGGGGATCCGCACGGTGATGGTGACCGGCGATAACCCATTGACCGCCGCCGCGATTGCCGCCGAAGCGGGTGTGGATGATGTGCTGGCGGAAGCCACGCCGGAGAAGAAACTGGCGCGCATCCGCCACGAGCAGAACGACGGGCGCCTGGTGGCCATGTGTGGCGACGGTGCCAACGACGCCCCGGCCCTGGCCCAGGCGGACGTGGGCATGGCCATGAATGACGGCACCCAGGCGGCGCGCGAAGCGGCGAACATGGTCGACCTCGACAGCGACCCGACCAAGCTGCTGGACGTGGTGCAGGTCGGCAAGGAATTGCTGGTGACCCGTGGTGCGCTGACCACCTTTTCGATTGCCAACGACGTGGCCAAGTACTTCGCCATCCTGCCGGCGCTGTTTGCCTCGATCTACCCGCAACTGGGGGTGCTTAACGTGATGCACCTGAACAGCCCGCAGAGCGCGATCCTTTCGGCGATTGTGTTCAACGCGCTGATCATCGTGGTGCTGATCCCCCTGGCCCTGCGCGGTGTGCGGGTGCAGGCGGCGAGTGCGGCGGCACTGCTGCGACGCAACCTGTTGATCTATGGCGTGGGCGGGCTTGTGGTGCCGTTCGCCGGGATCAAGGCGATCGACATGCTGCTGACAGCGCTGCACCTGGTCTGACCCAACCCTGTAGGAGCTGGCTCCTACAGGTCACGAATCAATTGAGGAAGATGAAATGTCCAGCATGATCCGTCCGGCCTTGAGCCTGTTGGTATTGATGACCCTGATCACGGGCGTGGCCTATCCGTTGGTAGTGACCGGCGTCGCCCAGGTGGCCTTTCCCGACCAGGCCAATGGCAGCCTGGTGCGTGACGCCGAAGGCAAGGTGCGCGGTTCCAGCCTGATTGCCCAGGAATTTACCGGCGAGCGCTGGTTCCACTCGCGGCCTTCGGCGGGTGCGTTTGCCACCGTGTCCAGCAGTGCCAGCAACCTCGGCCCGAGCAACCCGGCGCTGGCAACGCGGGTGTTTGACGACGCCGCGAAAATTCAGGGCCCCGGCCAGGGCCCGGTGCCCCTGGCACTCTTGACTACCTCCGGCAGCGGTCTTGATCCACACTTGCCACCGCAGGCAATTGCCTATCAACTGGCGCGGGTGGCGGCGGCACGCCAGTTGCCGGTGTCGACCCTGGAGCGCTTGATGGACGAGCATATCGAACAGCCGCTGGTGGGGCCGCCGGTGGTGAATGTACTGGCGCTGAATATGGCGCTGGAAAAGTTGTAGGCCGTTGCGCCGCCATCGCGGGCAAGCCCGCTCCCACACTTGGAATGCATTCCGGATGTGGGAACTGACTTGCCGGCGATGGCGGCTGTATGTACCCAACATCCCTAACTGAAAGAAGACTGCCCCATGAGTGACTCCGGCCGCGCCGACGCCCTCCTAGCCGACCTACCCAAGCACGGCCGTGGCCGGCTCAAGGTATTCCTCGGTGCCGCACCGGGCGTGGGCAAGACCTACGCCATGCTCCAGGCCGCCCACACCCAGTTGCGCCAGGGCGTCAAAGTGGTGGCCGGGGTGGTCGAGACCCATGGCCGCGCCGAGACCGAGGCCTTGCTCAGTGGCTTGCCCCAGCAGCCGCTGCTGCGCTCGGAATACCGTGGGGTGATGCTCGAAGAAATGGACCTCGACGGCTTGCTCGCCACCAAGCCCAAGCTGGTGCTGGTGGACGAACTGGCCCACAGCAACGCCCCCGGCAGCCGCCACGAAAAGCGCTGGCAGGACATCCAGGAGCTGCTCTCCGCCGGCATCAACGTGTTCACCACGGTCAACGTCCAGCACCTGGAAAGCCTCAACGATCAGGTACGTGGCATCACCGGCGTGCAGGTACGCGAAACCCTGCCGGACTGGGTGCTGCAGGAAGCCGATGAGTTACTGCTGATCGACCTGCCATCCCGCGAGCTGCTGGAGCGCCTGCGCGACGGCAAGGTCTATGTGCCGGAGCAGGCGCGCGCGGCCATCGACGCATTCTTTACCCAGACCAACCTCATGGCCCTGCGCGAGTTGGCGATGCAGACTGCCGCCGCGCACGTCGATGACGATCTGGCCCAGGGCTACCGGCAATTGGGCCAGGCCGCGCCCGCCGTGCGCGGGCGCTTGCTGGTGGGGGTGGATGGCGACGCCGAGGCCGAACGCCTGGTGCGTCACGCCAGCCGTGTGGCCCAGCGCCGGCATCTGCCCTGGAGCATGGTGCATGTGGACAACGGCCGAGTGCGTGACGAACAGTCTCGGTTGAGGCTGCAAAATGCCCAGCAACTGGCCGAGCGTCTGGGTGGCGAAGTGGTGTTGCTGCGTGCCGGCGAGGTGGCCAAGACCCTGATCCAGCATGCTGCCGAGCGCCGTGCCAGCCTGGTGCTGGTGGGGCAGTCGCGCCCGCGCTGGCGGCGCCGACTGTTCGGTGGCGGCCTGGCGGCGCGTTTGTTGCGCAATGCCCGGGGCCTGGAAATCAATATCCTCGACAGCGATGGAACACCCGCCGCGCCGCGTTTGCCCGATGTGCGTGGCCTGGTGTGGTTCGATTACGCCCTGGCGCTGCTGGCAACGGTGCTGGCCAGTGCGTTGGCGTGGGCGGTGTCGAGTATTCTGCCGCTGCCCAACATCTCTCTGGTGTTCCTCGCCGCAGTGCTGCTGGTGGCGGTGCGCAGCAGCCTGGGGCCGGCATTGGCCTGCGCTGCGCTGTCGTTCCTGACCTATGACTTTTTGTTTATTCCGCCGAATTTCTCCTTCGCTATCCAGCGTGAAGAAGATGTGCTGACCTTGCTGTTCTTCCTGCTGATGGCGGCGCTGACCGGCAACCTCGCCGCCCGCCAGCGTCGGCAATTGCAGGCCCTGCGCGACACCCAGGAAGAAACCAGCGAACTGCTCGACCTGTCGCGCAAACTCACCGCTGCTACTGATCGCCAGGCGGTGATCAGCGCGGCGGCCCATCATCTGCAGGGCTGGAGCGATTTGCAGTTGTGCCTGGTCAATCGCGACGGGCCCGGTGACTGGACGGTCGAGACCGGCGGGCCGCTCACCTTTACCGAGGCCGAGCGCGCCGCCGCCGACTGGGCCTGGCAGCACGACCAGCCGGCGGGCATGGGCACCGGAACCTTGCCGTTTGGGCGTTGGTGGTGGTGGCCGTTGTCTGCTGAAAACGGTCCGCTGGGCCTGCTCGGCGTCAGCCCCAAGGCTGGCCTGGAGCTCAGTGGCCAACGTCGGCGCCTGCTCACGGCCTTGAGCCAGCCATTGGCCCAGGCCCTGGCCCGCGCCCAGTTGGCGCAGAACCTGGAGGCCGCCCGTTTGCATGGCGAGACCGAGCAACTGCGCAGTGCCTTGCTGGCCTCGGTGTCCCATGACTTGCGCACGCCGCTGACCTCCATGCGCGGCAGCATCGACAGCCTGCTGGCCCTGGGCGAAGCCATTCCCCTGGAAGATCGCCGCGAGTTGCTGGAAGGCACCCGCGATGAAGCCGAGCGCCTGGACCGCTATATCCAGAACCTGCTGGACATGACCCGCCTCGGCCATGGTGCCTTGAAGCTGGCGCGGGACTGGGTGTCGCCCGGCGATATCGTCGGCAGCTCCCTCGGCCGTTTGCGTGCAGTGCTGGCGCCGTTGCAGGTGAGTACCGATGTGCCGCTGGAGTTGCCATTGCTGTATGTGCATGCTGCCTTGATCGAGCAGGCGTTGGTCAATGTGCTGGAAAACGCCGCGCGTTTTTCACCGCCCCATGGCCGCTTGCAACTGCGTGCTGGCGTCGCCGAACAGGCGGTGTTTTTTTCGGTCAGTGATGAAGGTCCGGGTATTCCCGAGGAAGAGCGGGCGAAGATTTTCGATATGTTCTACACCGCCGCACGGGGCGACCGGGGCGGGCAGGGCACCGGGCTCGGCCTGGCAATCTGCCAGGGCATGGTCGGCGCCCACGGCGGGCATATCAGCGTGACCGAGGGCATAGACGGGCGGGGCACGTGCATCACCCTGTTCCTGCCGTTGCAGACCCAGCCGAGCCCGGACAGTGAAGCGTGAGACGCAGTGCGCTACTCTTAACTTTTTTCAGTGATTGTGATGGAACACCATGAACCAGACTGCGACGATTTTGGTCATTGATGACGAGCCGCAGATCCGCAAGTTCTTGCGCATCAGCCTAGCCTCCCAGGGCTACAAAGTAATCGAGGCCGGGACCGGCGCCGAAGGGCTGGCCCAGGCGGCCTTGAGCAAGCCGGACCTGCTGGTGCTGGACCTGGGCCTGCCGGACATGGACGGCCAGCAGGTGCTGCGCGAGTTGCGCGAATGGTCGACGGCCCCGGTGCTGGTGTTGTCGGTACGTGCCGGCGAAGGGCAGAAGGTCCAGGCGTTGGACGGTGGGGCCAACGACTACGTGACCAAGCCGTTTGGCATCCAGGAGTTTCTCGCCCGGGTGCGCGCGCTGTTGCGCCAGGCGCCCACCGGCGAGGCGCAGCAGGCCGCCCTGCAGTTTGGCCCGCTGATGGTCGACCTGGCTTATCGGCGGGTGCTGCTGGAGGGTGTCGACGTGGCCCTGACCCGCAAGGAATACGCGGTGCTGGCGCAACTGGCGCGCCACCCTGGGCGGGTGATTACCCAGCAGCAGTTGCTCAAGGATATCTGGGGCCCGACCCATACCGAAGACAGCCACTACCTGCGGATTGTGGTGGGGCACTTGCGCCAGAAGCTGGCGGATGACCCGACCCAGCCGCGTTTTATCGTGACCGAGGCGGGGGTGGGGTATCGGTTGTTGGGGGCTGAGGGCTGAAAGATTGTGATTGCTGGGCCGGCGCTATCGCGGCATAGGTATCTACACAGCTCTTTCGTGGTTCTTGGGGTTGTGTACATATCCGTTTTTGCGGTTACGGCGGCTATTGGTTCCGCCCTTACGGCGGCTCACTTTTGTAGAGCGCAAAAGTAAGCAAAACACTCTTGCCCCACCACTCGGTGCCTCGCCTAGGCTCGGCATGCCCGCAGTCAGGCATTGCTCCGTGGGCCCGCCGCGATCGGCCATCCATGGCCGTGTCGCGGCTACCCCGGCATCCATGCCGGGGTGCCCACTGCGCAATACCTGCCTGCGGCCATCGTGGTTTAACGGGGCGCCCAAGATCAAGATCAAAAGCCAGATCAAAAGCAGAGCAACAGCAACAGCAACAGCAATGCCAAAGCCGGGGCGCGAAGCTCCATTCCCCCTGTGGGAGCTGGCTTGCCTGCGATGACGGTGTATCAGTCGATAACTGTATTGGCTGAGACACCGTCATCGCAGGCAAGCCAGCTCCCACAAGGGTACGCGCACGCTTCGGCGATCAGGTCGGCTGTCAGGCCGCCTCGCTTTGCTTGTGATTTTGATCTTAGGCGTCCCGTTAAACCACGCTGCCCCCCAAATCAATGTCGGATGACGGGCACACCGAGCCTAGGCGAGGTGCCGAGTGGTGGGGTAAGAGCCCTTTTGGTTACTTTTGGCTGGGCCGGCACTCCGGGCTCTTTTCCAAAAGTGAGCCGCCGTAAGGGCGGAACCAATAGCCGCCGTGACCGCAGCAACGGATATGTACACAACCCCAAGAACCACGAAAGAGTTGTGTAGATACCTATGCCGCGATAGCGCCTCAAGCCCCAGCGAAGATCTCAACTCTGCTCACTCTCATACCGATCCAGCGTATCACTGGCAATCTCCCGCCCCAGCGCGATCAATTCCGGCGCCTTGTAGAACTCGAAGAACCGGCACACGCGCTTGGGTACGTTGATCAGCACATCCGGCGGGTAGCCGGCAATTTTGTACTGGGCCAACGACGTCTGCATCACCTCGAAACTCTGGTTGATCAAATCCAGCAGCGACGCCGGCCCGACGTTGTCGATGATGAACGAACCGGTTGCCGACTTGGGGGCGCCAGCGGTTTCCGGGGCTGCGGCCGGTTGCTGGGCTTCCGGCTCGGCGCCTTCGAGCCAGGGGTTGATATCGGCGGCCTGCGCCTGCAGCGCTTCCTGTTCCAGCAACAATAATTGTTCGGCCTGCTTGCGCCGAAACGGCAGATGGGAACCCAGTGAACGTACCAGGTTGTCGAAGCGGCTCTTGAACGCCGGCGGGCGCTGGATTACCGGCAGGCTGTAGTGTTTCTGGTTGGTGGCGTTGAGGTTGACCGCAATGATCAGGTCGCAATGACTCGACACCACCGGCACGATAGGCAGCGGGTTGAGCAGGCCGCCATCCACCAGCATGCGGTTGCCTTGCATCACCGGGGTGAAGAGGCTGGGGATCGCTGCCGAGGCGCGCATCGCCTGGTGTAGGCAGCCTTCCTGGAACCAGATTTCCTGCTGGTTGGTCAGGTCGGTGGCGACCGCCGTGTAGGGAATGCGCAGGTCTTCGATATTGATCTCGCCGACGATCTTGCGGATCTGCCCGAAGACTTTTTCGCCGCGTATCGCCCCCAGGCGAAAGCTCACATCCACCAGGCGCAGCACGTCCAGATAGTCCAGGCTTTCGATCCAGTTCCGGTAGTCCTGCAGTTTGCCCGCAGCATAGATCCCGCCCACCACTGCCCCCATGGAGCAGCCGGCGATACAGGCGATTTCATAGCCGCGTTTTTCGATCTCTTCGATCACCCCGATATGGGCATAACCCCTTGCTCCGCCTGAGCCCAGGACCAATGCAACGCGTTTTTTCATGACTGGATCCTTCGTAAAACAGCTGTCCACAATGCACCCAAGCAGGGGGCTGCTTCAATCCTAGCGGAGCAGAACGATAATTTTCGTAAGCCGAGCTATTTGCTCGGGTATGCTTTGGCTATCAGCACTGGGCATTTCAGGCTGTGTGATAAGGCACTTTTCGATGTAGGCAACGTCTACATCCCACGACTGTTTTCTTTTCTTGAGGTGTCATTGATGAAAGCCTGGATGTGTTTGCCTGTGATTGTGTTGGCTCTGGCCGGTTGTGCCGGCAAAACGGCCTATCGCGATAGCTGCGGCAGCCAGCTGGATGCCGCCTGGCACGAGCTGGACCTGGCCAAGGCCGAAGGTTTTGCCGGTACGGTCAGCTATTCCAAGGCCCTGTCGTTGCTGACCGGCGCCAAGACCCAGCAGCAATTCGAAGCGTTCGAAGGCTGTGCCAGCAAAGCGGAAAAAGCCCGTTTCTATATTCGTGAGTCGCGCGCGGGCCGTTGATCCGCGTCAGCGTAACGCGTTGTTGGAGTGGTTAAGGTGGTCCCAGGCGCCTGTTTTGTGCGGGTGTATGGCGGTTGTTTGACAGGGGAAACAGCATGTCGGCGTTGGTGGATCAGTTAGTCGCCCAGGTCATCGGCCTGGAAGTCGGATTGTTGAGTTGTCAGGCGCGCCTGGCGGCGGTGACCGATGACGAGGCGCTGCACGACCTGCGCACCACCGTGCGCCGCCTGCGCAGCCTGTTGCGCCCTTTGCGCGGGCTGCCCGGCGTCGAGCAATTGGAGGCCGCCGCCAGCGCGGTCGGCCAATTGACCACGCCGCTGCGTGACCGCGAAGTGCTGGCGGCCTACCTGCAGCAACATGGCCATCACGAAGCGGCGGCCCGGCGTCTGCGCCAGCAGCCGCAGACTTATCGGCAGGTGGCCCAGAGCGCGGAATTGGCGCAGCTGTTGCAGATCATGGCCGCCTTTCCGCGATTTATCCGCGCTTCCCAGCATCAAAAACTACTCAAGCGCCTGCGCGCCCGTATCGAAAAACGCCTGGGCAAACAATGGCAGGCTCTCGAGGTGGCGTTGCACGATCCCGACCACGACCGCCATCGCCTGCGTTTGTTGATCAAGCGCGTGCGCTACGCGGCCGAGGCCTACCCGCAATTGGGCCAGGTACCGGCCAAGGCCATGTCCCGTCTCAAGTCCGCCCAAGGCGCCCTGGGAGATTGGCACGACTGCTGGCAATGGTTGGCGCAAGCCAGGCTCCAGGCAGACTTGCAACCTTGCGTTGCAGTCTGGCATCGGACCATGGCCGAAGCTGAAGGCAAAGCCGATCGGGTACTCGACAAGCTGGCGGCGGATTGTTTCTGAGCCTGCGGCTTATCTGTCTGGGTATTTGGCCGGAATAAGTGCTGTACCGGGCTGGCGCGCTGGTTAAGATCGCTCATCGGTTTTCTTGATGTGAGGTCGCCATGCGCTTTAGTGATTTGCTCGACGCTGCCCGTAACAACCCGTTGGACGTGTCTATTCCGGCCGAGTGGGCCCAGGGTCGCGCCACGTTTGGCGGGCTGGTTGCCGCCTTGCAATACGAAGCGTTGCGCGCCCAGGTGCCGGCTGATCGCCCATTGCGTTCGTTGGCCGTGACGTTTGTCGGGCCCGTGGCGCCCGACGTATCCGCCCGTTATCAAGTCGAAGTACTGCGCGAAGGCAAGGCCGTCAGCCAGTTGCTGGGGCGGGTGGTGCAGGACGGTGAAGTGATGACCCTGGCCCAGGCCAGCTTCGGCGCATCGCGGCCTTCAGAGATCGACGTGCCGGCCTTGCCCGCGCCGACTTTCAAACATTGGGACGAGTGCCAGGAACTGCCCTATATCAAAGGCGTGACGCCTGAGTTCATGCGCCACTTGGCGATGCGCTGGAGCGTCGGTGGCTTGCCGTTCACCGGCAATAAATCCCGGGAAATGGGCGGCTGGGTGCGCTTGCGGGGGGATGTGAAAGAAGAGCCTTTGACCGAAGCCCATATCCTCGCGCTGGTGGATGCCTGGCCGCCGGCGCTCTTACCGCACCTGAAGAAGCCGGCACCCGGCAGCACCCTGACCTGGACCATCGAATTCATCCAGCCCCTGGCACAGTTGACGACCCTGGACTGGTGCCAGTACCACGTCCAGATCGAGCATGCTCGCGACGGCTATGGCCATGCTGCTGCGATGTTGTGGGGGCCTGACGGCCAGTTGATCGCTATCAGCCGCCAGACCGTGGTGGTCTTCGCCTGACCCTGCCTCAGTGGCGGTGGCGCTGACGCCAGGCCTGCCACCAGCCACCGCTGAGGACAAAGCGCGGAAAGGTCACGAACTGCTCGACCACCAGGCGCTGCACTGCATCTTTACGATCACTGAACGGCTCGCTGGCCTGGGCTTCCAGGCTATGGCCGTGGCGTTGCAGCGCCAGGCCGGCGAGTACGCCGACCACACCGATGGCGAAACTGGCCAGGCTCAGGCTGAACACGCCGGACACAATCAGCAGAAACCCGACGATGAACAGCGGCACGGCAATCAGGTGCAGCACCAGGTTGGTCGGGTGCTGATGGTTCTGCGGGTAGGCGCGCCATTGCCAGGCCGGGAGATTGGGGTGACGTTTGCCCATGATGATAAATCCTCTGTCCATTGAAACTCGATGGACAGAGTTTAGGTCGGGCGGGCAGGGGCGGCGAATTGGGGTTGGCTATGGGGGTTATAGCGTTTTGATCGATCCGCCAGCGGCAGGCGCTGGCGGATCGGTGGGCAAACGTCACAGTTTGAGCTGGCCGATGGCTTTGCTCAACTCGCCGGCCAGGGTTGCCAGTTCATTGCTGGTGGTCGCCGAATCCACGGTCTGTTGCACGGTGTTTTCCGTGACATCGCGAATACTCACCACCGCGCGGTTCATCTCCTCGGCCACATGGCTCTGCTGCTCGGCAGCCACCGCAATCTGCGTGTTGCTCTCGCGCATCTGCGCCACGGCGCTGGTGATTTCGGCCAGTGAAGCGCCGGCTTCCTGGGCCTGCTGCACACAGTTGTCGGCCTTGAACGAGCTTTCCTGCATAAAGTCCACCGCATCCCGGGTGCCGGCCTGCAGGGCCGAGACCATGCGGGTGATTTCATCGGTGGAGCTTTGCACGCGCTTGGCCAGGTTGCGCACTTCGTCGGCCACCACCGCAAAGCCGCGCCCCATTTCCCCGGCGCGGGCCGCTTCGATGGCGGCGTTGAGAGCCAGCAGGTTGGTCTGTTCGGCAATGCTGTGGATCACGCCGACCACGCCATTGATTTTCTGGCTGTCCTCGGCCAGCTTCTGGATCATTTCTGCGGTTTGCTGCACACCGGTGGACAATCCGGCAATCGAGCGCTGAACCCGGGTTACTACTTCCTGACCGCTGCCGGCCAAGGTGTCGGCGGTCTGGGACAAGTCGCGAGTGGCGCCGGCGTGTTGGGCGATGTGATACACGGTGGCGGTCATTTCATTGATCGCGGTGGCCGCCTGGTCGGTCTCGCTTTGCTGGCCGAGCATACCGTGCTGCACCTCATTCATGCTGCTGGCCAGGCGTGCGGCGCCGTCATCCAACAGTTTGGCGGTGCGCGCTACCGTACTGACCACCCGCTGGTAGCCGGCCTGCATGGCGTTGAACGCACTGGCCATCTGCCCGACCTCGTCCTTGCATGCCAGGGGCACGCGGGCCGAGAGGTCGCCGGTTTTCTCTACGTGCAGCATCACGTCTTTCAAGGTGTTGAGTTGGGCGAGCAAAAAGCGGATCAACAGTTGCGAGGCACAGAGCATGGCGAGCATCAGGATCAGCACCGCCACCGCGTAGTTGGTAAAGCGCTCGGTAAACACCTGGCTCAGGCTCGGTGCATAGGCCAGCACGGCGACTTGTTGGCCACCGGCGCGGGAGATGACTTCGGCGCCCAGCAACGGGTTTTCGCCGAACAGCGGCATATGATTGAACTCGACCCAACCGTTGGCTTCGCTCAGGGCTGACAGGTCCTGGTCCGCCAACTCGGGCGCCTGGCCCCGGGCAAACGTCAGCCAGTGCTCGCCCTGGGGCAGCGGCTGCCCGGCCGGCCAGGCGCTGAGCAAGCGGCCCTGGGCTTGTGCCGAGGCTTGGGCGGCATGGCTGCGGGCCTGTTGTTCAAGCTGCACGGCATACAGCACCAGCAGCAGCGTGGTGATGAAAGCGACCGCGTTCACGGCCCAGAATTTGTACTTCAGCGAGATATTGCTAAGCCAGGCACCCATGGAAGGTTTTCTCTGATAGCGGAAACAGTATTGGCAAGGTGCCAGTATTGTGCCGCTATCCGGAAAAGGGGTGTTGATATGGGTCAATGCACCGCGTCAATCCGGCACAGGCAGGCCGAAAAACGCACGGGCGCAGGCGGTGCTGTGCTGGGCCAGGTCTTCCAGGCTTTCTTCTCGGTGCAGGGCCACTTCGCGCAAGACTTCCGGCAGATAGGCCGGCTCATTGCGCCCGTTCTTCGGTTTGGGGCGCAGGGTGCGTGGCAGCAGGTAGGGCGCATCGCTTTCCAGCATCAAGCGGCCCCGGGGGATTTCCCTGACCAGTGGGTGCAGGTGCGTGCCACGCCGTTCGTCACAGATCCAGCCGGTGATGCCGATATGCAGGTCCAGATCGAGATAACTGAACAGCGCGCGTTGTTCGCCGGTGAAGCAGTGCACCACGGCGGCGGGCAGTTGATCGCGGTAATCGCGCAGGATCTCCAGCAGGCGCTGGTTGGCGTCCCGTTCATGGAGAAACACTGGCAGTTGCAATTCGACGGCCAGTGCCAGGTGGGCTTCGAGGACCTTTTCCTGCTGGGGGCGGGGCGAGAAGTCACGGTTGAAGTCCAGCCCGCATTCACCCACGGCACGTACCCGCTCCTGGCTGAGCAGGTCGTGCAGTTGCCGGGCGCTGTCGGCGTTCCAATCGCTGGCGCTATGGGGGTGGATACCGGCGGTGGAGAACAGCCGTCGGGCGCTTTCGTCCCAACGCTGGCACAGCTCCAGGGCCTGTTCGCTGCCTTGCACGCTGGTGCCGGTGACGACCAATTGGCCCACGCCGGCAGCATAGGCGCGGTCGAGCACGGCCTGGTGTTTGTCGTCGAAACTGGAGTTGGTCAGGTTGACGCCAATATCAATGAGTTGCATGGTGCTATCTCCGCCTGCGGCCGGAAAGTCTATCAGAGCTGTAGATTTATAAGAAAAACCAAGAACTACAACGAGTTATCGCTGTCTTTGAACGTCGCAAGTCACACCGTGGTTGGCCGAAGGCCTGCTGCTGTGCCACCCTTGCGCCCAAAGTCTGCGCCTCTGGCGCTCTGTTTCTGTCCCCCAATGCGGCGTTTTTCGCGGTGCATGGGGCCTTGTTCTTTCCGGAGAGCGGATGATCCGACCCTCGGCATTGCTTATGGTGTGCCTGACGCTGCTGCTGCCCACGGCGGCGGTTGCGCGCCTGGACGGGCCGCTGGAAGTGACCAAGTCGGGCAAAGTCCGTGACCTGGCAGAAATCCGCAGCAGCCGCACCTTGCGGGTGCTGGTCAACCAGAGCCGCAACAGTTCCGGTGAAGTCCAGGGCCAGTCGATTGGCGTTGAGTACCACCGCCTGCGCGCCTTCGAACACTACCTCAACGGCCGCGCCCGCGACGGCCAGGAAATCAACCTCAAGATCATTCCCAAAGCCAAGGATCAGTTGCTGGGGGCCTTGGCCCGTGGCGAAGGTGACCTGGTGGCGCCCGGCGAACTGCTGGATACGACGGGGGCGCACAAGATCAGCAGCAGTGATCCGATTGCCAGCGACGTGCCGCTGTGGCTGGTGGGCCTCAAGGGCGAGCGGCGGTTTACCCGGCTGGAGCAGTTGTCTGGGCGCACCCTGGCCCTGACCACGGGCAGCGCAGCGGGGGAGGCGGTCAACCAGATCAATCAGAAGCTGGCACTGCGCAAGCTGCCGCCGGTCAAGGTGGAATGGGTGGACCCCAGCCTGGCGGTGGAAGATGTGCTGGAGATGGTCCAGGCGGGGATCTTCCACCTGACCATTGTCGAACGGCCGATTGCCGAGCGCTGGTCAAAGATCCTGCCCAAGCTGCGTTTCGACAAGCAAGTGGCGATCAGCGAGCCGGGCGAGGAGTACTGGTTCGTGCGCCAGGATGCCTCGATGCTGCGGGCGAGCATCGACCGCTTCCTGAAAACCTACAAGACTCCGTCGGATCAGGACGTGGCCTTCCAGCGCATCTATCGCCGTCTCTATCAGGTGCGCTACCCCTTGGCGCGGGCTGATCGCCAGCGCCTGGAGAAACTGCGCCCGGTCCTGCAGAAACACGCCCGGGAACAAGGCATGGACTGGCTGAACCTGGCGGCCCTGGCCTTCAAGGAATCGTCCCTCAACCCCGCCGCAAAAAGCGGCAGCGGGCCGACGGGCTTGATGCAGATCACCCCTTCAGCGGCCCAGCGGGTGGGGGTCAACAATATCCAGACCCTGGACAGCAATGTGCAGGCAGGGGCGCGTTACCTGGCATTGATTCGCCGCAAGTTCTTCGCCAGCCCCAAGCTGAACGAGCGCGAGCGTATGGCGTTCGTCCTGGCGGCCTACAACATGGGGCCGGAGCGGGTGCAGGGCATGCGTGCCGAGGCGCGCCGCCGGGGTTTGAACCCTAATCAGTGGTTCTTCCAGGTCGAGCGCATCGCCATGGAGCAGGTCGGAATGGGCGGCGTCAGCTATGTTAATAGCGTGAACAAGTACTACTTGGCCTTTGATCGGGAACGGGACTCCCTGGAGCCGGTGACGTCCAAGATCGTCTCACGCAAATAATCTAATTATTAGATATTGATTAGCGCTTTTTTCGGCTTTTATCATTATCTAAACTGATTAATATAGCGGCCAACCAACCCCCTTCATCGAAAAGGATTAGCAATATGAGCCCAATGATCAAAAACCTCCTGTCCACCCGTGCCGGCTATGGCCTGACTGTCCTGCGGATTTTTGTCGGTATCATTTTTGCCGCCCACGGTTCGCAAAAACTCTTTGGCTGGTTTGGCGGCGGCGGCCTGGCGGGCACGGCGCAGTGGATGGAGAGCATCGGCCTGGCCCCGGGTACACTGATGGCATTGTTGTCGGGCGGTACTGAGTTCTTCGCCGGCCTGGCGCTGATCATTGGCCTGCTGGCACGCCCGGCGGCGCTGGGGTTGACCATCGTCTCGCTGGTGGCGATTTTCTCGGTGCATATCAGCAACGGTTTGTTCATGGCCAACAACGGCTATGAGTTCGCCCTGGCACTGCTGGGCGGCACAGTGGCGGTGCTGTTTGAAGGTGCTGGCAAGCTGTCTGCCGACCGTGCCATCGCCAACTGATCGCGCAGCTCACCTGTTAAAGGCCCGCCCCGCGCGGGCCTTTTTCGTTGTACGGGATTCTTGACACTGCCCCACCGGCTTCTCTAGGATGCTGCATGCGCCGATTTAAACAGCTAATTGCGGGGCGCCACAGGGACTCGCTGCAGTCCCGACAGAAGCCTGCTCCAGGTTTCGAAATACCGCTAAAGCGCTGGTTCGGTGTTGCCTCTCACCTGCCCGCAGACTTTTGAGGCAGAGACACGACACGATGAATGCACTACGACCTCTTGTACGCCTGGCCCCGATCACTGCGGGCCTGACTCAACGCAATCCGAAAATTCTCCTTGGCGGCAAGCACCAGCCGACGTTGCTGCGTTACCTGGATGGCTGGCCCCGGCGGACTGGCCGACCTTCGGCGTTCCTGATCCAGTTTGTCGAAGATGGCGAGTCCCTGGCGCGCTTTGCCACAAACAGCTTTGACCTGGCGGTAATCCAGGCGCCGAACGCTGAGGATGCCAACGAGTTTGTTCACCACCTGACCCGCGTGGCGCGCCAGGGTTTGATTACCCGGCGTTAATCGAGGCTGAGAGAACCACGTTCAGTAGAACGCTGCGGCAGGTGGATGTTGGCGACGGCGACGCGAGATAAAGATCCCCAGGCCCAGCAGGCTCACTATCAGTGGCACGGTGATCGTCGTGAGCACCACCACAGCGAGTTCCAACCGGCGGACGCTCTTGTAGGCTTCTTTTTCCAGGGTGTGAAGCTCCATGCGTAATCGCAGGCGCTCTTTGTTTAGCGCTTGCAACAGCGTATTTGAAGAGATTGCCTGAGTCTCCAGCATGGAGGGCGGCGTGTTCAGCAACCGCCATTCCTTTTCCGTCTGGGCCAGCCGTTGCTCCATCAGGGCAGCCTTTTTTCGGTAGGATTGCGCAGCCTCGTGGCGCAGCCTGTCCAGCAACCCGGGCTGTTGCCGGTCGCTTGCACGAGGGCTGATAGCACTCAGGGTGTCTGGCGCCGCCAGGTTATCCAATGTATTCAAGACAAACCGGGCATTGCCCGGGCGCCGCGCTTTCTGTCCGTTGGCATTGCGTGCGGCCAGCCAGACGCGGTCGCTGAGCATGTCAATGTCGGCGACCACCACCACATGGATATTGGTCGCCTTTTGCAGTGTGGCCTTCTGGCCGTTGCTGGCGTCAGGGAATGCGGAGTAGGCGGGCCCTTCGATACGGGCTGCGATCACATTCGGCCGGCCACGACTGACGGCCTCGCCAATCATGGAGGCGAATTCGTCCGGTTGAGTGAAGCGCACCCCATCGAACGTACTGGCCTGCCCGGAACTCTGGAGCAGTGGGGTGAATGTGGTGCGGCTTTTTTTCAGCGGCACGAGTGTGCCTGGATTCAACAGTGTCACGCTGTCAACGCCCCAGGTGCTGACGTCCTGTTGCGCCATCGCTTCTCGGGGCAGGGTGAGCGCCCCGGGATGACGTACGGGCGGCTGGCCGCTGGTCACGACCACCGGGGTTGCATAGAGGTTGTCCGCCAATACCTTATTCGCCGGCATCTGCACGCCCCAGGCGGCGAGCAGGGTTTGCAGGCCGGTGGTGTCGGCGGTTGAGCCGTTCAAGGGGTCGACAAACATCATCAGCTTTCCCCCTGCCAGGACAAATTGGTCAATGGCAAAAAGTGCCTGTTCCGGCAGCCGAGAGGGCTGGACCACCATCAGGGTCTTGATGTGAGCGGGGATGCGCGAGGTGTCGCTGCCCAGGGTCATCAGATTGAACTGGCTGCGTATTTCCTTGAATAACTGCCACGGCGGCGTGGCTTCCTGGGTGCGTCCATTCAGGTTGCCGTCCATGGCTAATCCGTAGATCAGGCCGATGGTGGGTTGCTCCTCGCGGGCGACGTTGTGGATCAGGCGACTGATCTCATATTCCAGGAAACTCGCCTGGGCGGGGTCGAATCGTTCGATTTTCTGCGGCTCATGGTTGGCACGGGTGCCGATGAGTCCAAACAGTCCTTGCTGGCTATCCAGGCCCAGTAACTCAGCCTTGTACTCGTCCTCTGAAAAGGGGGCTGGATCAATCAGGTGCAGCGTAACGTTGCCTTTCGACGCACTTTCATAGGCTTTGAGCAGAAGGGCAATGTACTCGCCATGGTTGTTCAGGGCGTCACTTTTGCGGGGATGGCTCCCATTGAAAAAATACAAATCCATGGGGGTTTCAAGTGCCGCGAGCAGGGCGTCGGTCGAAGGTGACAGGGTGTGGATTTTTTTCTCTGAAAGGTCCAGTCGATAGTTGGGCAGTTTCAGTACCCATACCAGATTGAAGGCGAGAAAAAGCAGGGCGATGACGCTCAACGTCACGCCGAAGTTTATAAGGTTCCTCATGGGGATTTCCTTTCTCAGCCTTTTCTGAAGTTTAAAGTTAGGGTGGTTGCGGTGAGGAAAGCGATGATCATGCTTATGAAGTACGACGTGTCATGCAGGGTCAGGAGGCCGCTGTCTATCGCGCTGAAACGTACCCGCGGGTTGAGTGAAATCAAGCTGTCGATCACCCAGATAGGGGCCTGATGGGTCAGCATGTCCAGCACTGACGATAAAGTGCTGGTGAGCAATAATAACGCGAGTGTGATGCCGAAAATAATCAGGCGATTATAGGCCACTACACAGACAAGGCAGGAGAATGAGAGATAAGCGCCTGCCAGTAACCAACTCCCTATGAATTGGCCGAGGATGGTTGAGTTGTCCGCCATGGCCAGATAGTTAATGATGATGACCAGTGGGAAGTCCAAGGCGAGTGTGAGTGCGCAAACGGTCCAAGCGGCCAGGAACTTGCCCAATGTCAGTTCGAGGGCTGAGACCGGCAAGGTATTTGTAAAGGAGCGTGCATTTTCGTTGTGCTCATCCGACCAGAGCAGTGTGGAAATAAATGGAATGAAAAAAAGATAAAGCCAGGGGTGAAACTGGAAGAAGGCGTGAAGGTCTGTCGGATTTCCGTTTAAGAAGTTTCCTACATAAAAGCCTAGTGTGGTGTTAGTAATCAGAAACATAGCGACGCCAAAATAGGTGGCCGGGCTCGACAAGTAGTTGTTGAGTTGCCGTTTGAATATCACGGGTAGACGTTTCAATTGGGTGCCTCCTGGCTCAAGTGGTGGATGACGTCGCTCAAGCGTCCCGGCTCAAGGCTCAAGGTATTGATCTTCCAGCGACGGTTGGCGACCAGGGCATTGATGTGGGGATAGATGACCTGCCCTGGCATCGCGAGTACCGTCACGCTGCCGTAGGCGTGCCGGTCTTCTTCGATGCCAGCCACCCCCGGAAGCACGGCCAGCGCCAATAGGTCCAGGGGGGTATCGGCGGCCAGGGTGATTGCCTGGTAATGGCGCGAGCTACGCTGCAGCTCGGTGACAGGGGCGTCGGCGAGCAATCGGCCCTCGGCCAGGACCAGCGCCCGTTGGCAGATGCAGGAGAATTCCTCGGGGTTGCGCGAGGCGACAATGACCGTCATGTCTTCGGTCAACGACTGGATGAGGGTGCCGACCTTCTGTTTTTGCAGGGTGTCCAGGCCCTCTGTGGGTTCATCGAGCAGCAGCAGTTTGGGGTCATGCAGGATGGCCTGGGCCAGCGCGACTTTGCGCCGGTGCCCTGGGGGGAGGGCTGCGACAGGTGAGTCAAGTACTCGCCAAAGTTCCAGGCGGGTGATGGCGCGGTCAACCATCTTGCGCTTTTCCAGGCCACGAAGTCCGCGAACTTCGGCCATGAAACCCAGAAAGCTTTTTACCTTCATATTGCCGTGGCTGAGGGCGAATTCAGGCTGGTAGCCTATTATTTTTTTTGCCCTTATCGGATGGGTCGCGATATCTATGTCATGTATTTTTATATTGCCGGAAGTTGCGGGAGTTGCGCCTGAGAGCAATTTGAGTAGTGTGCTTTTGCCAGCGCCATCGTGTCCGAACAACCCCAGGCATTCCCCTGGGCGGACACTGAATGTCATATTGTCGATGGCAATCGCTCGTCCCGTTTTTTTTGTTAGATTGGTTATTTCGATCATTAGGCTTTTCTGCTTGGTTGTTTGCCGGGGCATGCTGAATATGCAGGGGGCTCAATAAGCCTGTGTGTTCAGGTTGAGAATTGCCGAGGGTGGAAAATGAAAAGTATTGATCAAGTGTTTCAGGTGCAGCTTTGTTAAAAAATGGTACGTTCAATAGGGGCGCTTGGAAACGCTAAAGCGCTTGAATAAGGTAAGTCCTACATGTGCCTCAATCACTCGCTGAAACAATTGCGTTGTTTTTGCAGGATTGTTGATTTTGATTTGAAAAATGGCGTGTATATGAAGTACTACGGTAATGGAGTCCGACACTCATGATGCTTCTACGTACTCTTGTTCTTGAACACTCTGGTCATGATTCCCCCGTTAACGGTGCATTGCTCTGTTGTTTTGCGATACCGCAAATTGCTTCCAACTTTCTTGTCTACAGTCTGGACGAGGAGGTCGAACCCGGAAGCTCTCGGGTCTACATCGCCGCGTTGCGCAAAAAGTCCGAGCGGTATTTTCTTGGAAGCATCGAGTCCAAGGAGAGCCTGCAACTGGCAATGAGCGTCCTCAAGCAAATCATCACCCTTGCCACGGCATCTGGGGGCAATGCCGCCGGGCCCCAGGTGCCTTATCATTTCATTGACCTGAAGGGCAGCAAGCTACCGACGGCCCGACCGGAGGATCACCACTCGCTGATGATCAAGAAGGCATTGGTGATGAAGGTGATCACCCTGGGCACTTCAGTCATTGGTCTGCCCGCGATAGAGAGCACCGAGTTGATTGTGCCGTCTATTCGCTTCTCGTCAAAAATGGTATCGCCACCGGGTACGGCAAATCGTGAGGATATGACGCAGGAGCCCCATGAGGAGCCAGTGGTCGTCTTGCCTGAGCCATTGCCTCCACCGCCGAAGGAACCGGAGGCACAGGAGGTATCTGCACCGCAGGCCCCGGAGCCGCAGCCGGTTGCACCGCCCGCAGTCGTCCCGCCAGTCGTGGCGGCGGATCAGTCGTCCCTGCATGAAGTAGACACCACGCTGACCAATCTTGCCCGTGTGGCGCATGAGTTGACGCAACAGAAACGCGCAGTGCTCCAGCAGCAGGAGGCGCTTGAACTGCAAAGGGACCAGCTACTACGGGAAAAGGCCACATTGGAGCAGGCCAATCAACAGTTGGCCGCGCAGGAGCTTGCTTTGCAGCAGCGAGCCGAAGCGTTGAATAGCCGGGAGGAGCACCTGGCCCGGGATGCGCAGTTGCAGCAGGCAGAACAACGCCGCCTGGAGGGCTGGGCTCAACAGATGGAAGATGAGTCGTTCAGGCTACAGGCGCAGGACCGGGCATCCCAGCAACAGGCTGAGCAACTGGCGACCGGGCTGGGGCAGTTGTCGGGCTTCAGGGGCGACTTGAAGGCACTGCTTTATCGCCTGGATGGCACCCTGTTTCCTGTGGAAAATGTTGAGCAGCAATCCAGTAAATTGCTTGGTGCCGATTGACCGGGGAATCAGGCCTGGCTACTTTCTGGCGTTCATTTATCATCAGACCCGGCCGATTGCCGTCAGGCAGCCAATGCATCCTTGGCTGATGCAGAGGGGGGGTGAACCAATGGATATTTCCTGGGGATGTGACGCTTTTGAGTACCAAGCTGATTACCAAAGAAGGTCATGAGGCACTGAAAAAAGAGCTCGATTACCTGTGGCGAGAGAAACGTCCTGATACAACGCGCAAGGTGACGTGGGCTGCTTCGCTGGGAGACCGCAGCGAGAACGCCGACTACCAGTACAACAAGAAGCTGCTGCGTGAAATCGATCGCCGGGTGCGTTACCTGCGCAAACGCCTGGAAGATATGCGGGTGGTGGAGTACATGCCCGAGCAGGAGGGCAAGGTGTTTTTCGGCGCCTGGGTGGATATCGAGAACGAGCAGGGCGAGACCAAGCGTTTTCGCATCGTGGGTTATGACGAGATTTATGAGCGCATGGACTACATCTCCATCGACTCCCCCATGGCCAGGGCCTTGCTGCGCAAAGAAGTGGATGATGAGGCCATTGTGCAGACGCCAAATGGCGAAATGTGCTGGTGGATCACAGGTATCGAATACATCAAGTAACTGTGAGTGGCCCGCTCCCCAAGGAGGAAGCGGGCCATTTTTGTTTCAGCCTTCGCGCAGTACCGCCAGTGGGCTGGCGTTCAACGCGCGGCGTGTACCGAACACTCCGGCACCACCGATCAGCACTGCACCGATCACTGGCAGCACCAGCAACCATGGGTGAGGGTGCCAGACCAGGTCGAATGCGTAGCGATACAGCACCAGGGTCACCAGCTCGGTACCCAGTGCCGCCAGCAACCCGCTGACCGCGCCCAGCAGCCCGAACTCGATACGCCGGGCCTTGACCAGCAACTTGCGCTCCGCGCCCAGGGCGCGCAACAAGGCGCCCTGGCGGATGCGTTCGTCCAGGGTGGCCTGCAGGCCGGAGAACAGCACCGCCATGCCAGCCGCGAGGACAAACAGCAGCACGTATTCCACGGCCAGCGTGACCTGGGCCAGGATGCTGCGCAGTTGGGCCAGCAGCGCCTCGACCTGCAGGATGGTCACGGCCGGGAAGGCCCGGGACAGGTCGACGATCTGCTGGTCATGGCCGGCGGCCAGATAGAAGCTGGTCAGGTACGTGGCCGGCAGGTCCTTCAGGGTGCCAGGCTGGAAGATCATGAAGAAGTTGGGTTGGAAATTGTCCCAGTTGATCTCCCGCAGGCTGGTGACCCGGGCTTCACGGTTTTCCCCGCCAACGGTAAAGATCAGGTGGTCGTTGAGCTTGAGCTTGAGGCTTTCGGCGACCTTGGTTTCGACCGAGACCCCCGGTATTTCATCGCTCGGCTGATCCGCCCACCAGGTGCCCGATGTCAGGGTATTGCCAGGGGGCAGGTTGGCCGCCCAGGTCAGGCTCAGGTCTCGCTGTATCGCCCGATCGCCACTGGAGTCCTTGCTGACAATTTCCTGCACCGGTTCGCCGTTGATGCTGATCAGGCGTCCCGGCACCACCGGATACAAGGGCGCGGCCTGTGCCTGCAGTTCAAGCAGGCGGGCACCGAAGGCGTCCTTGTCGGCCGGCAGGATGTTAAGCGCGAAATAGTTGGGGGCATCCTTGGGCAGTTGGTTCTGCCAGGTGTCCAGCAACTCGCCACGCAGCAGGGCGATCAAACCCATCGACAGCAGGATCAGGCCGAACGCCAGGGACTGGCCCGCCGCCGCCAGCGGGTGGCGCAACAGTTGGCCCAACCCCAGGCGCCAGGGCAGGGCAGCACGCGCCAGTAGGCGGCGCAGGCTTTGCAAGAGCAACAGCAGCAGGCCACCGAGGAGCAGCGCGGCGATCACCCCGCCGCCCAGCAGGGCGAAGGTCAGCACCAGGTCCAGGCTCAGGCGCCACATGATCAGGCCCAGGGCAAACAGCGCCGCGCCATACACCATCCAGGTGCTGGAGGGGATTGGCAGTAAGTCGCGTCGCAGCACCCGCAACGGCGGCACTCGGCCCAGGGCCGCCAGAGGGGGCAGGGCAAAGCCGGCCAGGGCCACCAGGCCGGTACCGATGCCGGCGACGGCCGGTAGCAATCCGCCGGGTGGCACGTCTGCCGGCAACAGGTCGTTCAACAGGTAAAACAGGCCCAGTTGGGCGAACCAGCCCAGAGCGGCACCGGTGAGGCTGGCCAGCAAGCCCAGGACGGTCAGTTGCAGGCTGAACAGCAGCATGGTTTCCCGTCGCGACAGACCCAGGCAGCGCAGCAGCGCACTGGCGTCGAAGCGGCGGCTGGCAAAGCGGTTGGCCGACAGGGCTACGGCTACGCCGGAGAGCAACACGGCGACCAGACTGGCCATGTTCAGGTAGCGCTCGGCCTTGCCCAGGGCACCACCGATCTGCTGGTTGCCGTCCCGCGCATCCTGCAGGCGCTGGTTGGCGGCCAGTCCCGGGGTGATCTGGTCGCGGTAGGTTTGCAGCGCGACACTGGCTGGCGGCGCACGCCACAACTCGCGGTAGCTGACCCGGCTTCCCGGCTGCACCACGCCGGTGGCCTCAAGGTCGGCCAGGTTGATCATCACCCGCGGGGTGAGGCTGTAGAGATTGCCGGCCCGATCCGGCTCATAGGTGAGTACGCGGGCCAGGCGCAGGGTCTTCAGGCCGACGTCGATACTGTCGCCGACTTTCAGGTCCAGTGCGGTCAGCAGGCGGGCCTCGACCCAGGCTTCGCCGGATTTCGGCCCGCCGCCCGGGGTGTCTTCAGCGAACGGTTCGGCCGCGCTTTTCAACTGGCCGCGCAGCGGGTACTGCTCGTTGACCGCCTTGATGCTCGATAACTGAATACCGTTGTCGGTGGCGATGACGCTGGAAAACTCCACCACCCTGGCATGTGCCAAGCCCAGTTGCGTGCCACTGGTTATCTGCTCGGGCCGGGCCGGGGAACTGCCCTCCAGCACCAGGTCGGCGCCAAGGAACTCGGTGGCGCGCAACAGCATCGCGCCGTTGAGTCGTGCGCCGAAGTAGCCGATGGCCGTGCTGGCGGCTACGGCCACCAGCAGGGCGAAGAATAGGACGCGCAACTCACCGGCGCGGGCATCGCGCAGCAATTGGCGCAGGGCAAGGCTGAACAGGCGCAACAGCGGCAAACGTGCCATCAAGGCTCCAGGGGCTCGACCATCTGGCCGGCTTCAAGGCGGATCAGGCGTCGGCAGCGATGGGCCAGCCGCTCGTCGTGGGTCACCAGCACCAGGGTGGTGCCGTTCTCTTTGTTGAGCTCGAACAGCAGGTCGCTGATGCGCTCGCCGGTGTGGCTGTCGAGGTTGCCGGTGGGTTCATCGGCAAACAGTACGTCCGGCTCGGCGGCGAATGCACGGGCAATGGCCACTCGTTGTTGCTCGCCACCAGAGAGCTGGCGGGGCGAGTGAGTCAGGCGCTGGCCCAGGCCGACCCGTTCGAGCAAGTGCCGGGCGCGTTCGCGGGCGTCTTTGCGACCGTCCAGCTCCAGGGGCAGCATGACGTTTTCCAGGGCATTGAGGCTGTCGAGCAATTGGAATGACTGGAACACAAAGCCGACGTGTTCGGCGCGGATGCGCGCCCGTTGATCTTCGTCCAGGACACTCAGGGCCTGGCCGGCGAGGGTGACTTCACCGCTGCTGGGCAGGTCGAGCCCGGCCAGCAGGCCAAGGAGCGTGGATTTTCCCGAGCCGGAGCTGCCGACGATAGCCAGGCTATCGCCCTTGTTCAGTTCCAGGCTCAGTTCGTGCAGGATGGTCAGTTCACCTTCCGCGCTGGGAACCACTTTGCTAAGGTTCTGCGCGGTGAGAATGCATGCGCCCATGGAGAATCCGATGCGAATATGGTTTTTGAGTGCTGGCCTGGCCCTGATGTGCATGGCCCAGAACGCAGCGGCGGGTACTGTCCTGATCGTTGGCGATAGTATCAGTGCCGGTTTCGGCCTGGATACCAGCAAAGGGTGGGTGGCACTGCTGGAGCAACGGCTCAAGCAGGAGGGTTTCGACGATAAAGTGGTCAACGCCTCCATCAGCGGCGACACCAGTGCCGGAGGCTTGGCGCGGCTGCCGGCGGCGCTTGCAGAGCATAAGCCGGACGTGGTGGTGATCGAGTTGGGCGGCAACGACGGCTTGCGTGGACAGCCCCCGGCACAATTGCAACAAAATCTTGCGTCGATGATCGACCAGTCCAAGGCCGGTGGCGCCAAGGTGTTGCTGCTGGGGATGCAGTTGCCACCCAATTATGGCCCGCGCTACACCACGGCATTTGCCGAAGTCTATGGCGTGCTGGCCAAGGAAAAAAACGTTCCCCTGGTACCGTTTTTTCTTGAAGGGGTGGGGGGGCATCCGGAGATGATGCAGGCGGATCAACTGCACCCGGCAGTCGGCGCCCAGGCGAAGTTGCTGGAAAATGTCTGGCCGACGCTAAAACCGCTGTTATGACGCTTTTCTAGCAGCGGTCTTTCGGCTAAGGTGGCGCCCCCGATTTGGAGCCCCCGATGTCGTCGCGTCCTGCCTGGTCCCTATTTGCCTACCAACTGATCGAGCCTGACGAGCAGCTGGATCTGTTCGCCTGCCAGGAAGTGAAGGTGCACCTGGTAACACGTCAGCTGGAGCTGGGCGGCACGATCGACCGTACGCTCTGCGGCACATTGCTGCCGGCCCAGCCACGCTGGTCTTCGGTGGATCGCTCGATCTTCCAGGACCAGCGCCTGTGCCCCCTGTGCCGGGCGATTCTCGAATCGCAAAAGCGTGGCACACCGCCTATCTGGCCTGAACTGCGCTTCGAGCTTTAAGGGCTGCTACACGCTACAATCGCCATTTACCCCCGTCGATCTGCGAAGGATTTTCCGGATGTTGTCGCGTCTGCCTGTCGTCACCCGTTGCCTGTCTCTCGCTGCCTTATGTGCAGCCGGTCCTGTTGCGGCTCTGCAACTGCCCCTGCCACCGCCGGGTGAAGACATTGTCGGCGAGGTCCAGGTGATCAAGGCCAAGTACGAAGACACCTTTGCCGACCTGGGCGTGACTTACGACCTGGGCTATTCGGAGATGGTCGCGGCCAACCCCGGCGTGGATGCCTGGCTACCGGGCACCGGCGCGGAGATTGTGCTGCCGACCCGTTTCATCCTGCCGCCGGGGCCCCGCGAAGGCATCGTGATCAACCTCGCCGAGTACCGTCTGTACTACTACCCCAAGGGCCAGGACGTGGTGTACACCTTCCCGCTGGGGATCGGTCGCGAGGGTTGGGGTTCGCCGATTGCCCACACCAGCATCATTGCCAAGACACCCAACCCGACCTGGACTCCTCCTGCGTCGATCAAGGCCGAACACGCAGCAGACGGTGACCCGCTGCCCAACGTGGTGCCGGCAGGTCCGGACAACCCCCTGGGGCCATTCAAGTTTACCCTGGGCACGCCGGGCTACCTGATTCATGGCTCCAACAAGAAGTTCGGTATCGGTACCCGTACCAGTCATGGTTGTTTCCGCATGTTCAACAACAATGTGCTGGAGATGGCCAAGATGGTTCCGGTGGGCACGTCGGTGCGGATCATCAATGACGCCTACAAATTCGGCATCAGCGGCGGCAAGGTCTATCTGGAGGCGCATGCGCCGTTGAACGACGATGGCACGCCGTCGGTGGTCGACAAGCACACGGCAGTCATCAATGCGATGCTCAAGCGCGAAGACCTGGCCAATAACCTGCGGGTCGATTGGGATCAAGTGCGTGATGTGGTGGCGGCCGAAGATGGTTTGCCGGCGCAAATTGGCGAACCGGGCGCGGCGCCGATGGTCAGCAGCATGCCGGTCGATCTGCAGCAGTAACGCCTGTCTCCCATCGAAGCCCGCCACGGATTGCCCCTGGCGGGTTTTTTATTGCCTGGGATCCGTAGCCGAATCCCAGGCAATAAAAAGCCGATCCAAAATGGATCGGCTAGATAACAACCCCGAAGGATTATTACTTGCGGCTAGCTTTTTCAAGCATGCGCAGAGCGCGCTCGTTAGCTTCGTCAGCAGTCTGTTGTGCTTTTTGAGCAGCAGCCAGAGCTTCATCAGCTTTACGGTAGGCTTCGTCTGCACGAGCCTGGGAGCGAGCTGCTGCGTCTTCAGTTGCAGTCAGACGAGCTTCGGTTTCTTTGGAGACGCTGCTGCAACCGGTAGCCAGAACTGCGGCCAGAGCCAGAGCAGAGAATTTCAGAACGTTGTTCATCGTGTTCCCCTTCAAGGACTTTCTAATTAATGGCTAATTTCTCAGAGTGAGCTAATAGCCGGCGTACATACTACCCATTACTTGTAGTAAGTAAACTGACGTAGCGCAAGAAGCAAAAAAAATTCTTGTGCTGAATCTGTTTTGGCTAATCTTTAGAGGGTCTGTATAAAAAATATCCAGTTTTTGACGCTTGGTCAAAGATTGGATCCAGGCTGAAAGCGCCGCCTGGCAAGTGTTAAACGTTGTAAGCCGATGTCAATTTATATATCTGCCCCCATACTATTGTTCAGATTGTCCCGGGGTTGCCGGGCATCTTTCGCGCATGTAGAGGTGACTTTAAAAGCGCGGGTTCGTCTCACGCTTCAACTGCCGGCAATGTTCAGGCTATCGACCACAGGATGTTCGATCAGCCCTTTCTATGTTCGCGAGCCAAATGGATGACGAGTGTCCCTTGAGCAATGACAGGATTGGTGCCTACTATTCCTGCGTGCGGGGCGTGAGTGCTGTAGGGCTTTTCTCGTTGTCGAAACCGGCACGGGGTGGCGTAGATGTTCCTTCGCCGGAAAAACATCGGTAAGGTAGGGGTCAGAAACCAAGACCCGCGAGGAGTAGTGATGAGCGAGGCGTTGTCCATCCACCATGACCAGGCTGGTCATCAGTTCGAGACCAATGTGGACGGTCATCGTGCCTATCTGACCTACATGGACCTGGGGAAGCAGACCCTGGATATTTACCGCACGTTTGTGCCCAATGCCCTGCGTGGGCGCGGCATTGCCGCTGCGCTGACCGAAGAAGCGCTGCAATACGCCGAGAGCATGGGCTACACGGTGATTCCGTCCTGCTCCTACGTCGAGCGCTACATGGAGCGCCACCAGCGCCATGCCGCGAAGCTGTGAAAGCAAACAGGCAGGCATAAAAAAACGCCGGGCTTAGCCCGGCGTTTTTGTGTGCGTCAGGTACGTTTGCGCTTGGGCAATACGTCCTTGAGCTTGGCGTGCATGCTGCGCAGGGTGGTCTCGGTGGCGGACCAGTCGATGCAGGCGTCGGTGATCGAGACGCCGTATTGCAGGTCGGCCAGATCCTTTGGAATCGCCTGGCAGCCCCAGTTCAGGTGGCTTTCGACCATCAGGCCGATAATCGACTGGTTGCCTTCCAGGATCTGGTTGGCCACGTTCTCCATCACCAGCGGTTGCAGGGCCGGATCCTTGTTGGAGTTGGCGTGACTGCAATCGACCATGATGTTCGGCTTGATCTTCGCCTTGGTCAGTGCCTGTTCGCACAGGGCCACGCTGACCGAATCATAGTTGGGCTTGCCATTGCCGCCACGCAGGACCACGTGGCCATAGGCGTTGCCCTTGGTGGTGACGATGGACACGCCACCTTCCTGGTTGATCCCCAGGAAACGGTGTGGGCTGGAAACCGACTGCAGGGCGTTGATCGCCACGGTCAGGCCGCCATCGGTACCGTTCTTGAAACCCACGGCCGAGGACAGGCCGGAGGCCATTTCGCGGTGGGTTTGCGATTCGGTAGTGCGCGCGCCGATCGCCGACCAACTGATCAGGTCCTGCAGGTATTGCGGGGAAATCGGGTCCAGGGCTTCGGTGGCCGTTGGCAGGCCCATTTCAGCCAGGTCCAGCAGCAGCTTGCGGCCGATATGCAAACCATCCTGGATCTTGAACGAGTCGTCCAGGTACGGATCGTTGATCAGACCTTTCCAGCCCACGGTAGTGCGCGGCTTCTCGAAGTACACGCGCATCACCAGGTACAGGGTGTCGGATACTTCCGCAGCCAGCACTTTGAGGCGTTCGGCGTACTCGTGGGCAGCCTTGAGGTCGTGGATCGAGCAGGGCCCGATCACCACGAACAGGCGGTGGTCAGTGCCGTCGAGGATGTCACGAATGACTTCGCGGCCCTTGGTGACGGTCTGCAATGCAGCGTCGCTCAGAGGGATTTCGCGCTTGAGCTGATCGGGCGTGATCAGGGTCTCGTTGGATTCGACGTTTAGGTCGTTGATCGGTAAATCAGCCATCGTGTTACTCGTCAGGGTCACGGGTGCCGGCCGCCAGCGAACCCCGTGCGGCGGAGCACAGCATGATTTAAATGCAGCGGGGAGCCGAACCTTAGCGCGTACAAGCCGGCTCGACAATGGGCAATTGCGCGCGGTGTCGTGCGGCCTGATAGTGTGTTGCCTGGTTAAAGGGTGTGGTGCAGATCGAGTGAAAGCGTTTGAATTGACGGATTTGGATATCGACCAGCAGTTGCTGGCGTTGCCGGGTGCTTCGCTGCTGGTGTTTACCAGTGTCGGCTGTTCCAGTTGCCGCTGGGCGCGCCAGCAGTTGCCCGGCTGGGAGCTGCCGGTTGCGCGCATCTGCTGGATCGACGCCGGGCACAATGGCGGCGCGGTGCAGCGCTACGGGATCTTTCATTTGCCGGCGCTGTTTGTAGTGTGCGAGGGTCAGTTCCACGGCGCATTGCAGACGGGTCTGAATGCCGGCGACCTACGTGAGGCTATAGAAGAAGCGCTCAAACGAGAACCAGAGGAGTTGCCATGACGAGTGCAGTTGAGCCAGGGCCACGCATTGGGATTATCGGTACCGGTGCCATTGGTGGTTTTTACGGGTTGATGCTGGCGCGCGCCGGTTTCGATGTGCATTTCCTGCTGCGCAGTGAATTTGCGGCGGTCAGTGAGCGTGGCTTGCAGCTCAACAGTGCGGTGCATGGCGCCTTGCGCCTGCACCCGGTCAAGGCCTATGCCAGCGCGGCCGACATGCCGCCTTGCGATTGGCTGCTGGTGGGCACCAAGACCACTGGTAACGTTGAACTGGCGCCCACCATTGCCCAGGTCGCGGCGCCCGATGCCAAGGTTGTATTGCTGCAAAACGGCCTCGCCGTCGAGGACGGCCTGCGCGAGCATCTGCCCGAGTCCCTGCACCTGCTTGGCGGGCTTTGTTATATCTGCGTGCACCGTTCCGGGCCGGGGATCGTCGAGCACCAGGCCATGGGCCGGGTCAGTCTTGGCTATCACAGCGGCACTGCCATCGCTGATGCTGCACGCCGCCAGGCGATTGTCGAAGAGGGCGCCGGGCTGTTCCGCCACGCCGGGATCGACGCCCAGGCCATGCCCGACCTGGATCAGGCACGCTGGCATAAGTTGGTGTGGAATGTGCCGTACAACGGCCTGTCGGTGCTGCTCGGTGCCAATACCTCGCAGTTGATGGCCGACGAATCCAGCCGGGAATTGATCCAGGGCCTGATGGCCGAAGTAGTGCAGGGCGCCCAGGCGTGCGGCCATGAGATCGCGCCCGGCTACCCCGAGCAGATGTTCAGCATGACCGAGCGTTTGACGGATTACTGGCCCAGCATGTATCACGATCATCTGCACCGGCGCCCCCTGGAACTGGCCGCGATCTACGCTCGCCCGCTGGCTGCTGCCAGGGCCGCGGGCTGCGAGTTGCCGCGGATGCAGGCGTTGTACCAGGCCTTGAGTTTTATTGATCGACGCAACGACTGAGGAACACACATGGCCAAAGGGATGAGCGACAAACTGGTGCTGGCGATTTCCTCGCGCGCCCTGTTCGACCTGGGTGAAAGCCATAAGGTTTATCTGGCCCAGGGCGTCGAGGCCTACCGCAAATATCAGATCGACCACGAGGAAGAAATCCTCGAGCCGGGGGATGCCTTCCCCTTGGTCAAGAAACTCCTGACCCTGAATGCCAGCCTCGGCCGCGCACGGGTCGAGGTGGTGCTGGTGTCGCGCAACAGCGCCGACACCGGTTTACGTGTGTTCAATTCGATCCAGCACTACGGCCTGGATATTTCCCGCGCCGCCTTTGTCGGTGGGCGTAACCCCCACCCTTATCTGGCGGCGTTTGGCAGCCACCTGTTCCTCTCGACCCACGCCGAAGATGTGCGCAGCGCGCTGGATGCCGGTTTTGCGGCGGCGACCATTTTGTCCGGCGGCGCCCGTCGGGCTTCCAGCGCTGAGTTGCGGATTGCCTTCGACGGTGACGCGGTGCTGTTTTCCGACGAGTCAGAGCGCGTCTACCAAAGTGGCGGCCTGGAAGCGTTCCAGGCCAGCGAGCGGCAAGCGGCCCGCGAGCCGCTGCGCGGTGGGCCATTCAAGGGCTTCCTGGCGGCCCTCAATCTGCTGCAGCGCGAGTTCCCCGATGAGTCTTGCCCGATCCGCACCGCGCTGGTGACGGCGCGTTCGGCACCGTCCCATGAGCGAGTGATCCGCACCTTGCGTGAGTGGGATATCCGCCTGGACGAGTCGCTGTTTCTTGGCGGCCTGGAAAAATCGGCGTTCCTTGAAGCGTTCGCCGCCGACGTGTTTTTTGACGATCAGGCCGGCCATTGCGAGAAAGCCAGGGAGGTGGTGGCCACCGGGCATGTGCCTCATGGCGTGAGCAATGAGCCGAAAGTCCAGGTCGAGAGCTAAGTTCATCGCAGTCGCGGAGGCGCTGCTAAGCTGAAACAATCCCCGCCATCCTGGCAGTCCAGGAGGTTCTATGATTCGGTCGATGTTGTATGCCTCAGACCTGGGTGTATATGCGCCTTACGTGATGCAACATGCGCTGGCGATGGCGCGCACATTCAAGGCGGAGCTGTATGTGATTCATGTGGTGGAGCCGATCGGGCTGTTCGCAGAATCGGTGCTGCAAACCTATCTTGATGAACAGGCCCTGAGCGAATGGCAGAGCCAGGGCCTCAATACAGTGATGGCAAACATCGAACAGCGGGTGCTGGACAGTTTTCGTGAAGAGTTGCAGGACGGTGAGCAGGACTTGCAGGCGATTCGTTCGGTGCGGGTGATCCAGGGGGATCCCGCCCAAGTGATTCTCGACCAGGCGCAGAAACTCTCGGTGGATTTGTTGATCGTAGGGAGTCATAGCCAGGGCGAAGGAGCCTCGACCCCGTTGGGGCGTACGGCGGCGCGGGTGTTGCAGTTGTCCCAGGTGCCGGTCTATCTGGTGCCTTTGCTGCAACGTCGACGCAGTGATGATGTGTGATGGGGCGTAAACGATAAAAAAGTTCTAGATTTATCAATCCAACCTTTAATATAGTTATATACCGTCGCTGATATCCGTGGCGTCTATCTGCTTTGAGGGACACATATGAAGCTTCAACAACTGCGCTACATCTGGGAAGTGGCGCACCACGACCTCAACGTTTCCGCCACGGCTCAAAGCCTCTACACCTCACAACCGGGTATCAGTAAGCAAATCCGCCTGCTTGAAGACGAATTGGGCGTCGAAGTGTTCGCCCGCAGCGGCAAGCACCTGACCCGCGTCACGCCTGCCGGTGAGCGCATCATTACCACCGCCGGCGAGATCCTGCGCAAGGTCGAAAGCATCAAGCAGATCGCCCAGGAATTCTCCAACGAGAAAAAAGGCACCCTGTCGATCGCCACCACCCACACCCAGGCCCGTTATGCGCTGCCGCCGGTGATCAGCTCGTTCATCAAGCAGTACCCGGACGTGGCCTTGCACATGCACCAGGGTTCGCCGATGCAGATCGCTGAAATGGCAGCTGACGGCACCGTCGACTTCGCCATCGCCACCGAAGCCCTGGAGCTGTTCGGCGACCTGGTGATGATGCCGTGCTATCGCTGGAACCGCTGCGTCGTGGTACCCCAGGGCCACCCACTGGCCAAACTGCCGAAGCTGACCCTGGAAGCGCTGGCGGAATACCCGATTGTCACCTACGTGTTCGGCTTCACCGGCCGCTCCAAGCTCGACGAAGCCTTCAGCCATCGCGGCCTCACGCCCAAAGTGGTGTTTACCGCAGCTGACGCCGACGTGATCAAGACTTACGTGCGCCTGGGCCTGGGCGTTGGTATCGTGGCCAAGATGGCCGTCGATACCAAGCTCGACAGCGACCTGGTGGTACTGGATGCCAGCGAGTTGTTCGAGTCCAGCGTGACCAAGATCGGCTTCCGTCGTGGCACGTTCCTGCGTGGCTTCATGTGCGATTTCATCGAGAAGTTCGCCCCGCACCTGACCCGTGAAATCATGGCCAAGGCGATCCAGTGCCATAACAAGCAGGAACTGGAAGAGCTGTTCGACGGCGTTGAACTGCCGGTTCACTGATCGGCCTAGCGGGCCTCGGTCACCACGAATTGTTGCCGGGCGCCCGCCACCGTAATCTCCACCTCATCTCCCTCGAACTTGCCCAGCAGGCTTTTGCCCAGCGGCGAGCGGGGGGTGATGACGGTCACCAACTGCCCCACCACATAGACTTTCAGGCCTGCCGCGTCCGGCGCCAGGAACAGCCATTGCTGGCGGCCGTCGTCATCTTCCAGGCCGAGCAGGGCGCCCACCTCGATACCCCGTTGTTCATCGTAGGGACGCAGGTTGAGGTTCTGGCACAGCGCCAGTGACTGCTTGATCTCCTCGACGCGTTTGGCTTGCCCGGCAGCCAGGTAAGACGCTTCCAGGCCCAGGGTGTCGTACTTGTTTTCGGCGATGTTTTCTTCGTGGGTTGCGGTTTCGTAGGCAGTTTGCGCGGCACGTTGTGCCACATCCAGATCGGCGACGAGTTTTTCCAGGATCAACTGGAGGACGGCGTGTTTATTCATGGGCGGTTTTCGGCTCAATCACAAAATTGCAGGACGTTGGCCCGGCTCTTGTCGCTGGGGGCGTTCTGGTCCTGCTGGAGCCAGAACTGGCATTTGGGGTTGGACAGGTTGCGCGGGTTGTCCCGGGCCTGATCCAGCGCCTGCTGCTGTTCCTGCTTGTGCAGGTTTTGTTGGTATTGCTCAAACATCCGGTTCGGTGGCTCGGGCGTCACGGCAGGCGGTTTGCCCAGTTGCTGCACGGCCTGGGTGACGGCGGCCACGGGTTGTTCAAGCAGGTAGCGGGAGGCCAGCCAGCCGGTCAGGGCGATGGCGACAAAGCCCAGCCACAGGCCCAGGGCCACGGCAATACTGAGTTTGAACATCGACAACGGGCGATCGGACATGGTGGCCTCCTGGCGGGCGTTTGCGGCGAGCTGGGGATTGTCGCATAGCCGGCGTGCAGAATAATCGCGATCAACCCTTCTGCATGGCGGCAATTATGCGGACAATCGAGCCTTTGACTGATGGAGCCCGGAATGAAAGCCCGCTGGGATATTTTTTGCAGCGTCGTCGATAACTACGGCGACATCGGCGTGACCTGGCGCCTGGCCCGGCAATTGGTGGCGGAACAGGGCTGTGCGGTGCGGTTGTGGGTCGATGACCTGCGGGCGTTCGAGCGCATGTGCCCTGAGGTTGATGTGCAGGCGGCGCAGCAGTGGCAGGAGGGCGTGGACGTGCGCCACTGGCCGGCGCACTGGCCCACCACACCGGCGGCGGACGTGGTGATCGCCGCCTTTGCCTGCCAGTTGCCCCCGGATTATATGGAAGCCATGGCCGCTCGCGAGCGCACGCCGCTGTGGATGAACCTGGATTACCTGAGCGCCGAGGAGTGGGTGGTCGGTTGCCATGGCTTGCCGTCGGTCAAGTTCAAGGGCGTGCAAAAGTACTTCTTCTTTCCGGGATTCCGTCCCGGCACCGGGGGCTTGCTGCGTGAGGCCGGGTTGATCGAGCAGCGTCAGGCGTTTCAGCGTGATTCCCAGGCTCAGCAACAATTCCTACAGGACTTGGGCGTTGTTCCTGTGGTGGGCGCACGATTGATCTCGCTGTTTGCCTACGAAAATGCCGGCCTGGCCAGTTGGCTGGAGGTGTTGGCGGCCGACGGGCAGCCCACCCATCTGCTGGTGCCGGAAGGGCGCATCCTTGGTGATGTGCAGCGCTGGCTGGGCGTCGAGGCGCTGGGCGTGGGGCAGGTACACCTGCGTGGCGCGCTGACGGTGCAGGTGCTGCCGTTCGTGCGCCAGGAGCAGTACGACCGCCTGTTGTGGTGCTGCGACTTCAATGCGGTGCGCGGCGAGGATTCCTTCGTCCGTGCGCAATGGGCCGGGCGCCCGCTGTTGTGGCATATCTACCGTCAGGATGAAGACATTCACCTGGACAAGCTCGATGCATTCCTTGAGCGCTACACCGAGGGCCTGTCCCCCGCAGCCAAAGGTGCACTGATTGCCCTTTGGCAAGCCTGGAACACGGACGCTGACATGGCCGCCAACTGGAAAATGCTCCTTGAGCATTGGCCTGAGGTGACCGCACATGCCGAAAAATGGTGTCTGGAACAGGCCTTGCAGGCCGATCTTGCGACGGCGCTGGTACACTTTTATGAAAATTGGATATGATACGCGACCTTGATTTTTGTAAATCCCATCCAAATTTCGGATATTCGTAATGAAAACTGGTAAAGAACTGAAACCCGGTACAGTGATCCGTCTCGAAAACGACCCTTGGCTGGTTCAGAAAGCTGAGTTCACCAAGTCTGGTCGTAACAGCGCAATCATGAAGACCAAGCTGAAGAACCTGCTGACCGGTTACAAGACCGAGATCGTCTACAGCGCCGATGACAAACTGGATGACGTGATCCTCGACCGCAAAGAAGCGACCCTGTCGTTCATCAGCGGCGACACCTACACGTTCATGGACACTACCGACTACACCATGTACGAGCTGAACGCTGAAGATATCGAAGCTGTTCTGCCGTTCATCGAAGAAGGCATGGAAGACGTCTGCGAAGCCATTTTCTTCGAAGAGCGCCTGGTTTCCGTAGAGCTGCCGACCACCATCGTGCGTAAGGTTGCCTACACCGAAGGTTCCGCTCGCGGCGACACTTCGGGCAAAGTGATGAAGCCTGCCAAGCTGTCTAACGGTACCGAACTGCAAGTTGCTGATTTCATCGAAATCGACGACCTGATCGAAATCGACACCCGTGAAGGTGGTTCGTACAAAGGTCGCGCCAAGAAGTAATTCTGGTGTTACCAAAAAAAAACCCGACCAAGAGTCGGGTTTTTTTATGCCTGTTTACCTGTCACACCGTGACATGCAAGCGCACATCCACATTGCCACGGGTAGCGTTGGAGTACGGGCAGACTTGATGTGCAGCGTCTACCAGGCTCTGTGCTTCATCTTGCGCCAGGCCGGGCAGGGATATGTGAAGGTCGATGTCCAGGCCAAAACCACCGGGAATCTGGCCGATGCCGACGTGGGCGGTGATCGAAGCATCATCGGGGATTTTGCGTTTGCTCTGGCTGGCGACGAATTTCAGGGCGCCGATAAAGCAGGCCGAGTAGCCAGCAGCGAACAGTTGTTCCGGGTTGGTGGCCTGGCCGCCCGCGCCGCCCAGCTCTTTAGGGGTAGAGAGCTTGACATCGAGGATGCTGTCGCTGGAAACGGCACGACCATCTCGGCCGCCGGTGGCGGTGGCTACTGCGGTATAGAGGGTTTGCATCAGGGATTCCTCGCTGGTGTTTGCGCTAAAGGTTTGCGCGCAAAGTAAGTGGCGAGATGAATGTATCGCGCAAATGTTTAGCGCGCAATATAAATTTTGAAGTGATCGTCATCACCTTTGGGGGGGCGGCTAGACGCTGGCCTGTAGATTCCTGCGCAGCTCCAGCAAGTCGGCTTGCAGCTTCTGCAGTTGCTCCATCTGCAGGCCGCTGGCGCCAAGGATGCAGGGGGGAACATCCATGGCCTTGTCCCGCAGTGCTCGGCCAGCCTCGGTCAACTCCACCACAACCACACGCTCATCGGCGCGGCTGCGGGTGCGGCTTAACAGGCCTTCGGCTTCCAGGCGCTTGAGCAGTGGGGTCAGTGAGCCCGGATCGGTGAGCAGGCGATTGCTGATTTCACCCACGGTCAAACCATCTTGTTCCCACAACACCATCATGGCCAAGTACTGCGGGTAGGTCAGGCCAAGGGCCTGCAGCAGGGGTTTGTAGACCTTGGTCATCAACAACGAGGTGGAGTGCAGGGCGAAGCACAGTTGGTTGTCGAGGAGCAGGGCGTCGCAAGAGTGGGTCATGGCAGTGCCTTAAAGCGTATTTGATCTGGAATCTAGCGGCCAAACCTTTAACGCGCCAGACAATTCTGCAGGCGCAGTCAGCCCCAGCCACTTTGCAACGCCAGATCCCACGGCGGGACGGGGCTGAAACGGCTCTTGAGGTACTCCAGCAGCAGACGGCTGCGAGCATTGGCTTGCTGTTCCAGGCGCAGGGCGTAGATGCCGGCGGTTTCTGCGGTCGGCAGGCCGTTTTCGCAGAATAACGGCACCAGTTCGCCGCGCACCAGGTACTCACTGGTCAGCCAGGTGGGCAGGTGAGCGATGCCCAGTCCGGCCAGAGCGCCCGATAGCAGGGCTTCGGCATTGTTGGCGCTCATGCGGATGCGCTGTGGGCGGTAGGTGTTCTTGCGACCATCCAGTTCAAAACGCCAGGCGAACATCGGCGCCAGACCTTCCCAGTCCAGGCCGTCGTGTTCGCTGAGTTGGCTGGGATGGGCCGGCGTGCCACGGTTTTTCAGGTAGGCCGGGCTGGCGCAGGCGATTCGCACGATGCTGGCCAAAGGCGTGGCGATCAGCCGTGTGTCGACGATATGTCCGGCCCGCAGCACCAGGTCGACCTTGCCCAGGTGCTCGCCCTGCATGTCGACAAAACTGTCGATCAGATGCAGGTGCACGTCCAGGCCCGGATAGACCGTCAGAAAGTCCGCGATTGCCGGTGCCAGGTGTCGCCGGCCAAAGGCGGCGGGCGCGTCCACGCGAATCAGGCCCTCGGGCGCATGGCTGAGTGATACCGCCTCGGCTCGCGCCAGTTGCAACTCCCGGACAATCCGCCGCGCCCGCTCGGCAAATGCCAGGCCGGCAGGGGTAGGCAGCACCGCATGGGTACTGCGCAGGAACAGCTGGCTGCCCAGGGCGCTTTCCAGGCTGTCGATCCGCCGGGCCACGGCCGAGGGCGTCAGCGGATGGCGCCGCGCCGCTGCGGAAAAGCTTCCGGTCTCCAGCACGTCGAGGAACAGGCCCAGTTGATCGGTCAAGGTCGTAGGGTTCATGGGGGGATTCGCTTGTGCGGATTTGGCATAGCCATTGTGCGTTGCTGTGCGTTTCCATGCCAGAGTGGACTGCGTAGCATGCAGGGCTTGAGACGGTGCAGGGGTACGGTTGTGGTGGATATGGCGATGTATGTGGTGCTGGGCATAGCCCTGGGTACCGTCGGCGGGCTGTTTGGCATTGGTGGCGGGCTGATCGCGATTCCGGTGCTGGGCGTCTTGTTTGGCCTGGATCAGCAAATCGCCCAAGGCACTGCGCTGGTGATGGTCGTGCCCAATGTGATGTTGGCGCTGTGGCGTTATCACCAGCGCAACCGCATTGAGCTGCGCCATGCCTTGCCGCTTGGCATCACGGGGTTTTGCTTTGCCTGGCTGGGTTCGATCTGGGCGGTAGGCATTGATGCGGGCGTGATGCGCATTGGTTTTATCGCATTTTTGGTGGCCCTGTCGGCGTACAACCTGGTGCGCATGGTCACCAGCAATGCGCCACCTTCGGCGCAGATGCGCTATTCCTGGCCGTGGCTGGGGGTATTGGGCGCGGCGTCGGGATCCATGGGGGGCCTGTTTGGTGTTGGCGGCGCGGTGGTTGCCACACCGGTGTTGACCAGCGTGTTCGGCACCACCCAGGTGGTTGCACAGGGCCTGTCCCTGGCACTGGCCTTGCCCAGCACCGGCGTCACCCTGGTGACTTATGCCTGGCACCAGGAAGTGGATTGGCTGATCGGCGTGCCCTTGGCGGTCGGCGGGCTGCTGAGTATCAGTTGGGGGGTGAAAATCGCCCACGCGTTGCCGGAGCGTCTGCTGCGCGGTTTGTTCTGCGGCTTCCTGGTGGTATGCGCGGTGATGTTGACCTTTAAAGTCTGAAGCCTTCGAGGATGTATTCGGCCAGGCACTCGGTGATGGGCGAGGTCATGTTCGGGTTGCGCAGCAGGCGCAAGTTGACCGTGTGCAGTGGGCCGAAACCTTCGTCACTGCCGAGTATCCGCAGATCGTCGGGGACCAGGCTTTCCATCATCACCGTCACCGCCAGCCCCGCACCCACCACGGCCTGGATCGCCGCACCGTTGGAGCTGTGGTAGGCCAGGCGATACTCGCGCCCCACGGCCTCCAGCGAGGCGCGCGCCCATTGCGTGCAAAAGCTGTCCAGGCCGGCGATCGCCAGGGGCAGGGTCTCGTGTTCATCCACGCAGAAGCACGGTGACGCCACCCAGACCATGCGCTCGTTGCGCAGCTGTTCGCCGATTTCATTCCCCGGTTCACGGCTGACCACGGTCAACGCCAGGTCGCGTCGCTGCATCAACACTGGCGTGCCTTCGCAGTGCATCTCAATCTGGATCAGCGGGTAGGCCTTGGAAAAGCGCTTGAGGATACCGGGCAGGTAGCGCATCACGTAGTCGTCCGGGGTGCCGATGCGCACCAGCCCGACCATATGCGGCTCGCGCAAGGTATTGAACACCTCGCTGTGCAGCTTCAGGATGCGCCGCGCATACCCCAGCAACACCTGCCCCTCGGGCGTAAGCCTGACCTGCCGGCCATCACGCTCGAACAACTTGCGCTGCAACACGTCCTCCTCCAGCCGCTTCATTTGCATACTGACCGCCGATTGGGTGCGGTTGACCTTCTCGCCCGCGCGGGTGAAACCACCCTGGTCGGCGATGGCGACGAAGGTGCGTAGCACGTCGGTATCAATGCTCGGGTAGTTGTTCAATTGATCAATCTCTGAGATGTATTGCATAAAAAACATTCGTTGGATTGATCATAGCCCCAGGCCCAGACTTTAGTCATCCCCACTGGAGGGCGAGATGATGAAGGGTCAAAGAGGTTATGTGTTGTTGGTGAAACGCCCGTTGGCCGGGGTGTTTCAAAGGGTTTGCCGTTGGTACGCCGTGCAGCGCGAGCGTCAGGTCCTGGCAGAAATGAGTGATGACTCACTCAAGGATATTGGCTTGACCCGGGCGGATGTCGAGCATGAACGCCACCGGTCTGTGTGGAATGACCCGTTGGGTAAATGACGGCCACCGCGCTACAGTCTGCGGGCGTAATCAGGAGATGCACATGCCCGCAGAACTGCGCTTTTCCCTCAAGCAAGCACGCCGCCTGGCACTGGCGGCCCAAGGCTTTTCCGGGCGCCAGCCGCCCGCACAGATCAAGGCAGCCCAGGTCAATCGTCTGATCGAGCGCCTGGGTGTGTTGCAGATCGATTCGGTCAATGCCGTGGTGCGCTCCCACTACCTGCCGCTGTTTTCCCGCCTGGGTCATTACTCGCCGTTGCTGCTGGAACAGGCGGCCTGGAGCCAGGGGCGCAAGCGTACGCTGTTCGAGTATTGGGGGCATGAGGCCTCGCTGCTGCCGATGGCGCTGTATCCGCTGATGCGCTGGCGCATGCAGCGGGCGTCCGAGGGGCAGGGGATCTATCAGCAGATGGCGCGTTTTGGGCGCGAGCAACAGGCAACCATCCGCCGCGTGCTGGCCATCGTCGAACAGCAGGGTGCGTTGGGGGCGGGCAGCCTGTCGACCCGTGAAGAGCGCGCCGGGCCGTGGTGGGACTGGAGTGATGAAAAGCAGGCCCTGGAATGGCTGTTTGCCGCAGGGCTGGTGACGGTGGCCGGGCGCCGTGGTTTCGAGCGGCTGTACGACCTGCCGGAGCGGGTTATCCCGGCAGCTATCCTGCAACAGGCACCCTTGAGCGAGCACAGTGCCCAGCGTGGCCTGTTGCTGCATGCCGCGACGGCGCTGGGTATCGCCACGGAAAAGGACCTGCGCGATTATTTTCGCCTGACCCCGGCAGAGAGTCGTGGGCGCCTCGCCGAGTTGGTCGAGGATGGGCAATTGCAGGTCTGCCAGGTCCAGGGTTGGAAACAGCCGGCGTATTGCCTGCCCGAGCCAACGGTCCCGCGCAAGGTGACAGCCAGTGCCTTGCTGTCGCCCTTCGATTCATTGATCTGGGAGCGTAGCCGTACCGAGCGCCTGTTCGACTTTCGCTATCGGCTGGAGATCTACACCCCGCAGGACAAGCGGGTGTACGGCTATTACGTGCTGCCGTTCCTGCACAACGAACGCATCGCCGCACGGGTGGACCTGCGCGCCGAGCGTGCCAATGCGCGGTTGGCAGTGCATGCCGTGCATGAGGAAGAGCCAGGGTTGGATGAGACGGGGATGTTGGCGCTGGCGTTGAGCCTGCGGCAGATGGCGGATTGGCTGGGGTTGGAGCAGGTGCAGATCAATTGTCAGCGACACAGCGCAGCCCGGTTGCGGGTGGCAATGCTGGCCGTGGAGGCTGGCAGATAGGACGCTATCGCGGGCAAGCCCGGCTCCCCATTGACCGTGGTGGGAGCCCGGCGTGCTCGCGATAGCGTTGGTTCAGGCCACACCTGCCTAGCGTTTGACCTGCTTCAACGTCTCGGCAATCAGGAACGCCAGCTCCAGCGACTGATCGGCATTCATCCGCGGGTCGCAATGGGTGTGGTACCGGTCCGACAAGCCATCCTCGGTAATCGGCCGCGCACCGCCGATGCATTCGGTGACATTCTGCCCGGTCATTTCAATATGAATCCCGCCAGCATAAGTGCCTTCGGCTTCATGGACCTGGAAGAATTCCTTCACTTCACTGAGGATCTGCGCGAAGTCCCGGGTCTTGTAGCCGCTGCTGGCCTTGATGGTGTTGCCATGCATCGGGTCGCTGCTCCACAACACCTGCTTGCCTTCGCGCTGCACGGCGCGGATCAGGTTGGGCAGGTGGTCGCCGACCTTGTTGGCGCCCATGCGTGCGATCAGGTTCAGGCGGCCGGGGTCGTTGTCCGGGTTGAGAATGTCGATCAGGCGAAGCAGATCCTCGGGGTTCATGCTCGGGCCGACCTTGACCCCGATCGGGTTGTTCACCCCGCGCAGGAACTCGACGTGGGCACCATCGAGCTGGCGTGTACGGTCGCCGATCCACAGCATATGGGCCGAACAGTCGTAGTAGTCGTTGGTCAGGCTGTCACGACGCACAAAGGCTTGCTCGTAGTTGAGCAGCAGCGCTTCGTGGGCGGTGAAGAAACTGGTCTCGCGCAGTTGTGGCGAGCTGTCCATGCCGCAGGCGCGCATGAAGGCCAGGGTTTCGTCGATGCGGTTTGCCAGTTGGCTGTACTTGTCGGCCAGCGCAGAGTTGGCGATAAAGTCCAGGTTCCACTTGTGCACCTGGTGCAGGTCGGCAAAACCGCCCTGGGCGAAGGCTCGCAGCAGGTTCAGGGTCGCGGTGGACTGGTGGTAGGACTGCAACAGGCGGTCCGGATCCGGGACGCGGCTTTTCTCGTCGAAGCCAATACCGTTGACGATATCGCCACGGTAGGCGGGCAGGGTGATGCCGTCGATGGTTTCATCGTTGGCCGAGCGCGGCTTGGCGAACTGGCCGGCCATGCGCCCGACCTTGACCACCGGGCAGCCGGCGGCGAAGGTCATGACAATGGCCATCTGCAGCAGCACTTTGAAGGTGTCGCGGATTTTTGCAGCGGAGAACTCGGCAAAGCTCTCGGCGCAGTCGCCACCTTGCAGCAGGAATGCGCGACCCTGGGTCACTTCGGCAAACTGGCGGCGCAACTCCCGGGCTTCACCGGCGAACACCAGCGGCGGGTAACTGGCCAGGCTCTGCTCGACCTGCAGCAAGTGCGCGGCGTCAGGGTAGTGGGGTTGTTGCTGGATCGGCAGGGCGCGCCAGCTGTCGGGGCTCCAGGGTTGGCTCATCGTGAACTCGAATGAATGTCGGGAACGTGCATGTTATCAGCAATTAGTGCGTGACCTGCTGGCGCCGCTTGGCCGACAATCGCGCCTTTCCCGCTTGCTACCAGGCGGCTTGAACCCGTGCCCGGGCCCATTAGGAGATGAAATGACTGAGGAGCGCGTCGAGCGCCTGTTGGCTGAGGTCCATGATGACTTCGGCATGATCCGTGTGCTGGAAGTGGCCGATTACCGCTTTCTCGAGTTTGGCGATGCCATCGAGCAGAGCTGTGTGTTCACCGCCGATCCAAGCTGGCTGGAGTATGACTACACCCGTGCCATGTTGATTGGCGCCTTGTGCCACGAGCATCCCGAAAGTGCGCTGTTCCTTGGCCTGGGGGCGGGGACGCTGACCCAGGCCTGCCTCAAGTTCCTGCCCCTGGAAGATGTCGAAGCCATTGAACTGCGCCCGGATGTACCGCGCCTGGCCATCGAATACCTGGGGCTGGATGATGATCCGCGGCTGTACATCCGCGTGGGCGATGCGCTGGAGTTGCTGGAGACGGCGGAGCCGGCGGACCTGATTTTCGTCGACTTGTATACCGATGTGGGGCCGGGGGTTGGCCACCTGGCCTGGACCTTCCTGGAGAACTGCCAGAAGAAGCTCAACCCTGGTGGTTGGCTGGTGATCAATCAATGGGCCACCGATGATGGCAAGCCCCTGGGCGCTGCGTTGTTGCGTGGGCTTTATCATCGGCATTACTGGGAGCTGCCGGTGAAGGAGGGCAATGTGATCCTGATCGTGCCGGCGGACCTGGACCAGACGCTGGACCTGGCGGCTGTGTCTGCGCGGGCCGAGGCGCTGGCGCCGCGCCTGGGGTATTCGTTGCAGGCCTTGATCAAGGCGGTTCGGCCGGCGACTTAGTTGCCTGTACTGGCCGCATTGCGGCCCGGTCTCTGCACATCTCTTTAGTGCTTCTCAGGTTTGTGTAGATATCTGTTGCTGCGCTCATGCCGAGCCTAGGCGAGGCACCGAGTGGCGGCAAAAGCGCTTTGGTTACTTTCGCGCTTTTCGAAAGTGAGCCGCCGTCAGGGCGGAACCAATAGCCGCCGTTACCGCATCAATGGCTATGTACACATACCGAGAAGAGAGTTGTGTAGAGACCTATGCTCATCGCGGGCAAGCCCACAGGTGTACGCGGTCAAATGGGACGGTGCGCCGATTCGACTTACTCACGATGAGGCCATCACTGCCTGCTCACAACCCCTTGAATACCCCCGGCCGCTTCTCCAGCATCGCCCGCACCCCTTCCTTGGCATCCTCGCTGTTAAGCAGTTTTTCGACCAGCACCGGCAACCCGGCCGCCGCAGCGGTCTCGCCTTCATCCCGCGCCTGGCGCGCCGATGTCAACGTCGCCTGCACGCCCAGCGGTGCCTGGCTGGCAATCCGGTTGGCCAGGGTCAGTGCTCGAGGCAGCAGGTCCTCGCTGGCCATGACCTCTTGCACCAGTCCCAGTCTTAAAGCTTCATGGGCATCGAACTCATCGCCTGTCAGCAGCCAGCGCATGGCGTTGCCCCAGCCGGCGATCTGGTGCAGGCGCAGGGTGGCACCACCAAAAGGAAAGATCCCGCGCTGCACTTCCATCTGCGCAAAGCGCGTATTGCTGGCACACAGGTTGATATCTGCCGCGAGCATCAATTCGATACCGATGGTCAGGCAATAGCCCTGTGCGGCAACGATCACCGGCTTGCTGACCCTGGGCCCGGCGAACACGCCCCACGGGTCGCAACCTCCCAGCGGCGGCTGCCAGCCTTGGGCCATGGTGTGGGCGACGTTGATCAGGTCCAGCCCGGCGGTGAAATGCTCGCCATGCCCGAACACCACGGCCACCCGCGCTTCTTCATTACGATCGAATTCGCCATAGGCCAGGCTCAGTTCGTTGAGCAGATCGAGGTCAAAGGCGTTGCGCTTGGCTACCCGATCGAGCCCCAGCAGCAGGACATGCCCTTGTAGTTCACGGCTGACGCGGCTGCTACTGGCTTGACTCATGGGGGCATCCTCGGGCGCGAAAGGCAGTTTCGGACCGAAGGGCCCACTGCAAAAGGTGAAGCGTTTAAGCGCAATGACCAACGGGGCCGGGCCTTTGAAAAATAGACGTTCCTGCGAAGATGCGCAAAGCCAGTGACACAGAGCAGTGGAATGGCCTTTTCCGATAAAAAAAGCTCCCTTTTTCAGGGATTTCCGGTATAGTGCGCGCCGGCCTTTAACCGGGCCGCGTTTAGGTAGCGCAATTCCCCGAAGTCAGCTTCGGCTGCACGTCCGCACAGCGGACTCTCCCTTGACGAATCTTTTTCATTCATTCGTTTTCGCAAATCCCCGCCGACAAAGCAGCCAGGGCGACTCTTGAGTCTCAACACGGCATGCGCAGCTTTGGAGCATGGGTCTTTGCGGATGCACTTAGAGGCAGACCCATGACCCAGGAAACCGGCGGCTTCGCCGCTTTTAATCTTAACCCGAACATTCTTGCTGCCGTCATTGCGACCGGCTACGAAGAACCTTCGGCTATTCAGCAGCAATCGATCCCGATCATCATGGCCGGCCAAGACATGATTGGCCAGGCGCAAACCGGTACCGGTAAAACCGCCGCGTTCGCCCTGCCAATCCTGCACTGCATCGATCCTGCCAAGCGCGAGCCGCAAGCCCTGATCCTGGCGCCAACCCGTGAGTTGGCGCTGCAAGTAGCAACCGCTTTCGAAACCTACGCCAAGCAAATGCCGGGCGTTACCGTTGTGGCCGTTTACGGCGGCGCGCCTATGGGCCCACAACTGAAAGCAATCCGTAATGGCGCACAGATTGTTGTCGCCACGCCGGGCCGTCTGTGCGACCACCTGCGTCGTGACGAAAAAGTCCTGTCGACCGTGAACCACCTGGTTCTCGACGAAGCTGACGAAATGTTGAAGCTGGGCTTTATGGATGACCTGGAAGTCATCTTCAAGGCGCTGCCACCGACCCGTCAGACCGTACTGTTCTCGGCTACCCTGCCACAGTCGATCCGTGCCATTGCCGAACGCCATCTGCGCGATCCGCAACACGTGAAGATCCAGACCAAGACCCAGACCGTTACCGCGATCGAACAGGCTCACCTGTTGGTTCACGCTGACCAGAAGACCTCGGCTGTATTGAGCCTGTTGGAAGTCGAAGATTTCGACGCCCTGATCATGTTCGTGCGCACCAAGCAAGCGACCCTGGACCTGGCCAGTGCCCTGGAAGCCAAAGGCTACAAAGCCGCTGCGCTGAACGGTGACATTGCCCAGAACCAACGTGAGCGCGTCATCGACTCCCTCAAGGATGGCCGTCTGGACATCGTTGTGGCGACCGACGTAGCTGCCCGTGGTCTCGACGTTCCACGTATCACCCACGTGTTCAACGTTGACATGCCGTACGACCCAGAGTCCTACGTTCACCGTATCGGCCGTACCGGCCGTGCCGGTCGCGAAGGTCGTGCACTGCTGCTGGTGACTCCGCGTGAGCGCCGCATGCTGCAAGTGATCGAGCGTGTAACCGGTCAGAAAGTTGCCGAAGTCCGCCTGCCGGATGCCCAGGCCGTTCTCGATGCCCGCATCAAGAAACTGACCAACAGCCTGTCGCCGCTGGTGGCTGACGCTGAATCGACCCACGGCGACCTGCTGGACCGCCTGACCGCCGATATCGGTTGCACCCCACGTGCCCTGGCTGCAGCCCTGCTGCGCAAGGCTACCAACGGTCAGGCCCTGACCCTGGCGGCGATCGAGAAAGAACGTCCACTGGTGCCGAACAACGCCCCGCGCGGTGATCGTCCAGAGCGTACTGGCGACCGTCCGGACCGTGGTGATCGTGAGCGTCGTGCGCCGGTTCCATTGGCCGAAGGCCGTGCTCGCTGCCGTACCGCGCTGGGTGCGCGTGATGGCATCGCTGCCAAGAACCTGCTGGGCGCTATCCTCAATGAGGGTGGCCTGGCACGTGAAGCGATCGGTCGCATCCAGGTGCGTGACAGCTTCTCTCTGGTAGAGCTGCCGGAAGATGGCCTCGAGAAGTTGCTGGCCAAGCTGAAAGACACCCGCGTTGCCGGCAAGCAGCTCAAGCTGCGTCGCTATCGCGAAGATTGATCAGCCCTTGGGTTGATTGATCGAACATAAAAAATCCCCGACTGGTTCGGGGATTTTTTTTGCCTGGGTTTCCCCGGGGCCCTACAAAAAACCGTGGTTAAGCAAAACGATAGATATCCATCCCCAAGGCTCCCAGGGTGAACCCCTGGTGGACCACACTGAACTGCCCGCCCGCACCGCGCGCGAAATACAGTGGCAACAAGTGCTCATCGCTGGGATGGCTGCGCACTGCATGGGGTGCCTGGCGGCGGTAGTCGTGCAAGGCAGCTTCATCCTCGGCGCCGAGTTGGTCGACGACCCAGTCGCGGAACTCCCGTGCCCAGGGCTCGATGCTTTGCGGCCCGGCCTGCCAGTCCAGTTCGCCGAGGTTATGGGTGATGCTGCCCGAGCCGATCAACAGCACGCCCTGTTCGCGCAAGCCGCGCAGTGCCTGGCCGATGCGGGTTTGCAGGGCTGGGCCCATATGGCTGGGCAGGGAGACCTGCACTACAGGGATGTCGGCCGCCGGGTACATCAGCGACAGCGGCACCCAGGTGCCATGATCGAACGGGCGCTGGTGATCGAGGCGGGCTTGCAAGCCATCGGCGATGAGCAACTCGACGATTTGCTGGGCCAGTGCCGGATCACCCGGGGCCGGATACTGCACGGCAAACAGTTCGCGGGGGAAGCCGCCGAAGTCGTGCCAGGTCTCTGGGGCGGGGCTGGCGCTGACCAGCAGTTCACGGCTTTCCCAGTGTGCGGACATCACCACGATTGCCTTGGGGCGTGGCAAGTCCGCCGCCAGGCGTGCAAGGGCCGGCCCGCTGGCGCCGGGTTGCAGGGCAAGCATGGGCGAGCCGTGGGAAATAAACAGGCTGGGCAGCATGAGTGGGGTCCTCAAGGTTAAGATGGGACCATCTTCAATCAGATCATTGATCTAAATCTAATATAAGTTTTAGCGCTATTTGATCGAATTTTCAGGATTATTCATGGACTCCACCTTTTGGCATGACCGCTGGGCACGTAATCAGATCGGCTTTCACCTGCCCGAGGTCAATCCCTATTTGCAGCGACACTGGCCGGGCCTGGGGTTGGCCAGCGGGGTGGGGGTGTTGGTGCCGCTATGTGGCAAGAGCCTGGATCTGGTCTGGCTGGCGAACCAGGGGCATCGAGTCCTGGGGGTGGAACTGTCGGAAAAGGCCATTGAAGAGTTTTTCCAGGAGCAGCGCCTGGTTGCGCAAGTCAGCCAACGGGGTAGCTTCAAGGTGTATCAGGCAGGCGCTATCGAGCTGTGGTGCGGTGACTTCTTCGAGTTGAGCCGCGAAGATGTGGCGGGCTGCACGGCCGTCTACGACCGGGCGGCGCTGATCGCCTTGCCGCCGTTGATGCGCGAGCGTTATGCCGCGCATTTGCAGGCGATTGCGCCGCAGGTGGACAGTGGCCTGCTGATCAGCCTGGACTATGAGCAGGCCCTGAAGGCAGGCCCGCCGTTTGCCGTGAGCGACAATGAAGTCCGTGGGCTGCTGGGAGTGCACTGGCGCCTGAGCGTCCTGGAGCAGCGGGATATCCTGGCCGAGAGCCCGAAGTTCGCCCAGGGCGGTGTCACGCGGCTGGAGGAGCGGGTTTACCGGTTGGCGCGGCTGTAAATCACGCGCCCACAAAAAAGGGGCGATTCAATCGCCCCTTTTTTTACCCGCTGGCTGTCAGCCGCGACGACGCAGTGCGTCGATCCGCTCTTCCAGTGGCGGGTGGCTCATGAACATCCGCGCCAGGCCTTGCTTGACGCCACCGTTGATGCCGAAGGCATTCAGGGTGTCCGGCATATGCACCGGCAGGCCCTGTTCGGAGCGCAGGCGTTGCAGGGCGCCGATCATGGCGGCAGTACCGGCCAGTTGCGCGCCGGCTTCGTCGGCGCGGAATTCGCGTTTGCGCGAGAACCACATCACGATGGAGCTGGCAAGGAAGCCCAGTACCAGTTCGGCAAAGATGGTCGCCACGTAGTAGGCGATACCCTGGCCGCCTTCGTTCTTGAAGATCACCTTGTCGACAAAGTTGCCGATGATCCGTGCAAAGAACATCACGAAGGTGTTCACCACGCCCTGGACCAATGCCAGGGTGACCATGTCACCGTTGGCGACGTGGCCGATCTCGTGGGCCAGCACGGCCTTCACTTCGTCGGGCGAGAAACGCTCCAGCAAACCCTGGCTGACGGCAACAAGAGCATCGTTCTTGTTCCAGCCAGTGGCGAAGGCGTTGGCCTCGTAGGCCGGGAAGATGCCGACTTCGGGCATCTTGATCCCGGCTTCGCGGGACAGTTGCTCGACGGTCTGCAGCAGCCATTGCTCATGCCGGGTGCGTGGCTGGGTGATGATCTGGGTGCTGGTGCTCATCTTCGCCATCCACTTGGAGATGAACAGCGAGAAGATCGAGCCGGCAAAACCAAAGACGGCACAGAAAACCAGCAGCTGATTGAGGTTCAGATCAACCCCGTTGGCCGCCATGAACCCGTTGAAGCCGAAAAGGCTCAGGGTGATGCTGGCAATCAGCACGACCGCCAGGTTAGTGGCCAAGAACAGCAGGATGCGCATCATGGTTGTAGAATTCTCCTCATGCTTAATATGTCGCGTACTGCGGGGTATATAAGGTGCGGCAGTGGGCTATTCAACCGGGCGACTATTTCAAACTGTGTCCTACAGCATGAATGTAGAGGCTTGCAGGGATTTTCCGAGGCTTGGGACCCGTGAAAATTGCCCTTGGCTGGCGTCTGCGCCCCACGATTGCGGGTAAGTACAGGGTAGAGGGGAAGCGGGCGGAGCAGAAGGTGTGTCTGGGTACAGAATGTGTTGCCAGATACTCGCTGTACGACCTTTTGCGGGCCGTACAGCGAAAGCCGGGTTACTGGCGATAGGACTTCAGGAAGTTGCCAATGCGCCCGATGGCCATGTCCAGGTCATCCACGCGCGGCAGGGTCACCACGCGGAAGTGGTCGGGCCACGGCCAGTTGAACGCCGTGCCCTGGACCACCAGCAGCTTTTCCGACAGCAGCAGGTCGAGGACGAACTTCTCGTCGTTGTGGATCGGGCAGACCTTCGGGTCAATCCGTGGGAACGCATACAGGGCGCCCATGGGTTTGACGCAACTGACGCCGGGAATGTCGTTGAGCAGTTCCCAGGTACGGTTGCGCTGCTCCAGCAGGCGGCCGGCCGGCAGTACCAGGTCGTTGATGCTCTGGTAGCCACCCAGCGCGGTCTGGATCGCGTGCTGGCTCGGCACGTTGGCGCACAGGCGCATATTGGCCAGCATATCGATGCCTTCGATGTAGCTCTGGGCATTGTGCTTGGGCCCGGAGATGGCCACCCAGCCGGAACGGAAACCCGCCACCCGGTAGGACTTGGACAGGCCGTTGAAGGTCAGGCACAGCAGGTCCGGGGCCAGGGAGGCGGTGCAGATGTGCACGGCGTCGTCGTAGAGGATCTTGTCGTAGATCTCGTCGGAGAACACCACCAGGTTGTGCTGGCGCGCCAGTTCCAGCATGCCCAGCAGCACTTCCTTGGAATACACCGCGCCCGTCGGGTTGTTCGGGTTGATGATCACCAGCGCCTTGGTATTGGGCGTGATCTTGGCCTTGATATCAGCCAGGTCCGGCCACCAGTTGGCTTGCTCGTCGCACAGGTAATGCACCGGATGGCCGCCCGCCAGGGTCACGGCCGCCGTCCACAGCGGGTAGTCAGGCGCCGGCACCAGCACTTCGTCGCCGTTGTTGAGCAGGGCCTGCATGGCCATCACGATCAGCTCGGAGACGCCGTTGCCCAGGTAGATATCTTCGATACCGACCCCTTCCACCTGCTTTTGCTGGTAGTACTGCATCACGGCCTTGCGCGCGCTGAACAAGCCTTTGGAGTCGCTATAGCCTTGGGCGGTGGGCAGGTTGCGGATCACATCCTGGAGGATTTCGTCCGGTGCTTCGAAACCAAAGGGCGCCGGGTTGCCAATGTTCAGCTTGAGGATGCGATGGCCTTCCTCTTCCAGGCGTTTGGCGTGCTTGAGCACTGGGCCGCGAATGTCGTAGCAGACGTTGGCGAGCTTGTTCGATTTGCTGACCTGCATGGCGATGTGATCCCGAAAATGAACGATCCAGACGATGTGAAGACTACCGTGCTGGGAATCCTGCGTGTGGCCTGACCCATAAATACGTTTGAATGCCGATAACGCGGGTGCCAGACTGGCGCTTTGAAGAGGCGCAATCATACGTGCCGCCTGATCCATGGAAAAGACACAGATCAGGCTTTTTCAGTTGTCGAGGTGGATTGATGGAAAAGTTGGATAAGACCCTGGATGAATGGCGGGAAATGCTCGACCCGGCGCAGTATCAAGTGTGCCGTCTCAAGGGCACCGAGCGGCCGTTTTCCGGCAAGTACAACGCGACTACGACCGATGGTGTGTATCACTGCATTTGCTGCAATGAGCCACTGTTCGATTCAAAGACCAAGTTCGATGCCGGTTGTGGCTGGCCCAGTTTTTATGAGCCGATTGCTGATAGCGCGATGATTGAGATTCGTGATGTCAGCCACGGGATGATCCGTACTGAAGTGACCTGTGCCAGGTGCGATGCGCACTTGGGGCATGTGTTCCCGGATGGTCCGCCGCCTACTGGCTTGCGTTACTGCATCAACTCGGTGTGCCTGGACCTGGTTCCCCGCTGAAATCCCCTGTAGCGAGGGGCTGTGGTGATGAGGGGGCAAGCCCCCCTCGTCACAAGCTGATGTCGGGTTATCAGTCTGGTCAATTAAATTGCATGCAATTTAATTGCTCGCTATGTTTTCACAACCTTCTCTGCATCTGAGGCGTTCTCATGAGCAACAACCTGCTGACCATCCCCTGCACCACCATCAAGGGTGAGCAAAAGACCCTGGCGGACTTCGCCGGCAAGGCGATCCTGGTGGTCAATACCGCCAGCAAGTGCGGTTTCACCCCGCAGTACAAAGGCCTTGAACAGCTTTGGCAGCAGTACAAGGACCAGGGCCTGGTGGTATTGGGCTTTCCGTGCAATCAGTTCGGCAAGCAGGAACCGGGTGACGAGGGGGCCATTACAGAGTTTTGCGAGCTGAATTTCGGCGTCAGTTTCCCGTTGTTCAAGAAGGTCGATGTCAACGGCGGCGAGGCCCACCCGCTGTTTGTGCAATTGAAGCAGCGCGCACCGGGTCTGCTGGGCTCCAAGGGCATCAAGTGGAACTTCACCAAGTTCCTGATCGGTCGCGACGGTCAGGTGGTCAAGCGTTTTGCCCCCACCACCAAACCTCAGGAACTGACCCAAGAGATCGAAGCGTTGCTCAAATGACCGACTTGCCTGCCGTATCCCTGGCCCTGGATGACCAGTTGTGCTTCAAGCTGTACGCCGCCTCCCGGGCGGTGACGCGGGCCTACAAACCGATGCTCGACGAGTTGGGCCTGACGTATCCGCAATACCTGGTCATGTTGGTGTTGTGGGAGTGGCACGCCGTTGCGCCGCCCCAGCCGACGGTCAAGGCGCTGGGGGAGCGCTTGTTGCTCGACTCCGGCACGTTGACGCCGTTGCTCAAGCGCCTCGAACAGCTGGCGTTGATCACGCGCCGGCGCAGTACCCGGGATGAGCGCGAAGTGCACTTGTGTCTTGCCGACGCGGGCCAGGCGTTGCGTGAGCGCGTCCAGCCGCTGAAGGCCCGCCTGTTGTGTGACAGTGGTGTGGACCTGAGCCAGGCGGACGCCTTGCGCCATGGCCTCGACCAGTTGCTCCGGCAGATCACAGACTTGTCGTAGTCGGCACCCAGAGGTCGAGCAGGGCGTTGAGTTCTTCGCGGCGGAAGGGTTTGGCCAGGTAGTCGTTCATACCGGCGGCCCGGCACCGTTCGCGCTCCTCGGCCAGGGCATTGGCGGTCAGCGCGACAATCGGCAGCTCCGGCCAGCGCCCGCTACGGCGAATCTGCCGGCTCGCCTCGTAGCCATCCATCACCGGCATGTTGCAGTCCATCAGCACCATATCGAAGCGCTGTTCTTCCAGTTGCTTCAGTGCCTCGCCGCCATGGGCCGCGACCACCACCTCGCAGCCCAGCTTGCCGAGCATGCCCTTGGCCACCAGTTGATTGACCGGGTTGTCCTCCACCAAAAGGATGCGCGCCCGATGCGCGACCGGGCCGGTTTCCAGTTGGGCCAGGTCGAGGACGATTTCGCTGTCGGCGCGCAGGGTGCGGTGCAGGACCTGATACAGCGCAGCGCGGCTCAGCGGGCGAGCCTGCTGTTGCAGGGGGGCCAGGGCGGCCACTTCTTCGCTGGGCATGAAGTTGCCGTAGGCGGTAATCAGCAGAATCGGTGCGCTGACGGTCGGGCGCAGGCGGAACAGGCACTCGGGGCAGTCGGTGATCAGGATGTCCGGCGCCAGGCCGGTCAAGTCGTCGTCGATGGTGTAGCACTGCGGCGTCAATCCCCAGTGCGGCAGCAAGGTCAGCAGCAGTTCTGCCAGGCCACTGCTGGCCCCGGTAATCACCGCGACCTCGCCGGTCAATGGTCCCAGCCGCGCCGCCGGTGTGTGGGCGGGCAGTGGCAGTTCGGCGCAGAACTGACTGCCGAAGCCGGTTTCCGAGCTGATGGTCAGCCGCCCGCGCATGGCCTCGCAAAGGTTGTGGGTCAGCGCCAACCCCAGGCCAGTCCCGCCAAACTGACGGGTAATACCGGCGCCCGCCTGGGTGAAAGGTTTGAAAATCCGCGTCTGGGCCTCCTGGGCAATGCCGATGCCGGTGTCGCACACTTCGATGCGCACGCCATCGGGTTGTGCACTGAGGCGTACGTCGACGCGGCCGAAACGGGTGAACTTCAAGGCATTCGACAGCAGGTTACTGACGATCTGCCGCACCCGGGTCGGATCACCCACGACCTGGGCGGGAAACTGCGGGTCGATCAGGCAGGTCAATTCGACGCTGGGTGCGGCGTTCTGCGACAGCAGGTTGGCGGTGTCTTCCACCAGGGAGCCGAGGTCGAAGGGGATACTCTCCAGTTCCAGTTGCCCGGCATCGAACTTGGACAGGTCGAGAATATCGTTGAGCAGTTCTACCAGGACCTTGCCGGAGTCATGGGCAATCGACAATTGTTGGCGCTGCTCGGCATTCAGTGTGCTGTCCAGGGACAGCGCGATCATGCCGAGCAGGCCGTTGAGCGGGGTACGGATTTCATGGCTCATGTTGGCGAGGAAGGCCGCACGCGCCTGGGCCATGCCCAGGGCAGTCATTTTCGACGCTTCCAGTTCCTCGTTGGACTGGCTTAGCCGCTGGTTGATCGCCTTGAGCTCGGTGGTACGCGCCGAAACAATATCTTCCAGTTGGCCGAGGTACTCGGTCAGGCGGTCCTCGGCGTGGCGCCGTTGCTGGATTTCGGTCTCCATATTCTCGAACTGTTGGTTGGCGACATTGACCAGTACACCGATCTCATCGTGTTCGTGCCCCGGCGGGCAGTCCAGGCGAGCCAGGGGCGCATTGCCGGGGCTGCGGGTGCTCAGCTCGCGGATGATCCGCACCAGGGGTTGGGTCAGCATCACGTAGAACAGGCCTAGAAGGATGCCGGTCAGGATCAGGCTGCGAGCAAAGCCATTGAGCAGGGTGATCTCCGCTCGGCGTAGGAATCGGCTGCCAAACGCGTACGTATCGACGTCAAGGTGCAATACGCCGAGGGATTCGCCGGGCATATGGGTAAGATACAACCGGTTTTCGAACTGGCGGTTGGCGCCGAACAAAAAGTCGCTGATGGGGCGGTAGCTGCTCTCTGTGCGCGGCCGATTAACGTCAGCCAGCACCAGGCCATTGTTGTCGACCAACTGTGCCCGCGTGATGGCGGGGGAATGCAGCAGGCCCAGGGTCAGTTCCTGGGCCAGTTCGGCGTCGATGTTGTAGGCGATGCGTGAGGCGGGGTTATGGCTGATTTCAATCAGCGCGTGTATTTCACGGTTGATGGACGCGTCTTCGCTGGCATAATCAATGCCGATTTGGATCAGGCTGAGCAAGGTTCCCAATACGAAACCGACCAGCACAGTCAGTCTGGCTTGTTTATAAGACAAGCGGTGGGCGAACTTGATATCCATTGGGTGCTGAGCCACTTTACGTTTCCCTTCGCCTGGCAAGCATAGCTGAACATCTTCAGCGTCCGCCTTGCCCGGTATGAATCGTTTTTTCAGGTGCAGCCGTCTGGCAACTGCGTCAGGGTTGCCAATACGCCATCTTTTACAAGAACTTGCCACAGGAATAGTCATGGATTCTCGATTGAATGCCTTTCTTGAGCGGGCCGATGCGGTGCTTGCTCGTCTGGAACCCCTGTTGCCAGCACCTCGCGCGGTGATTGACTGGAACCACTGCCTGGCGGCCCGCTGGCAGCGTGAGGGGCGCAGCGGTTTTCTGCTGCCCCTGGAAGTCAGCCTGGATATGCGCCTGTCCGACCTGATTGGAGTCGACAAGCAGCGCGAGCAATTGGCCCGCAATACCCAGCAGTTTCTCGACGGCCTGCCCGCCAACCATGCGTTGCTCTGGGGCTCGCGTGGCACTGGCAAATCGTCCATGGTCCGCGCCTTGCTGGCCCAGCATGCCAAAGCCGGCTTGCGCCTGATCGAAATCGAGCGTGACCACCTGGCCGACCTGCCGCGGGTGGTCGAGCAACTGCTCAAGCTGCCCCAGCGTTTTATCCTGTTCTGCGACGACCTGTCGTTCGAGGCCGGCGAAGGCGATTACCGTGTGCTCAAGAGCGTGCTCGACGGTTCGCTGGAGCAGGCCCCGGAAAACGTGCTGCTGTACGCCACCTCCAACCGTCGTCACCTGGTACCGGAAAACCAGAGCGACAACGACAATTGGAAACGCGTGGACGGTGAACTGCACCCCAGTGAAGCGGTGGAAGACAAGATCGCCTTGTCCGACCGTTTTGGCTTGTGGCTGTCGTTCTATCCTTTCACCCAGGAGCACTTCCTGGACGTGGTGGAGCACTGGATCGGCGAGTTGGCCAACAAAGCGGGTTTGCAGTGGCAGCGCGATGAAGCACTCGACATCCTTGCGGTGCGCTGGGCCACCGGCCGTGGCAATCGCAACGGCCGTTGCGCCTACCAGTTCGCCCGCTACTGGGTGGGGCTTAAATTGCTGGAGCGTCAGCCATGATTGATTTGCAACAGTCGGGCAGCGGCCTAGATGGGTACGCCATGCTCTGTGCGCAGCTGGAATCGCTGCTGGCCGATGAGCGCGACTTTATCGCCAACGCGGCGCAGTTTTCGGCGTTCCTGTTCAACCAACTCGATGACTTGAACTGGGCGGGCTTCTATCTCAATCGTGATGAGGAACTGGTGCTGGGGCCTTTCCAGGGGCAGATCGCCTGTGTGCGGATCCCGTTTGGTCGAGGGGTGTGTGGTGCGGCGGCGGCTTCACGGCAAACCCAGCGGGTGGAAGATGTGCATGCCTTTGCCGGGCATATTGCTTGCGACGGTGCTTCCAACAGTGAGCTGGTGGTGCCATTGATCAAGGATGGACGGTTGATTGGGGTGCTGGATCTGGATAGCCCGAAACTGGCGCGTTTCAGGCTTGAGGATCAGATGGGGATTGAGCAACTGGCGGCAATCTTTCTGCGGTTGACTGACTGCTGAGTGAGCGCAGCTGCGTTCCTTGTGGGAGCCGCCTTGCCTGCGATGGCGCCGGGAAGAACACTGGGGGGTGTCGGGCCCCCCACGTCTACGTTAACGACTATCGCCGCGATGCGGCGACCCGACAAGCCCGCCCCTACAATGGCGCCATATTCTCCAACTGCTCTTGCAGCACGTGCTCAAGGTCGAGCATGGCTTGTTCTATGGCCTTGATCCAAATCTCGACCTGCACCGGGTCGGCTGCCTCGCCAGCCTGTTCCAGCACCTCACATTGCTTGGCCAGTGTGCGGGCCTGGACGATCCTGGCAGCGCCCTTGATCTTATGGGCCTGGTCGACCAGGTCCTGAAGCGTGCCTTGTCCGAGCATTGCCATGAGTTCCTCGCGATCACGCCGGCTGCTGCTCAACAATTCTTCCAACAGACGCTGGCTTAACAGTGGATCACCACCGGTGAGGGTGTTCAGGCTATCGAGATCAAAGATCCGCCCTGGTGACAGTGGGGTGATCTCGGCCAGATGGCGCTCCAGTGTGGTAAGGCTGATGGGTTTGAACAGGCAGTCGTTCATGCCTGCATCCCGGCAGCGCTGTTTTTCCTCCGGCTGGGCATTGGCGGTAAAGCCCAGGATGATGCAGGGCGTGATGTCCTCCCGTTGTTCATGTTCGCGGATCGACCGTGCCAGTTCATAGCCGTTCATGATCGGCATATTACAGTCGGCAATGATCAGGTCGAAGTGCTCCTGGCGCCAGGCCTGGAACCCCGCCGCGCCATGCTGGACTGCAGTGAACCGGTGCCCGAGGAAACCCAGTTGCTGACACATGAGCAGGCGGTTGGCCGGATGGTCGTCCACCACCAGCACATTGAGCACCGCCGCAGCATCCTGGGTCGCAGGCTTGAGCTCGATCAGCGGGTAGGCAGGTGGCAGGCTGGTCATCTGCAGCGAGACAAACACCTGGGTGCCGACCCTGGGCACGCTGCTCAGGGTCAGTTGCCCTCCCATCATTTCGCATAGGCTACGACAGATGACCAGCCCAAGACCGGCGCCGCTCCTGGCCAGGTGCCCGGAATTGTCGGCCTGGGAAAACGGTTCGAACAGGCGCTGCTGATCGTCCCGGCTGATCCCGATGCCGGTGTCCTCGACCACCAGTTTCATCTCGATTTGCTGTGGCTCGCCGGTGGTCTGGATATCCACCCTGATCTTCACTTCGCCCTGCTCGGTGAACTTGATGGCATTGCTCACCAGGTTCGACAGGACTTGTTTGAAGCGCAGGGGGTCGATCTGCACATCACGTTCTTCAACGCCGGGATTGAACTCCAGTAGCAAATTGAGACTCTTCTGGCGTGCCAGCCCATCGAACACACGCACCACCGACTCGATCAGTTCCCGCAGGTTGACGCGTTCCGGCGCCAGGCTCAGGCGACCCGACTCGATGCGTGCGATGTCGAGGATGTCGCCAATCAACTCCAGCAAATCCTTGGCCGAGTTGTAGGCCACCTCGATGGCCGGACGATCCAGATGCCCATGGTCGGCACGCTTTAGGGTCAGCTCCAGCATGCCGATCACCGCGTTCATGGGGGTGCGGATCTCATGACTCATGGTCGCCAGGAATGTGCTTTTCGCGCGATTGGCCTCATCGGCACGGTCCTTGGCGCTGCGCAGGTCATCGAACAATTGGCGGCGTTCGCTGATATCAATCCAGCCGCCGATGATGCCCTGGACCTTACCGACCGAATCGCGGTACGGCAGGATCCAGTGATAGATCGTCAGGTGCTGCCCATGAATATGCAGGGCGCGATCCAGGATCAGCGGCTTGCCTTCGGCGACTACCCGCAGATAGTCGGCATGGTACTGACTGGCTTGTGCTTCGTTTTCCAGGTTGATCTGCATGACACTCTTGCCGATGACGTCCTCGCGCTTGACGCCGAAGACCTGCAAGTAACTGTCATTGCAGGTCTGTAGCAAACCATTGCGATCACGCACGTAGATCGGATGAGGGGTCTCATTGACCAGGGCGCGCATGAATTCGTATTGATCGCTGAGGGCCCGCTCCGCCATCTGCCGCTGCTTGATCTGCCGGCGCATGTAGCCGTTCCAGGCCAGGGATGTAAGCAGCAGCAGCCCGGCGGCGCTGACGATCTGGATAATCAGACGGTGGTAGTTGCGCCAATAGCTGTCGGAGGCGGCCGTGTAGCCACGCCAGCGGTTGTTGATGACCCCAAGTTCGTCCGGCGCGATGCTGAGCAGGGCCTTGTCAAGAATGGAGGCCAGTTCGGTGGCGCTGCGTGATGTCGCCAGGGAAAAAGAGGCCAGTTGCGTGCCGATACTCGAACTGACCTGCAACCGGCCCTGAAAGAAGTGGGATGAGAGGAAGTAGTTGGCAACCACCAACGAGTTGACGGCCCCATCTACCTGCCCCTGGGCCAGCATTTCCGAGGCTTTGAAGGTGTCGCTGGCCTCTACCAGGGTGATCTGCGCAAACTCGCGACGCAGGTACTCCACCAGGGGGTTGCCTTCGGTGATTGCCAGTTTTTTTCCCGCCAGTTGCTCAAGACTCGAGGGTGCCCCAGGTTCCTTGCGTGTCAGCAGGACATAGGAGTTCTGCAGGTACGGGCGGCTGAAATTGAGCTTGGCTTCGCGTTCGCGGCTGGGGCTGATGGCGGCAATGATGTCGGCATTGCCGTTCTCCACCTGTTCGATCATCTGGTTGACGTTGCGGGTGTTCTGGAACTCCAGACGCAAGCCCGTACGGAGCCGGATCAACTCCAGCAGGTCGGCGGTCATGCCCCGCAGTTGGCCATCTGAATCGGCGAAAGTCAGTGGCGCGAAGGTTTCGTTGATGACCACTTTCACCACTGGGTGGTCCTTGATCCAGCGCTCTTCACGCTGGCTCAACTGCAACTTATGGTCGGTCAGCAGGATATCGCTGCCTGCACTCCAGCGTTTGGCGATGTTCTCCCGCTCGTAGGTCCCGACACCGGCGAGGACCGTATCGACGATGTCCAGCAGGGTCTGCTGGTCGCGGTGTACGGCAAAGCTGAAACCGTATGCTTCGTGCTTGCCGAAATTGGCCATGCGGATGTTCTTCAGGTAGCCCTTGTTGATCATGTAATGGGTGGAAATGGTATCGCCGAGAAACACATCGGCCTGGTCGAAGGCCACGGCATTCAGCGCATTCAAATAGGACGGATAGACCTGGATGATCGCATTGGGGTACAGCGCTTCGACTTCCTTCAAGGGCAGGTAGTGGTAGACAAGGCTCAAGCGCAGGCCCGCCAGCCCGTCATCGAGAGGGCGGGTTTCTGTATCACGGGTGACCAGTACCGGCTGGTCGACCGCATAGGGTGTTGACAGGACGATGTCGGCGTTGCTCGCTTCAAATCCGTTGGCGCTGCCCAGCAGGTCGATTTTCCCCTCTTCCAGTGCCTGGATTGCCGCCTCCCGCGAGGGGTAGCGCACCACCGTGACGGGCAATGCCAGGGCTTTGGCGAGGATGCCCGCGTAATCGGCAGTAATACCTTCATAGTCATGACCGCTGGCGGTGATGTCGAAAGGTGGGTAATCGGGTGTCGAGGCTCCCAGCAGCAGTTCCCGTTTGTTTTGTAGCCAATGGCGCTGCGTGGGGGTCAGTTGAGTGTCCAACTGAACGATGCCGGCACGACTCAGCAGTGCGTAGCGTTCTGGAGCGGTTTGAGCGGCTGGCACGGCTGTACTCAAGCACAGCCCGGTACTCAAAATGATTAGATAGTCCTTTAAACGCCTTGGCATCCTGTTTCTCACACTAACGCGTTGCGTTTTGCCATCTCGATAAGTTCTACCAAGGACTTGGCCTTAAGTTTTTGCATAAGTCGTTTTTTATAAGTGCTAACAGTTTTATTGCTAAGGAACATGCCTTTGGCGATTTCCTTGTTTGTACGGCCTTGCGCAAAAAGTTGTAGGACCATAAGTTCTCGGTCATTAACGGCTTTGAAAAGATTCAATTCTTCGTTTTCGCCCACATCGGTGCCAGTGCTGTTTAATGCCTGGCTTGGGAAATAGTTGTAACCTGAAAGTACAGCTCTGACGGCACTTAGCAGTTCACTTAGGTCGCCTTCTTTGCAAACATAGCCATCAGCACCGGAACGCATGCAGCGTGTCGCAAAAAGTGTCGGGGATTGGGCCGTCAAGATCAGGGTTTTCATTGGCGTGCTCATTGCATTGAACCTGCAGAGAACCTCCAGTCCGTCAAGTTTTGGAATGCTGATGTCAAGAATTATGAGGTCTGGGAGGCATTCGCGGACCATTTGTATTGCATCACAACCGTTATCTGTTTCGCCGACTACTTTGTAACCTTCATGTTCCAGCAACATTCGGATTGCAAGTCGAATGACCGGGTGGTCGTCAATAATAAAAACTGTATTCATGAGCCAATTCCATACTAGTGCAAATAAGCGCGCACATTAGCTCAGAAGGTAGGGCAGGAGCATGAAGGGAAGGCTGAGTAGATATAAAACAGGAAAATTCCTACGTCCAAAAAGGTATTGGACTACGACCTGCTAAGGCTTTATTGGCCGTATTGTAAGAGTTTCTTAGGTGAAAGGTTTGAAAGTTGTGCGGTGTTATTTGTCACTTGGATGGAGGTAATATTTCAGTTGCAAGAGTGTTTAATGTCCTACATTAATATTTGAAAAAATACTTTGGCTGGGCTCGGTGTGTTGATGTAGTGGGGGAGCAGTTTGGTCAGATGGTTTCTGGGCAAGTGCAAGGGCGCACTCTTTAATCATCGGCAAGCCCCGATTGGCTGATCAATTCGATCCAGGCTTCTTTATTCAAGGGCTTAGCCAAATATCCAAGCAGGCGCAAGTCACGTTGTATTGCCAGGGTTTTCAAATACTCCAGTTCGAGGGCGGGCAGTCCACTTAGCAATACCGCACTTTTGACGAAGCCCGTATGGCAGGCTATCTCCACCAGCTCCAACCCGGTGAGGTCCGGCAGGCATTGATCGCATAACATGATATCGAAGGGGGCCTCGGTTGTTCTCATCAACTTGATCGCCTGCTCCGCACTCTCGGCAGGGGTCAGTTGGTTGAAGCCGAAACTCTTGAGCAGGCACTGAATGGCCAGGAGTTGAAAAGGGTGATCTTCCACCAACAGGATGCGCAATTTTCGTTCGGGCATAGGAGTTTCCGTGGAAGTAGCAGCGGTCGGAAACACGTCGGCCGATGCCTGTGTCTGTTTGCTCGGTGAGCCAGGCGCTGGGCTATCGTGGGGTTGCGTGAATGTAGGAGCTGATCGCTGGAGCGGATAAGAGAGGGGTGATTATTCATCGGGTGTTGGGGCAAATTCGATCAGGCTGCTCTGGTGCCTGCGTAGGTCGATTCTTTGAGGTAAGCGCCCAGGCAGGAAAACCTGCCCGGGGTGTGGGTCATTGAGGGTTTGAGTGGCCGGTCATCTCCCGGGCCATTTCGCTGGCGTAGCTATCGGTCATGCCGGCGATGAAGTCGATCATGCGCAGGAATGAACGATGCAGTGGCCAGTCAGGATGGGGGGCGCTGTTGCCCAGCAGATCCAGGACGCGTCGATTCTTGAAGGATGGTGTACGGCCGCCATGTTGCTCCAGGGCCGCGCCGCAGAACGTGTTCAGGAGGATTTCCAGGGTGGTGTAGGCGCCGATCTCATGCAGGGTCTTGCGCTTGTCCTGGAAGATTTTCTTGCGGGCCATGTCCTTGGCATTCAGTACGCAGCGCTTGGCCGGGCCGTGCATGTGTTCCACCAGGTCGCCTTGCAGGGTCCCGGCCAGTAGCGCAGGCTGTTGTTCGACGAACGCCCGCGCGGCGGCGTTGGTCAGGTGCTCGATCGCCTTGCCCCGCAGGATCGCGAGTTTGCGTCGCCTGGAATCCTCGGGCCCCAGTTGCCGATAGGTTTCCGGCAGGTCATCACCGACCAGGTTCAACAGCAACGACTCGACCTCGGCGTATTCCAGCAACTCCATTTCCAGGCCATCTTCCAGGTCGATCAGGGCGTAGCAGATGTCGTCGGCCGCCTCCATCAGATAGACCAATGGGTGGCGCGCCCAGCGCTGTTCCTCGAGTTGTGGCAGGCCGAGCTTCTGGGCGATCTGCTCAAGGATCGGCAGCTCGCTCTGATAGCAGCCGAACTTATGTTTCTTGTAGCCCAGGGAGTCGGCGTGGCGGGCGGTCCACGGGTACTTCAGGTAGGTGCCCAGGGTGGCGTAGGTCAGGCGCGTGCCGCCGTCGAACTGGTGGTATTCCAGCTGTGTCAGCACGCGGAAGCCTTGCGCGTTGCCTTCGAAATTGAGGAAGTCATTGCGTTCGGCGCTGCTCATGTCATCCAGCCAACCACGGCCGGCTGCCTGCTGGAACCAATGGCGAATGGCATCTTCGCCGGAATGACCGAACGGTGGGTTGCCGATGTCGTGGGCCAGGCAGGCCGATTGCACGATCATCCCCAGGTCACTGGGGTCGCACCAGTCGGGCAGGGCGCTGCGAATGGTCTCGCCGACGCGCATACCCAGGGAACGCCCCACACAACTGACTTCCAGCGAGTGGGTCAGCCGGGTATGGATATGATCGTTGCTGGTCACCGGGTGAACTTGCGTCTTGCGGCCCAGGCGGCGAAAGGCCCCGGAGAAGATAATCCGGTCATGGTCTTTGTGAAACGGGCTGCGGCCCAGTTCTTCCGGGCTGTGCAGGGGTTTTCCAAGGCGTTCGCGGGTAAGCAGGGTAGGCCAATCCAAGGCGAGTGCTCTCCGTAGGATGAATGTCGACCCCCAGCTTCCCGGTTCGGCGTGCCGGGAGCAAGCGAAAAACTACAGTCCGGCGGCGTCAATATCGATTAACAGCAAGCGCTGACCGTTATCGAAGAATTGTCCTGCTGTCAGGCAGTATTGATTGGTCGTGGCATCACGGTAGGTGTTGGAGAGAATCAGGCGGCGCTCTTCCCAGCCTTCGGCCAGCAGATGATAGAAGTAAGGGCGCCATGACCAGTTGTGGCCCAGGTAACGGCTGTCGGCTTGCCAGGCATCCTGGCGCCATTCGAAGTTGGGGGTCAGTTGGGTGCCGTGGCTATCGCACTGATAAAACCGCAGTAACCGGGGAAAACCCGGCAGCCATGGCAGTTGGCTCAGGGGGGCCTGGGCCAGGGCCCAGCCTTGCAGGATCTGCATCAGTTCGATCAATTGCTGGCGCAATTGCATGATCCGTCCGCGCTCCGTCAGTTTCTGCTGCACATAAGCCTGGCGCAGCACGGCAAAGCGCGGGACGAAGGCATCGGCGGCGAACCAGTCCCGTTGCGCCTGGGCAAACAGATAGCCTTGGACATAACGTGCGCCACACTCAAGGGCAAAGCTCAGTTGCGCTTCGGTTTCCACGCCTTCGGCGATGATCCAGCATCCGGTTTTTTCCGCCATTTGCGCCAGGGCGCGCACCACCTCGCCGCTCGGGCCACCCAGTGCCGCGGCCTGGAACAGGCGCATATCCAGCTTGAGGATATCCGGGCGCAGGGCCAGGACCCGATCCAGTTGCGAATACCCGGCGCCGAAATCATCAATGGCAATTCGTGCGCCCGCCTCACGATAGCGGGCGACGACTTCGGCCAGGCGCTGGCTGTCGCCACCCAGCTCGGTGATCTCAAACACGATGCGTTTTGGATCGACGCCATGGGCCTGCAACTGTTTCAGGCTGGGCAGGGCTTGTCCGGGTCGCAGCAACGTGATCCAGCGGGGCGAGATATTGAGGCTCAGAAACCAGTCTTCAGGTGCTTCATGCAGGCGGCTCAGGGCATTGTCGCGGATCTTGCGGTCCAGGCGGCGTAACGCCGAGGTGGGCGTGCGTGCATCGGCGAACAGTGGGCCTACCGAGTGCAGTTGCCCATCTGCCTGGAGCAGGCGGCCCAGCGCTTCCACCCCGGCGATGCGTCCGGTGGCGGTGTCGATAAACGGTTGAAAACAGGCGAGCGGTTGCCCGTCAATCACAGAGCCTCCTTAGGTGCTTCGGCATGAAAAAGGCCCGGCCCCTACAGAGAGGGCGCCGGGCCAGATCCGTTTGCAAGAATGCAGCCAGTTACGTCAGGGTTTGCGGGACGCACCCTGCATGGCGAGCTTGATCAACGGGATCAGGCCCGCACCGAGCCGTACCAGGCGGGTCATGGTGCCGATGCCGCCACCCTTGGCGCCTTTGCCGGTGAAGAATCCCAGCAGGGTCACAGCGGCGACGCCCCACAGCGGCGCATGCTTGATACCAAACCCGTCCTGCCAGCTTTGGCCCATGTTGCGCACCTTTTGCAAGGGCAGCAGCAATTGCTGGGACTCGTGGCGAATTTCCTGGCGGTGCATTTCCATGCGCAGGCGGATCAAGGCCTTGCGCATTTCTCGCCGGGAGTTGGTGTGCGGCAATTCAGTCAGGCTCATGGCAGCAGGCGCTCCCGATCATTGGCCAACTCTTCGAGGGTGGCGTGGAAAGGCGTGGATTCATCGAATACCGCCGCCTTCAAGCGCAACCCGCAGAACCCTGCGGCCAGAACGTAAAATACGCAAAGGCTGATGATCCCGGTCAGGCGGTAGGTATCCCAGACCAGGATCATGACCAGCGCCGATAACCCCACCAGCAGCAACAGGGCGAACACCAGTGCCAGCCCGGCAAACAGCAACAGGCTGACGGTGCGTGCTTTCTGTTCCTGCAACTCGATGCCGAACAGCTCGACATGGCTGTGCAGCAAGCCCAGGACAGCCGCGCCGAGGCGCCGCGATGTGGAACTTGGGCCCGCGGACGAGCCGGTTTCGCCGATAGACATGATTAGCGCCTTGTAGCCAGCAGACCGATCAGGAAGCCCACGCCGGCAGCGATGCCAACGGATTGCCAAGGGTTGGCCTGCACGTAGTCCTCGGTGGCAGTGACTGCTGCCTTGCCGCGTTCGCGCAGGGAGTCCTCAGTCAACTTCAGTGTTTCCCGGGCCTGCAGCAGGCTGTCATGGATCTTCGAGCGCAGCTCGTCAGCCTGGTCACCGGCCAGAATCGCGGTGTCGTCCAGCAGCTTTTCGGTATCGCTGACCAGGGTCTGGAAATCTTCCATCAATATTTCTTGAGCAGTCTTTGCCGATTTTCTGGCCATGGTTATCTCCGTGAGTGGCTGTCTGGTGCTTTTACAGGGTTTTGCTTGAGAGTCACCGGTATTGGTGAAGGTTCACTGCAATTGTCTGGTACAGCTTTTGCTTTGCCTTGGTGCGCCAGCCGCAAGGCTTGCGCGCAATGTGGGCGGTTTCGGCCAACGCCTTGAAAAACCTTACCCTAAATCCCTAAAACCCGTGGAAAAACCCGCAAGTCACTGCCTTATTCAATGGTCGTCGCGCCAAAGCGGTTCATTCCCTCTGAAGAAGGGTAGAACGCGCAGTGCCAATTTAGTGCGCGATTGTTGGGCAATGAACTGCTTTGGTGCTTTTTCCTGAACTGCAGGCCTGCCAATCCCCATGGAAAATGTGCAAAGCGCGGTGGACACTCTCGTCCATAGCTCCAATACGCTGTTTATTCTGATTGGCGCGGTGATGGTCCTGGCGATGCATGCCGGCTTCGCGTTTCTGGAAGTCGGTACGGTACGGCAGAAGAACCAAGTCAACGCGTTGTCGAAAATCCTCAGTGATTTTGCGGTTTCGACCCTGGCCTATTTCTTTATAGGCTATTGGATCTCCTACGGGGTCAGCTTTATGCAGCCGGCCGCAGTGCTCAGTGCCGACCATGGTTATGGCCTGGTGAAGTTCTTTTTCCTGCTGACCTTCGCAGCTGCCATCCCGGCGATCATCTCCGGGGGCATTGCCGAGCGTGCACGCTTTGTTCCACAACTGTGTGCCACGGCGCTGATCGTGGCATTCATCTACCCGTTTTTCGAGGGCATGGTGTGGAATGGCAACTTTGGCCTGCAAGCCTGGTTGTTGGCGACCTTCGGCGCATCCTTCCATGACTTTGCCGGTTCGGTGGTGGTACATGCCATGGGCGGTTGGCTGGCGCTGGCGGCGGTGTTGCTGCTGGGGCCGCGTCAGGGGCGTTACCGCGACGGGCGTCTGGTGGCGTTTGCGCCGTCGAGCATTCCGTTCCTGGCACTGGGCTCGTGGATATTGATCGTCGGCTGGTTCGGCTTCAACGTGATGAGTGCGCAGACCTTGTCCGGGGTGAGCGGGCTGGTGGCGGTCAACTCGTTGATGGCCATGGTCGGTGGGACCGTGGCGGCGCTGGTGATCGGGCGTAACGACCCGGGCTTCTTGCACAATGGCCCGTTGGCCGGGCTGGTGGCGATCTGCGCGGGCTCCGACCTGATGCATCCGGTGGGCGCGCTGGTCACCGGCGTGGTGGCCGGTGGCCTGTTTGTGTGGTGCTTTATCGCCGCCCAGAACCTGTGGAAGATCGACGATGTGCTGGGTGTCTGGCCGTTGCATGGCTTGTGTGGTGTGTGGGGCGGGATTGCCTGCGGGATTTTCGGTCAGAGCGCCTTGGGTGGACTGGGCGGCGTGAGCCTGATCAGCCAGTTGATCGGTACCGCCCTGGGGGTGGTAGTGGCCCTGGCGGGCGGGTTGCTGGTGTACGGCGTGCTCAAGCGCCTCTGCGGCCTGCGCTTGAGCCAGGAAGAGGAGTACTACGGCGCGGACTTGTCGATCCATAAGATTGGTGCAGTCAGTCAGGATTGATCGGGGCTTCACGGTTGTCGTCGGTATGCTGGTAGAAACCGTGGAGCAAGCGGTAGCGATTGCGCCGTACTTCGTCGACGCGGTCGCGCACCTGCTGGTCGGGCAGGCCGAGCATGATCATTGCGTGCGACGCCAGCATCAGGCTCGACTCCAGTAGTTCGGGCACCACCTCGCTGGCCCCGGCGGCCTTCAGTTCAGTCAACTGGCTGTCGTCGCGGGTGCGCACCAGGATCGGCACTTTGTGGTTGATCCGTCGCGCTTCCTTGAGCACCACCAGGGCCACGTCGCTATTGTCCACGGCAATCACCACCAGGCGTGCGCGCTCCAGGCCGACTGCGCTGAGCAGGGCGCCGCGCCGGCAATCGCCATAATGCACGCTGCTGTCCTCGGTGGCGGCTTCCTGCACCCGTTCGGGGTCATCGTCCAGGGCAATGAACGCCTGTTGTTCACGGCGCAGGAAACGCCCGATGGATTGGCCGACCCGGCCATAACCGCAGATCAGCACATGCCCGCGCAGCTCGGCGTTGAGCGCGGTGATTGCCTCCAGCTGCACTTGCTGGTTGGGCTTGCGGTGCAGGCGCAGGGCAATAGAGGGAGCGGCCCGCAGCAGCAGGGGCGTCAGCAGCATGGAGCAGAACGTCGCGGCCAGCAGCAGGCTGCTGATTTCGCCGGGCAGCATATTGCTCAACTGCATTTGCGCCATCAGTGCAAAACAGAACTCACCGCCCTGGGCCAGGGCCAGGCCGCTGCGCCAGGCGGTCTCGCTGTCGCTGCCGCGCAGTTTGACCAGCGCGGCGACAATGCAGCCCTTGATCAACATCAGTGCCAGGGTCAGTCCGAGGATCTGCAGGGCGTGACTGACGAACAATTGCAAGTCGATCAGCATGCCGATACTGACAAAGAACAACCCCAGCAGGATGTCACGAAACGGTCGGATATCCGCTTCGATCTGGTGCCGGTAATGGCTTTCCCCCAGCAGCATGCCCGCCAGGAACGCGCCGAGGGCTGGCGACAGGCCCAGCAGGTGTGTGAGCCAGGCCGTAAGCAACACAATCACCAGGGCCAGCAGCACGAACAGTTCCGCCGAATGCGAGGCGGCTACTTCATGGAACAGGCGCGGCAGCAGCCAGCGGCTGGCGAGCAGCAGGCCGAGGAACAACACCACGGTCTTGCCCAGGGTCAGGGGCAGTGCCCAGTACCAGGCCTGCTCGCTACTGCCGGCGAACACCGGGACCAGGGTCAGCAACAGCACCGCGACCACGTCCTGGAACAACAGCACGCCAATCGCATTCTGCCCATGAGTGCTGAATATCTCCCCGAGGCTGGTCAGCTCCTTGCTCACAATGGCGGTGGATGACAGTGCCAGCCCGGCCCCCAGCAGCAAGGCGGCCACCGGCGACATGCCCATCAAAAGCAGCAGGGCACCCAGCACTACCGCGCAGCACAGCACCTGCAGGCTGCCGAGGCCGAACACCACCCGGCGCAGGCTGAGCATCTTGGACAGGGAGAACTCCAGGCCCAGGGAAAACAGCAGGAATACCACGCCCAGTTCGGCGAGGTCTGGCAGGTCTTCGCTGTCATTGACCCAGTCCAGGGCTGTTGGCCCGACGGCCAGGCCCACGCACAGGTAGCCGAGCACCGGTGGCAGTTGCAGCCGACGGAACAGCGCAATGACGACCAGGGATGAGGCAAGAATGATCAGCAGGTTGGCAAACACAAACATCTCCGTCGGGGTGTTGCAGGAAAAAAGCCGCGAGAATCGCTGAATCAGTTATAGGCCATGGTGATCTGGATCAGGTCTTTGGCATGACTCGACGAGGTTTTTCTCGCGGCCTAGAATGGGTACCTGTTTCTTATCGGATCTGTTCGCCATGCCTCCTGAATGCCAGTTGTTCGGCACCCTGGGCTGCCATCTGTGTGAGCTTGCGGAAGCTGAAATCATGCCGTTGGTCGAATGCGGGCTGTTGGTCGAGTTGGTGGATATCGCCGATTCGCAAGAGCTGTTTGAAGCCTATAGCCTAAGTATTCCGGTGCTGCGCCGGGTGGATACCGGGGCGGAACTGGGCTGGCCGTTCGAAACTGAACAGGTGGTCGCCTTTTTAAGTTAGCGCTAATCCCGTGGCAGGTTGCTGATTATTCGGTTACTGTATGTTTGTACAGCGATTTGAGTGAGAGGGAACGCCCGTGGTGAATGTCGAACAACTGAAAAGCAGCGTCAACCGCATGTCCGTCGATATCGTACGCGATGCGGTGAATGAGCTGCGGCTCGATGGCCTGGTCACGGAAGGCAAGACGCCGTTCAACAAAGTGCATTTCAATACCTGCTTTGCCGAAATCGAAGCCTTGTTCCAGCGCGCCGGTTATCACAAGCAGTTGGATGTGGTCGGGTATCAGGGCTTGCTGTATGCGCTGTACGATCCCGGCCGCTGGGAAGCGGTGGACGTCCTGCGGTGGCTCAAGGAGTTTACCGAGGCTGCCAGCGCCTCGCCGGTGCTGCGGGCCGAATTGGTCAGGGCTTGAGATTCTGGGGGATAATGCCCCCTTAGTATTTCCAGGCCCTTGAGTGTACGCATGTCCGATACCGGTTTTTCCGCTGCCCAGAACCAAGCCAGTACGCTGTACCTGCCGCCTGGGCCCTGGGCGACGGTGCTCGACTGCCTGTGCGAGCACTTTCGCGCCATCGGCCGCGAGCAGTGGCTGGACCGCATCGCCCGTGGTCGGGTGCTGGATGGCAATGGCCAGCCCATCGCCGTGGATCTGGCCTACAAGGAAGGTTTGCGCATCCACTACTTTCGCGAAGTGCCGGATGAGAAGCCGATCCCGGTGCAGGAGTCCATCCTGTATGCCGATGAGCATCTGGTGGTGGCCGACAAACCACACTTCCTGCCAGTGACGCCCGCCGGCGAATATGTCGAGCAGACTTTACTGCGCCGCCTGATCCGCCGCCTGGATAACCCGTCGCTGGTGCCGCTGCATCGCATTGATCGCCATACTGCCGGGCTGGTGCTGTTCTCTGCCAACCCGCAAAGCCGCTCGGCGTATCAACAACTGTTCCCCACCCGCCAGATTGATAAGTTCTACGAAGCCATTGCCCCGGCCTTGCCCGCGCTGACATTCCCGCTGGTGCACAAGAGTCGCCTGGTGGAGGGCGAACCGTTCTTCCGCATGCAGGAAGGGCCGGGTGCAAGCAACACGGAAACGGCGGTGCAGGTGCGCGAGAAGAATGGCGACCTATGGCGCTATGGCCTGTTTCCAGTGACGGGCAAGAAGCATCAACTGCGCGTGCATATGACGGCACTGGGGGCGAGCATCTGCAATGACCCGTTTTATCCCGAGGTCATCAAGGATGCCGTGGATGACTACGCCAACCCGCTCAAGTTGCTGGCCCAAGGCGTACGGTTTATCGACCCGGTGACCGGTGAGCAGCGCGACTTCAGCAGCCGGATCGTGCTTGAGTGGTGATGTTTCCCATGCGCCAGATACAACAAAGCCCGCTTAAGAACGGGCTTTGTTGTATCTGGCGTTAAGACTTACAGGTCTTTAACGGTGCGAACCTGATCCTTGTTGATGCGGGTACGCTTGCCATCCAGTTGTTCGAATTCGTAGAAGCCCGAATCCTGATCGAATTTAGGGGTATCGACAGCCTGGATTTCGCGACCGTCATTCAGGGTGATCACTGTAGGCGAGGCGCAACCGGCGAGGGTAGCAAGGCCCAGTGCAAGCATGAGAGCGGCGATGGTCCGTTGGGTCATGAGTCTTCTCCGAGAGTAATACTGTGTTGAGTTCTGACCTTGTGACGTATGCAACGTCGGCAAAGTTCCTTGTCTAGCGCTCATTCTGACACGCCGGGGCGTGGGTGCAACAACTCTGGTGTATTGAGGTTGGCCAGGCGCGGGTCGTTCTCGGCGCAATCGAGCGCCTGGGCCCCCAGTTTCAGCAGGATCTGGCGCGGGCTGCGCTCTGCAGCCAGCCAGGCGTCCTCCACCGCGTCGCGCAGGCGCGTCGGTATGACGCAGAGCAAAGGCTCCCAGAACGCCCCGTGGCGGATCATCACCGGCACCTGGGGGTGCTGCCGCGCGGTTTCGAGCAGGTCTGCCAGCAGTTGCCCGTCGATATGCGGCACATCGCAGGGCAAGATCAATAGATGTTCATGGCGCGCCGCGGCCAGGCCGGCGCGGATACCGGCCAAGGGGCCCGGGAAGTCCGGACTGTCGTCGCTCACCAACTGGTCGCCGTACGGGGCGTACTGCGCCTGGTTGCGGTTGCAGGAGATGATCAGGTCGTCGGTCAACGGCCGCACCAGTTGGTGCAGGTGAGCAATCAGCGGCTGCCCGTGCCAGTCGAGCAGCCCCTTGTCCAGGCCGCCCATGCGCTGGCCGCGACCGCCGGCCAGCAACAGGATCGAGCAGGGCAGGGGCGAAGAATTGAGTGGCATGACGGCTCCGCAGCGGCAGTGAAATAGGGGGCTGTGATATAACATCGGGCTGTTCCTTCGACAACCGGACCGAGCCATGAAAGCCAAGGCTGATGCGCCTTTCGTACCTCTTAATATTGCTGTACTGACCGTCAGCGACACCCGCACCCTGGAAACCGACACCTCCGGGCAGGTCTTTGTTGACCGCCTGCTCGCTGCTGGGCATCGCCTGGCCGAACGGGCATTGCTCAAAGATGACCTCTACAAAATCCGTGCGCAAGTCGCCCACTGGATTGCCGAGGATGTGGTGCAAGTGGTGCTGATTACCGGTGGCACCGGCTTCACTGGCCGTGACAGCACCCCCGAAGCGGTCAGTTGCTTGCTGGACAAGCAAGTGGACGGCTTTGGCGAGCTGTTCCGGCAGATTTCGGTCGCCGATATCGGCACCTCTACCGTGCAGTCCCGTGCCCTGGCCGGCCTGGCCAATGGCACCCTGGTGTGCTGCCTGCCGGGTTCCACCAATGCGGTGCGTACCGGTTGGGACGGGATTCTCGCCGAACAGCTGGATGCCCGCCATCGCCCATGCAATTTTGTGCCGCACCTCAAGCTGGCCGAGCCGTGTGAATCCCGTGGATAAGCCGGGCAAGACCGGCGCCCTGATGCCTGTGGAAGAAGCCCTGGAACGGCTGCTGAACATGGCCGAGGCCGCGCCGATCCGTGAGCAGGAACACCTGCCATTGGCCGCGTGCGATGGGCGTGTATTGGCCGAGGCATTGGTTTCCACCCTCGACCTGCCGCCGTGGCCCAACAGCGCCATGGACGGCTACGCCCTGCGCACTGCCGATTGGACAGGCGAGCCGCTGCGGGTGAGCCAGCGTATTTTCGCCGGCCAGGCCCCTGAGCCCTTGGCGGCGGGTACCTGTGCGCGGATCTTCACCGGCGCTCCGGTACCCGACGGGGCCGACTGCGTGGAAATGCAGGAAAACGCCGAGCTGCAATCCGATCAGCGCGTGAGCTTTACCCAGGCGCTGCGCGTAGGGCAAAACATCCGCCCCAAGGGGCAGGAGACTACAGTCGGTGAGGAAGTCCTGGCTGCCGGTACACGGCTCGGCCCGATTGAACTGGGCCTGGCGGCGTCCCTGGGGCGCGACCGGTTGGCGGTGGTGCGCCGCGTGCGTGTGGCGGTGCTGTCTACGGGCGACGAGTTGATCGAACCGGGCCTGCCACTGGGGCCGGGACAGATCTACAACAGCAACCGGCGGGTGTTGTGCAGTTGGTTGCAACGCCTGGGCTGCGAGGTGATCGACGCCGGTATCTTGCCCGATGACCTGGAGTTGACGCGCACCCGCCTGGGCGCACTGGGTTCGGTGGACTTGATCCTGTCTACCGGTGGAGTCTCGGTGGGGGAAGCGGACTTCCTCGGTATCGCATTGCGCGAGGAGGGTGAGCTGGCCTTGTGGAAGCTGGCGATCAAGCCTGGCAAACCTTTGACATTCGGTCATTTCCGCGGCGTACCGGTGATCGGCCTGCCGGGGAATCCGGCGTCCACCCTGGTTACGTTCGCCTTGCTGGCGCGCCCGTATCTGTTGCGCCGTCAGGGTGTCGCGGTGGTGCAGCCGTTGCGTTTCGAGGTGCCGGCAGGGTTCGTGTGGGCCAAGCCGGGCAACCGTCGCGAATACCTGCGCGGGCGCCTGGAGCAGGGGCGGGCGGTGATCTACCCGAACCAGAGCTCCGGTGTATTGCGCAGTGCCGCCTGGGCCGAGGGTTTGGTGGAAGTAGTGGAGGGCAGCACCTTGGCCATCGGTGATCGGGTGAATTTCATTCCCCTGAGTGAAGTGTTGGGCTGAAGAATTTATTTACAGCCCAATGGCTTTTTTCTGACTGCCGAAGGTCAACATCCCTCAGGTCCCCTCCAACAATAGGAGCTTCACCCCATGAGTAAACCCAAGGCACTGTTGATTCTGCACGGCAAGCAAGCCCTCAACGAAGACGTGCGGGCGGCAGTGCAAGGCAAGCGCGAGCAGGGGTGGGAGCTGGCGGTGCGCGTCACCTGGGAGGGTGGCGATGCCCAACGCCTGGTGGGTGAAGCCCTGGATGCCGGCTACACACGCCTGATCGCGGGCGGCGGCGACGGCACGCTGCGTGATGTGGCCGAGGCCATGGCTCGCGCCAAGACCGACGCCAGCCTGGTGCTGATGCCCCTGGGCACTGCCAATGACTTCGCCCGTGCGGCCGGCGTGCCGTTGGAGCCGCGTGAGGCCCTGGCGCTGCTGGACGTTGCGCCGCGCGCTATCGACCTGGGGGAGGTTGGCGGGCAGGTGTTTCTCAATATGGCCACCGGCGGTTTTGGCAGCCAGGTTACGGCCAACACTTCCGAGGATCTGAAAAAGGTGCTGGGCGGTGCGGCCTATCTGTTTACCGGTTTGTCGCGTTTCAGCGAGTTGCGGGCGGCTTATGGGGAGCTGGTGGGGCCGGACTTTCACTGGCGCGGCGAGTTACTGGCCCTGGGCATCGGCAACGGTCGCCAGGCCGGTGGCGGGCACGAGCTGTGCCCGGGGGCAATGGCCGATGATGGCTTGCTGGATATCAGCATCCTGCCGGCGCCTCAGGAAGTGGTCGGCACCTTGCGCAGCCTGATGACCGACGGCTGGGGCCTGGACAACCTGTTTGTGCGGGCACGCCTGCCGTGGGTGGAAATCAAGGTGGCCGAAGGACTGGATATCAACCTGGATGGCGAACCGCTCAAGGGCAGTGACCTGCGCTTCAGCGCCTTGCCCAAGGCCTTGCAGGTGCACTTGCCGATGGATTCACCGTTGCTGGCTAATCGTCCAGGCTGATGATCTGTTCGCGCACGGCGAACAGCACCAGGCCGGCCACATCAAAAATCTGCAGGCGCTTCATGATCTGCGAGCGGTGAGCTTCCACAGTCTTGATGCTCAGGCCCAGGCCGTGGGCGATTTCCCGGGTGGATTTGCCGCGTACGATCAGGCGCAGGATTTCCAGCTGGCGCGCCGTCAGGTTGTGGCGCTGCACGGGCGCCTCCGGGTGGGACTGGCTGTGGATCAAGGCCTGGTTGATCACGGTGTGGGCGATGGCCGGGCTCAGGTAGCGCTCGTTGTTGCGCAGTGCCAGCAGCGCATGTTCCAGCTCGTTGGCGGTGGTGTCCTTGAGCAGGTAGCCGTGGGCGCCTGCCTCCAGGGCACGCATGATCAATTGCGGGTCGGTGTGCATCGACAGGATCAGCACTTTGCTCTTGGGGTAGGCGTGCTTGAGTTGTTGCAACGCATCCAGGCCGCTGGTGTGCTTCATCGACAGGTCCAGCAGGACGATATCGGGCTGCAGGGCATTGAATTGTGCGAGTACCTGCGCGCCGTCGGTGGCCTCGCCAATCACCGCATAGCCGGGGATATCCAGGATCAGTGCGCGCACACCCGCGCGGATCAGGGCGTGGTCATCTACCAGCAGTAAATTGCAGGTCACTCTAGAACCTCAGGGGAATTGGCCCGTTCGAGGGTACGGGGCGCCCAGGGGAACAGCGCTTCGATTCGCGTGCCAAAGCCGGGTTGGCTATTGACCGTCAGCATGCCGCCCAGTTGATCAATGCGCTCGCACATGCCTGACATGCCCCGTTGCCCCGCAAGGGCCGGGTCGGTGGCGGGGGAGAACCCCCGGCCGTCATCGCTGATAAACAGCGACAACCCCTGTGGCAAACGTTGCAGGCGCACCAGCAGGTTGCGCGCCTGGGCATGGCGCAACATGTTCGTCACGGCTTCCTGGGTGATACGAAAGGCCGCCACCGCCATCTCTTCGGGAATCCCGGTCAGGCGTTGCTGGCATTCCAGGCTCCAATGCACCGGGGTGTTTGCCAGGGTCTTGAGCAGGTGCGCGCGCAGGCTCGCCTCCAGGCCCAGGCTGGTCAGTTGCCGGGGATTGAGAATGGCCGATACGTCCCGCACCTTGGCCAGGGTTTCGTTGAGGGTGTTGCACAGTACGCCGCACTGGTCCTGCAACTCTGCCGGCGAGCGGCGTTGCAGCCAGTCGCTTTGCAGTTTGGCAGCGGTCAGCAGTTGGCCGATATCGTCATGCAGCTCGCGGCTGAGACGATGGCGCTCGTTTTCCTGGACTTGCAGCAGGCGGTCGGCCAATTCCTGGGGCTGGAACTTGATCGACTTGCGCGAGCGCCAACGCTGCAGGCCGGCGGCGGTCAGGGCGGCGAGGTTGAGCAACAGCAAAAACAGCGGCAGCGGTGCTTTGTGGGCATAGACCCAGAGGCTGACCAGAGTCGCGCACAGGCAAAGACCCAGGGTGATCCAACGGGTATTGCCCGAGAGGACGAACCTGGCGATGAGTGACTTGGGGCTGGCGTACATAGCAGATGGAGCCGATGGGTGTTCGCTACGGGTAGACCGGTCATGACCGCTGGCCGGGCTCTGTTTGGAAAGCGATTGGGTTTAGTGTTGGTTCGAGGCGCTTCTCAGATTTATTACGTCTTCACGGGCAGCCACTTCGAGCGCGCTAATAGTACCACCAACAATTACCGTTGGTCGCCTGCTACAAGGCTTAGTTCAGCGGTGTCTAGTTGTACTATTAATTTGGTTTTGTATCGCTATTACCCATATTGGGTTATTGATAGTTGGCTGGCTAAATACTTGACGGGTATTAGTTGGGCGCCCGCCGGCGGCCTGGTTAACCGCATGGCAGGTTCAGGAAGCGTAGGGCATGGAGTGGCGATGGTGAGCGCCAACATCCTTCTGGGGGATCTGCTGGACAACCGTTTCAATCAACGTGGTTTGCTCGGCGTCATCCAGGCTCAGTTTGCCGGTCTTGATGTCGATCAGTTCCAGTTGCCAGGCCAGCAGCGTCAGGCAGTCATGCAGGGCTGCAAGTGCCGCATCGTGAAGCTGCATCGGGCTTTGGGCGTTGCTGATCAGGTCCTGGATATGCCGGGAAAAGCTGCCAATGGCTTCCAGCGCCATGGCATCGGCCTTTTCCGCCAATTTGACCAGGCTGTTCTTCATGCAGTCGATGGCATCGTTATCGTTGCGGATCAAATGCAGATGGCTCAGGCATTCCTCAGACTTGGCCAGCAGCATTTCTGCCTCCAGGAGGAACTCGGGAAGTGCGTCTTGCCACTCTTTACCGTCGTTCATCATGAAAGTCTCCACAACGTACGGTCAGACAATGAGATGTAATACCGGAGCAACGGCTTAAAACTAGCGCCGAAATATGACCGAGATCTGTAGTTCATTTCTGAATTTTGAGTAGTACTTTTATTTGAATGACCAGCGTCGCGACTGCTGGCGCTGCTTGCAGTGGAAACAACCAGAGGCATTCGCATTACTTCGATTGCCCAGGCGTTAATGCCTGGAAGGCCCTTGGGCCGTGGGCTTGCGATAGCAAACAAAAGCCTGACTCCGTTCATGCAATGAGAATGGCGTCACATTAATGGCTATTGGATATCGGGAATATCAGGTTGGACCTGATTGCGACTAGGGGAATCCCTTACGTGGCGGAACCTTATGCCCGTTTGAGGGTCCTGCGGCGTGGCTTGACGACCGGACGGTAAGGTGAGGTGAGGCCAGTAAAGCATGATGTCAGTGTGACATCAATGCATTTACGTGGCATTTTACCGGGGGGTCAAGGTTTGGCACTGTCTGCCGATATCTTTCTCCAGTAAGCAGCAAATCTTTCAGCACACCCCAGGAGTCTTCAATGGCTGGCATTCTCGACACGGTAGATCAACGCACGCAATTGGTGGGTGAGAATCGCCTGGAGATCCTTATGTTTCGCCTGGCAGGGCGCCAGTTGTTCGCAATCAACGTGTTCAAGGTGCAGGAAGTCCTGCAGTTGCCCAAGCTGACCCTGATGCCCCAGCGTCACCCGTTTGTCTGCGGCGTGGTCAACCTGCGGGGCCAGACCCTGCCGGTGATCGACCTGTCCCAGGCCATCGGCATGCGTCCGCTGGTACCGGGGCCCAACAGCACCATTATCGTTACCGAGTACAACCGCTCGGTACAGGCGTTCCTGGTGGGCGGCGTCGACCGCATCGTCAACATGACCTGGGAGTCGATCCTGCCACCGCCGGCGAGCGCCGGCCGCCAGCACTACCTCACGGCCATCAGCAAGGTGGATGAGCAGTTGGTGGAAATCATCGACGTGGAAAAAGTTCTCGCCGAGATCGTGCCCTACAACGCCAAGGTCTCCCGGGAAAAACTCGAGGATCCGGTGCTCGAACGTGCCCGTGGTCGCGAAGTGCTGTTGGTGGATGACTCCAACGTGGCCTTGTCGCAACTGCGCGACACCCTGGGGCAACTGGGGGTGAAGATGCATATCGCCAGTGACGGCCTCAAGGCCTTGAACATGCTCAAGGCATGGGCGGACAGCGGCCAGGTGATGACCGACAAACTGTTGATGATCTTCACCGACGCCGAAATGCCCGAGATGGACGGCTACCGCCTGACTACCGAGATCCGCAACGACCCACGCCTGCGCGGCCTCTATGTGGTGCTGCACACATCCTTGTCGGGCAGCTTCAACGACTCGATGGTGAAGAAGGTCGGTTGCGACAACTTCCTCTCCAAATTCCAGCCCGACAAGTTGGTGGATGTGGTGCGCCAGCGCCTGATGCTGGACGAAGTGCCGGCCTGATTCCGGCCTGTGACGAGGGGGCCTCTAATTGCCGGCCTGGAGAAATTTTGATTCTGTCGGCGTGCTCGTATAGGGTGACGCTTTTGCTCACAGGAACCCACGCTCATGCTTCGTCTCAGCGCGTTGTATCGGTACCCCTTGAAGTCGGGCAAGGCAGAGACCTTGTCGCATATCGGCCTGGATAAACTCGGGCTGGACGGGGACCGACGCTGGATGCTGGTGGACGAGGCCAGCGGGCGATTCCTGACCCAGCGTGCCGTGGCGCAGATGAGCCAGCTGTCGGCGTTATGGAATGCCGCCGGTGGCCTGACCTTGAGCGCTGCTGGCCTGCCCACCCTGGATGTGGCGTTGCCCGGCGCCGATGCCGAGCTGCGCGGTGTCACCATCTGGCGCGACACCCTGCGGGTCCCGGACGCCGGTGCTGAGGCCGCCGATTGGGTCAGCCAGTTCATCGGCAAACCGACACGTTTGGTGCAAGTCCCGCTGGAGCGCGCGCGCACCACGGCGGCCGGCTACGGCAAGGACGATGACCAGGTGGCGTTCGCCGACGGTTTCCCCTTGTTGCTGATAGGCCAGGCGTCTCTCGACGACTTGTCGCAACGCGTCGGCCGGCCCATGGAAATGCTGCGCTTTCGCCCCAACCTGGTGATCGAAGGCAGCGAGGCTTTTGCCGAGGATGGCTGGAAGCGCCTGCGCATTGGTGAGGTGGAGTTCCGGGTGGTCAAGTCCTGCTCGCGGTGCATCCTCACCACCATCGACCCGGCGACCGGGGAGCGCAGTGCCGATCGCCAGCCGCTGGCGACCCTGGAAACCTACCGCAAACAGCCCGATGGCGTGATGTTCGGCCAGAACCTGGTCAATGACGGCGCGGGCCGCCTGGAAGTCGGCATGCCGGTGACGATCCTCGAATAACCGTCGCCCATGAAAAATGCCCGCCTCTTGGGAGGCGGGCATTTTTTTGTGCGCGGGAAAAGCTTAGCCGCGGTATTCGCAGAGGTAGGCAGTGTCCACGGCCACCTTGAGCTGGAACTTGCTGTCGGCAGGCACATTGAACTGGCTGCCGGCGGCGAAGGTTTCCCAGGCGTCGCTGCCTGGCAACTTGACGGTCAGCGCGCCCGAGACCACGTGCATGATTTCACGCTGGGCCGTGCCGAATTCGTACTCACCCGGAGCCATCACGCCGATGGTCGCCGGACCTTCAGGGGTGCCGAAGGCGATCGACTTGACGGTGCCGTCGAAGTACTCATTGACTTTGAACATGGGCGAATCCTCGAAAAAAGGGGCAAGAAAGGTCGGCCAGTATGCCTTCTACACGGGCAAAATCAACGGCAGCAAACGTGCGGTATTGCGCGCATCTTCCAGTGCCCGGTGTTGCTGGCCGTTGAACTGCATGCCCGCCAGTTGCAAGGCGCCATTGAGCCCCAACGGCTTGTCCAGGCGTCGGGCCTTGGCGAAGCGCTGCTTGAGGTTCACATGGGGTGTCTGGCTTAGCGCGCTGGCCAGGCCATGGCGCTGCCACTCCAACTCCAGTTGCTGGCGATCATAGTCGCCCCAGCTGGCCCAGCCTTCCAGGCGCGGATGATGCTGGCCCAGCCAGCGTTCGAACAGCGGCCAGACCTCGGTCAAGGGCGCTGCGCTGTCGATACTGGCCTGGCTGATGTGCGTCAGCTGGCGGCAGAACGGCGTCAACAACGGGCGGCGCAAGGGCCGCACGAAGCGCTGGAAATGGTCCAGCTCGCGGCCCTGGCGGTTGACCAGGCTCACGCCGATTTCGATGATTTCCATCTCCGACACGGGCCAGCCGCCGTCATCCGTTGTGGCTTCAAGATCAATAATCAGCCAATGAGGCATCGCAGGTTCCCGTACTCATCCCTTTCTGATGGGGATAGAGCGTAGCCAAGCCTGGTAGTTCCGCCCAGGGCTACTCGATCTGCAGCAATACCTGGCGATTGCGCACTTGATCACCGGCGCTGACGTGAATGGCCTTGACCACCCCGTCGATGCCCGCTTTGAGCGGATGCTCCATTTTCATCGCTTCGAGCACCAGCAGCAGTTGGCCCTTGCTCACCACATCCCCTTCGCGCACCTGCAGCAGGGTAATGGCACCGTCCATCGGCGCCTTGACCGTGCCGCTGCTGACGGGCGCTTCACGACTGGCCACGGTTTGCGTCTGGTTGCTCACGCACAGGCTGGTGCCGGCATTCAACAGCCAGAGCTGGGAGCCTTGCAGGTGATAGGCAATCCGCCGCCGAATGCCGTTGATCACCAGGCTGGCCCAGCGTCCGTCGCTGTCGAGGAGGTGGATGTCGATGTTGCCGACTTGCAGATGATCCTCCGCCAGTAAGCGGGCGCTGACCTCATGGCGGTGCTCATCGACGCCCAGGCGGTAGGTCCAGGGCACGCTGGCATTGTTGCGCCAGCCTGCCAGGGCCGGGCCATGCACTGCCGCGCTGTGCCGATAAAACAGGGCGGCGGCCAGAGCCAGGTCTTCTTCGCTGACGGCAGGGCGGGCAATATCACTGAAGTGTTCGGCAATAAATCCGGTGCTGAAATCCGCCGCGACAAATTGCGCATGCCTCAGCAGGTCCACCAGTAACCGCTGATTGCTGGGGATCCCCAGCAGCACGCAGTCCTGCACCGCCCGCAGCAGCTTGCGCCGTGCCTCTTCGCGGGTAGCGCCATGGGCGATGATCTTGCCCAGCATCGGATCATAAAACGGGCTGATGCGCTGCGGGGCTTGCAATCCATGATCGACCCGCACCCCGGCCGCCGGCTCCCAGCGCAACACCTCGCCAGTTTGTGGCAAGAAACCCTGGGCCGGGTCTTCGGCGTACAGGCGCACTTCCATGGCATGCCCGCTCAGCGTCACCTGGTCCTGGCGCAAGGGCAGGGGCTGGCCGGCGGCGATTTGCAGTTGCCAGTCCACCAGGTCCAGGCCGGTGATCAGTTCGGTGACCGGGTGCTCCACCTGCAGGCGGGTGTTCATTTCCAGGAAATAGAACCGCCCGCTCCGGTCCAGCAGGAACTCCACAGTGCCCGCGCCGACATACGCCACTGCGCGTCCGGCCTTGAGCGCCGCTTCGCCCATGGCCTGGCGCAGTTCGGTAGTCATGACCGGGCAGGGTGCTTCTTCGATGACCTTCTGATGGCGGCGCTGGACCGAGCAATCACGTTCGCCCAGGTAGATCAGGTTGCCGTGGGCATCGCCGAACAGCTGGATTTCCACATGGCGCGGTTCGATCAGCGCCTGCTCCAGAATCAGTTCGTCGCTGCCAAAGGCATTCAGGGCCTCGGAGCGTGCGGTGTGCAGTTGTTCGAGCAACTGCGCCGGCGCGTGTACCAGGCGCATGCCGCGTCCGCCGCCGCCGGCACTGGCCTTGATCATCAGCGGGTAGCCGATGCGCTCGGCTTCGCTCTGCAGGGTGGCGTCGTCTTGCGCGCTGCCCTGGTAGCCGGCGATGCACGGCACCCCGGCGTCGAGCATGGCGATTTTTGACAGGCGCTTGCTGCCCATCAACTCGATGGCGTCGGCGCTGGGGCCGATAAATACCAGGCCGGCGGCAATGCAGGCCTTGGCGAACTCGGGGTTCTCCGAGAGAAAGCCGTAGCCGGGGTGGATCGCATCGGCGCCGGTCAGGCGTGCGGCATCGAGGATCGCCGGGATGTTCAGGTAGGACTGTTGCACCGGGGCGGGGCCGATGTTCACCGCTTCGTCGGCCATTTGTACGTGCAGGGCGTTGGCGTCGGCTGCGCTATAGACCGCCACGGTGCGGTAGCCCAGGGCTTGGGCGGTGCGCTGGATTCGGCAGGCGATTTCGCCGCGGTTGGCGATCAGTATTTTATTGAAACTGGGCATTTTGGGTCCCTGTTTGATTGGTTGCGCAGGCGCTGGCTTGCCTGCGATTGCATCACCTCGGTATCCCTGACAGACCCAGGTGCCCGCATCGCAGGCAAGCCAGCTCCTACAGGGGATGTGGCGTTTTCAAGATCAACTCACCCACCTGGCCTTGCGTTTCTCGACAAACGCCCGTGTCCCCTCAATGCCTTCTTCCCCGGTCACCGCCTCGGCAAACCAATCGGCAGCCTGATCCAGCAGCAGCTCCAACGGCTGATCCAGGCTCTGGAGCAACAACGCCTTGGTTCGCGCATTGGCACGCGGTGCACAGCGCAATACCTGCCCCAACACCTCATCCAGGCGCTGCGCCAATCCTTGGGGGTCATGCTCGACAAAATGCACCACCCCCAGGCGCTGCGCCTCGACCCCGTCAAACCGCGCCGCAGTCAGCGCCAGGCGCCGGGCCTGGGTCAGGCCGATGCGCCGCACCACAAACGGCGCGATCTGCGCCGGCAGCACGCCGAGGCTGGTTTCCGGCAAGCCGAACTGTGCCTGGTGGTCGGCAATGGCGATGTCGCTGACACACGCCAGGCCAAAACCGCCGCCCAGCACCGCGCCCTGCAACACCACAATCACCACCTGGGGCAGGGCTTCGACTTCTTGCAACAGCGCGCCAAACACCCGGTTCAAATCACGCAAGCCTTCGCGGCTGCCCGCGCGGCTCATGTCCTTAACATCGCCGCCCGCACAGAAGTGTCCGCCAGCGCCACTGATCACCAATGCCCGCACCTGCTCGTCACGGGCGACATCCGTCAGCACGGCGCGCAGTTCGCTGACCATCTGCACGCTCATGGCATTGCGGTTCTGCGGGCGGTTGAGGGTGATGTGCAACACGCCGTTGTGCGGCTCCAGCAGCAGGGTTTCACAGGCGTTCACGATTTTTTCCCCGGCAGCGTACCCATCAGTTTGCAGATGATCCCCAGCATGATCTCGTCGGCGCCGCCGCCAATCGACACCAGGCGCACATCACGATAGGCACGGGCCACCGGGTTGTCCCACATAAAGCCCATGCCACCCCAGTACTGCAGGCAGCTGTCGCTGACTTCGCGGCCCAGGCGCCCGGCCTTGAGCTTGGCCATCGAGGCCAGCCGCGTCACGTCCTGGCCCTTGAGGTATTGCTCGGTGGCCTGGTAGACCAGCGCGCGTAGGCACTCGATCTCGGTGGACAGCTCGGCCAGGCGAAAGTGGATCACCTGGTTGTCGATCAGGGCCTTGCCGAAGGTCTGGCGCTCCTTGCAGTAGGCGATGGTGCTGTCGACGCAGGCCTCCAGGCCCTTGATCATATTGGCCGCGCCAAACAGCCGTTCTTCCTGGAACTGCAGCATCTGCATCATGAAGCCCGCGCCTTCGTGGCCGATGCGGTTGCGCTGTGGGATGCGCACATCATCGAAAAACACCTGGGCGGTTTCCGAGCTGTGCATGCCGAGCTTTTCCAGGGGCGGGCTGACGCTGATCCCGGGGGTGTTCATCGGCACCATGATCAGTGACTTGTTGATATGCGGCTTGCCGTCCGAGGTGTTGGCCAGCAGGCAGATAAAGTCGGCGCTGGGGGAGTTGGTGATCCACATCTTGCTGCCGTTGATCACGTAGTCGTCGCCGTCCTTGCGGGCGTGGGTTTTCAAGCCGGCCACGTCGGAGCCAGCGCCGGTTTCCGAGACGCCGATGCAACCCACCTGTTCGCCGCTGATGGCCGGGCGCAGGAATTCGTCGCGCAGTTCATCGGAGCCAAAACGTGCGAGGGCCGGGGTGCACATATCAGTCTGCACGCCGATGGACATCGGGATGCCGCCACAGCGGATGGTGCCGAACTCTTCGGCGGCGACAATCGAGTAGCTGTAGTCCAGGCCCATGCCGCCGAACTTTTCAGGCTTGGAAATGCCCAGCAGGCCGAGGTCGCCGGCCTTGCGGAAGATCTCGTGGATGGGAAAGCGCCCGGCTTTTTCCCATTCGTCGACGTGGGGGTTGATCTCGCGCTCGACAAAACCCCGTACGGTACGGCGCAGCTCTTCGTGTTCCTGGGTGAAGATCATTTTTATTGTTCTCCTGATCGTTAAAAGCGCGCGGCGCCAAAGCTGTTGGGTTGCAATTGGCGCACCTGGGCTTGCTGGCAGATATCCAACAGGTAGCCCAGCAGCGTGCGGGTGTCCCGCGGGTCAATCAGCCCGTCGTCCCACAGGTTGGCGCTGCCATACAGGGCCGTGGACTGGCTATCGAGTTTCTGCGCGGTGACCTGCTCGAGCATGTCGAGCACCTTGGGGTCGGGCACCAGGCCGTCTTTCAACTGCTTGGCCTCGGTGACAATGCGCAGCACCTTGCCGGCCTGGGCGCCGCCCATCACGGCGGTGCGGCTATTGGGCCAGGCGAAGATAAAGCGTGGGTCCAGGCCACGCCCGCACATCGCATAGTTGCCGGCGCCGTAGGAACCGCCGACCACTACCGTGAGCTTGGGCACACGGGCATTGGCCACCGCCTGGATCATCTTCGCGCCGTGCTTGATCACGCCTTGTTGCTCGGATTCGGTGCCCACCATAAAGCCGGTGGTGTTGTGGAAAAACAGCAGCGGCGTCTGGCTCTGGTCGCACAGCTGGATAAATTGCGCGGCCTTGCTCGCGCCCTTGGGCGTGATCGGGCCGTTGTTGCCGATAAATCCGCAGGCCCGGCCCTGGATGTGCAGGTGGCCGCAGACGGTGTGGGGATCGAACTCGCCCTTGAACTCCAGGAAGTTGGAGCCATCGGCGATACGCGCGATGATTTCCCGTACGTCATAGGGTTTTTTCGGGTCCGAGGGGATCAGGCCCAGCAGCTCTTCAATCGGATACAGCGGCTCTGTATAGGCCCGCGCCGGCTGGGGTGGCAGCCGGTCGTCCCAGGGCAGCAGGCTGACAATCTCGCGCACGATGCGCACGCCGTCGGCGTCATTTTCCGCCAGGTATTCGGCGGTGCCGGCGGTTTGCGCATGCATCTGGGCGCCGCCCAGTTCCTCGTCCGTCGCCACTTCGCCGGTGGCGGCCTTGAGCAGCGGCGGGCCGGCCAGGAACAGCTTGGCCTTGCCGCGCACCACCACCACGTAATCCGAAAGCCCCGGCTGATAGGCACCGCCGGCGGTGGCCGAGCCGTGCACCACGGTGATCTGCGGCAGGCCCATGGCTGACATCCGCGCCTGGTTGGCGAAGCTGCGCGCGCCTTCGACGAAAATCTCCGCCGCGTAATTAAGATTGGCGCCGCCGCTTTCGGCCAGGGTCACCACCGGCAGTTTGTTCTCCATGGCGATCTGTTGCAGGCGCAGGGATTTTTTCAAGCCGCTGGGGGAAATCGTCCCGCCCTTGATTGCGCTGTTGTTGGCCACCACCAGCAGGCGCACGCCGCTGACATAGCCGATACCGGCAATCAGCCCGCCGCCGGCCGCGCTGCCATCCTTGTCGTCGTGCAGCTTGTAACCGGCCAGGCTTGCCAGTTCGAGGAAGGGCGCACCGGGGTCGAGCAACAGGTTGAGGCGCTCACGGGGCAGCAGTTGGCCGCGTTTGTCGAACTTGCCCTTGGCCTCGGCGGCCTTGTCCAACAGGTTCTGTTCCAGTTGGCGCAGATGATGGGTGGCGGTGAGCATGGCCTCGCGGTTCTGTGCGAACTGCGGGCTGTGGGTGTCGAGTAGGGAGTCGATGACCGGCATGGTTTATTGGCCCTCCTTGAGCACATCCGGCAGGTAGGCGCGGTGAAAACCATTGAACGACGGGCTCGGCGGCTGCGCCTTGTGCAGCGGCCAGGCGCGGCTGCCCAGGCTGGCGGCGCCGTCGATGCGCAAGGTGCTGCCGCTGACGAATGCGGCGGCGGGGCTGAGCAGGAACACAATCGCCGCACTGACTTCCGATTCGGTGCCAATGCGCTTGAGGGGCACATGCTCGCGCAAGGTCGGGATCACCGCCTTGAACGCGCCTTCGTAGGTGTCCATGCCACTGGAGGCGATCCAGCCCGGCGCCACTGCGTTGACCCGCACCCCGGCGTAACCCCATTCGAACGCGGCGGTCTTGGTGAAGTTGTCCATCCCCGCGCGCGCTGCGCCCGAGTGGCCCATGCCGGGCATGCCGCCCCACATGTCGGCCAGCATGTTGACGATGGCACCGCCGTGCTTGCTCATTGACTGATTGAACACTTCCCGCGCCATCAGGAAACCGCCCACCAGGTTGGTGCGCAGCACGGTTTCAAAGCCTTTTTGATTGATCGACGCCAGGGGCGAGGGGTATTGGCCGCCGGCATTGTTCACCAGACCCTGGATCGGCCCGTGTGCCTCGATGATCTGGCTGACCAGCGCCTTCACCGCTTCTTCATCGCGGATATCACAGGCGTGCCAGCTGGCGTGGCCGCCGTCTTCGGCAATTTCCTGGGTGACCCGTTGCAGCTTTTCCGGCTTGCGCCCCACCAGCACCACATGGGCGCCGAGTGCCGCCAGTTCATGGGCGGTGCAACGGCCAATGCCGCTGCCGCCACCGGTGACGATAAGGGTCTGCCCCTGGAACAGGTCGGCTTTGAAGATCGAGTCGAAGGCCACGGCGAGAGTCCCTTAGGTGAGTTGATCGGCGATGTGGCGGGGCACGGCAATCGGGATTTCCAGCAGTTGCTGGGCGAAAGCCTTGCCTTGTGGGTCGATGCGCAGGCTGGCGATACCGCCGCCGCCCAGGGCATTTTCGAGGAGGAAGTTTAGGCTGTGGCTGCCCGGCAGGTACCAGCGCTCGACGCGCCCGTGCAGTGGGTCGAGTACATGGCTCATCCAGTCGACGATCACCTCTGGGGTCAGTGCCTCGGCAATCCATGGCAGGTATTCGGGCCGGCGCGCGATTACGCCAATATTGCTGTGATTACCCTTGTCCCCGGAGCGCGCCACGGCCAGCTTGACCAGGGGCACACTGGCCTCGGCGTGGCCTTCGGATTTGGGCGGGTCGAGGGGCGCGTGGGGCGTACTCAGGGCGGCCGTGGCAGGCAGTTCGCAAGGGTGGGATTGCCCCTGGAAGTCGACGCTCAGGCGGCACGCGCTTTTGTCGATCAGGAACGAAAACAGGCGGATCAGTGGATACACCGTGGGCCTGCCGCCGACAATGCCGGTCAGGCCCGGCGTCATGCCGGTGGCCGCCTGGGCGATTTCCCGGGCGAACAGCACCAGGGCCTGTTTGCTTGGGTGACGCACCGCCAGCTTGAGCACCACTTCGCGACAGTCCTGGCGCCGGGCATGGGCGCCGTAGGTGGCCTCACTGCCGAGCAACTCGATGCTGACCTCGGTATAGGGTGCCCAGCCGCGCTGGCTGAACAACTGCGAGGTCTTGTTGATGATCGCCTGGCCGACCCGTTCGGCCTTGGCCACCGCGTCGATGCCGGCCAGCAGGCAACTGGCGGTACAGCGGAAACCGTCGGGGTAGGTGGCACTGACTTTGTACTGGTCGGTGGGTGCCAGCCCTTTGGCACCGCGCAGACGCACGCGGTTTTCGCCTTGTTGCTCCAGCGTGACCTGGCTGAAGTCGCAGATCACATCCGGCAGCAGGTAGGCGCGCGGGTCGCCGATCTCATACAGCAGTTGTTCGGCGACGCTCAGTTCGCTGATCAGGCCGCCTGTGCCCGGCACTTTGCTGACGGTGAACTGGCCGTCGGCACTGACCTCGACAATCGGGAAACCGATGTGCTCGTAGTCCGGCACCTCGCGCCAATCGGTGAAGTTGCCGCCGGTGCACTGCGCGCCACATTCGATGATATGCCCGGCCAGTGCGGCCTGGGCCAGGTGGTCGTAGTCCTGCCACCCCCAGTTGAATTCATGCACCAGGGCCGCGCTGACCACTGCGCTGTCCACCACGCGCCCGGTAATAACGATATCGGCGCCCAGTTGCAGGGCCTGGACGATGCCCGGCGCGCCGAGGTAGGCATTGGTCGACACGCACATCGCCGGCAAAGGCGCGCCGCTGAACATATCGCTGATGCCCTGCAGTTGCTTGAACTGCGGTTGCAGGTCATCGCCCAGCACTACGGCGATTTTCAGCGGCACCCCGGCCTGGTCGCAGGCGGCCTGCAAGGCGGCGGCGCAAGCCTGGGGGTGGATGCCGCCGGCGTTGCTGATCACCCGGATGCCCTGGCGCTGGATATCACCGAGCAAGGGCGCCAGTACTTCGACGAAATCCGGGGCGTAGCCGGCCTGGGGGTCTTTCATGAGCGCCCCGGCGAGGATCGACAGGGTGACTTCGGCCAGGTAGTCGAACACCAGGTAGTCCAGCGCGCCGCCTTGCACCAACTGCGCGGCGGCGGTGCAGGTGTCGCCCCAGAATGCACTGGCGCAGCCGATACGAACGGTCTTGTTCATGGGACGTCCTTCTCTGCAAAATCGTTGGGTCGAGACTACCAAGCAAGCGCTTGGTTTGTAAACTGCGTACACAACTTATGCCCAAGCGCTTGCTTGGGTGGCTGCCACGGCCTAAATTGCCGGCCATGACGCAATCAAAGTAGTTGAGGAGAGCAGCATGGATGAGCAAAAAGCCCTGGAGGTGATGCGCACCATGGTGGACGGCGGGCAACTGACCGACCCCGACAGCGCCCGGGGCAAGCTGCTGCAGACCGCGGCTCACCTGTTTCGCAACAAGGGCTATGAACGCACCACCGTGCGCGACCTGGCCAGTGCGGTGGGAATCCAGTCCGGCAGCATTTTCCACCACTTCAAGAGCAAGGATGAAATCCTGCGGGCGGTGATGGAAGAAACCATCCATTACAACACCGCGATGATGCGCGCCTCCCTGGCCGAGGCGAGCAGCGTGCGCGAACGGGTGCTGGCGCTGATTCGCTGTGAGTTGCAGTCGATCATGGGCGGCAGCGGCGAGGCCATGGCGGTGCTGGTGTATGAATGGCGTTCGCTGTCGGCAGAAGGGCAGGCCCAGGTGCTGGCATTGCGCGATGTCTACGAAGAGATCTGGTTGCAGGTATTGGGGGAGGCCAAGCAGGCTGGGTATATCAAGGGTGATGTATTTATCACTCGGCGTTTCCTGACCGGGGCGCTGTCGTGGACCACGACCTGGTTCCGCGCCCAGGGCAGCATGACCCTCGAGCAATTGGCCGATGAAGCATTGCTGCTGGTGCTGAAGGCGGATTAGGCGGGTAAAGCAAGCGATTTAATTGTCGGGCCGGAAGTTGTCTCCCCAGACAAAAACGCCTAGCTTAGCGAGATCCAGATTTTGAACGGTGCGTGCCTGATGTTTTCGCCATTGCGGCTGGCTGCAGGATTAACAGTATGGGCAATGGGCACCTTGTGGCAGGCGCAGGTTTCGGCGGCCCAATTGGTACGGGTCGGTGCTGCGCATTTTCCACCGTATACGGTGCGCCCGGAGCAGGGCGCCGACAGCGGGCTGCTCCCGCAATTGCTGGAGGCGCTGAACCGTGCGCAGCGCGAGTACCAGTTTGTGCTGGTACCCACCTCCATTCCCCGGCGTTTTCGTGATTTCCAGCAGGGCCGGGTCGATATGGCCATCTTCGAGAACCCGCAGTGGGGTTGGCAGGATATCCCCCATACCAGTGTCGACATGGGCCTGGAGGACGCCGAGATATTCGTCACCCAGCGCCAGACCGGCCGCGACCAGGGCTATTTCACCGATCTGGCGGGCAAGCGCCTGGCGGTGTTCAGCGGTTATCACTACGCCTTCGCCAACTTCAACCCCGACCCCAAGGCCATGGCCACGCAGTTCAACGCCACCTTGACCTATTCCCATGACAGCAACTTGCTGATGGTGACCCGTGGCCGCGCGGATATCGCCCTGGTCACGCGTTCCTACCTGAGTGACTTTATGGTGCGCAATCCCGACACCGCCGGGCAGTTCCTGGTGTCGGAGCGCATTGATCAGGTGTACCACCACTACGCTTTGCTGCGGCCCAAGGCGGCGATCAGCGGCCCGGCGTTTGCCGCATTGCTCAAGGATCTGCGCGACAGCGGCGAGCTGTTGAAGATCTTCGAACCGTACCGCATTGATGTGCTGCCGGTAGCTGACGCACCCTGATCCGGGTAACGCCCGCTTAAATTTTTGCTGCTGGTTCACGTCACTTCGTCTAACTGTCGACGATTATCGTGAGCCCCCTCCATGCCCAATCCCCAAGACTTGTCAGTCCTGCCACTCCCGGCAGGGCCTGCCCTTAACGCAGACGAAAGCGATGGCCGCCTGACCCTGACTCTCGCTGGCCAGCCGCTGGTGCGTCTGCGCCTGGCGCGCGGCGAAGAGCTGCACCTGCAGTTGCAAAGCCCCGGTGAGGTGCCGTCGGTGCAGGCCTTGTGGGCCGCCTGTTACTGGCTGTTTGCCCGTGAGCCTGAGCGCCAGCAACTGGTCTGGCACCTCGAACACGCCCCTGACGAGGCCCTGCGCAGCGGCCTGCTGCTGGCCACGGATGTGGCAGGGCAGTTCCGTTGCGAGCGCACTCTGTTCTGGCAATTGCCACAGCCGTGGTTGGGCCAGCCGGTGAGTGGCGCTTATCCGCAGCAAATGATCCTCAGCAATGGCAAGCGCCATCCGGTGCGTGCGCCCAAACCGTGCGGCGAAGTCTACCGACGTTTCGACGCGCGCCTGGGCGCGTGGATTTCACTGCGTACGCTGGAGATCGACGTGGACCTGGCCCGCTTCAATCGCTGGCAGAACAGCGCGCGGGTCGCCAGTTTCTGGCAGGAAAGCGGCAGCCTGGAGCAGCATCGGGAGTATCTGGAGAAGCTTGCAGCTGACCCACATGCCTTGACGCTGATCGGCTGTTTCGACGATGAGCCGTTTGCCTATTTCGAGGCGTATTGGGCCAGGGAGGATCGCATTGCGCCGTTCTATGAGGTGGACGATTACGATCGGGGCATCCATATGCTGGTGGGGGAGGAGCACCACCGCGGGCCGCACAAGGTGGCCAGTTGGCTGGCGGCGTTGGTGCACTACCTGTTTCTCGACGACCCGCGCACCCAGTGGGTGGTGGCGGAGCCCAGGGCCGACAACGCGAAGATGATTGGGTATATGCAGAACCAGTGTTTCCACTGCGAGAAGGAGTTCGACTTCCCCCACAAGCGCGCGGCGCTGATGATGCTGGGGCGGGAGCGGTTTTTTGAGCGGTGTGGGTTGGCCTGAGACCTTGGGGGCAATGAAGATCAACTGTGGGGGCTTGTGTGGGAGCGGGCTTGCCCGCGATAGCGGTGTGTCAGCCACTGGATTGACTGGCTGATCCAATGCCATTGCGGGCAAGCCCGCTGCCACACAAGCTCATGCCTCATTGCAATGGCGTGGTGCTCAGACCCGTCGGGCAAACGTATCGCTATGGGTCCCCGAAACCTTACGGCAGTGCACCAACGCATCACGGATCATAAAGTTGACCAGCGTTGGCGACACCCCCAGTTCCTTGGCGATGTCCTTTTGCGGCACGCCATGCAGACGGTACATCTCGAACGCGTAGCGCGTGCGCTGGGGCAGTTCGGTCAGGGCGTCGGCGATGTTTTCCAGGGTGGAAAAATTGATGTGCGAGGTTTCCGGTGAAGCACCATGAATAACCACATTCAAGCCTTCCTCTTCCGTCCCGGAGTACTTCAGTTCCAGGGCCTGTTTACGGTAGTGGTCGATAGCCAGGTTACGCACGATCTGGAACAGGTAGCTCAGTTGAGCCTTGAACGATGAGGTGATCTGCGGGGCCGATTGCAGTCTGAAGTAGGCGTCCTGCACCACGTCTTCGGCACGGGAACGGCAGCCGGTAATGCGCGCCGCGATCTTGACCAGGATCAGTCGATTATCGACAAACGCCTGGAGTAACGGTGAATCGCACCTGCTTGTGGATACTTGTTCCGTCATGGAAATCACCTTGCTGCAAATATGGTTAGTGGAGGGCATCCCTGCTGAGGCCTCCTACACATCGGGCAACAAATTATGCTTAATGATAATGATTGTCAAATGAGAAGTGGAACTAATCTTATACCGAAATACAAACTGTGAGGCGCTTCTCTTTGTGTGCCGGCCCTGGCAGGCAGACTAATTATTTTGCCGGGCCATCCGTTCTCATTGGTGACAGGCCAGCCAACACGCCGGCCATGGATTTGCACCCGGAGGAGGACGACATGCGTTTCTATCGCGAGAACCCAGCGATCCAGGCAGGGGTGGTCTGAGATGAGCACGTCGACCCGCTTGCGCCTGTTTTGCCTGCCCTATTCGGGCGCCAGCGCCATGTTCTACAGCCGCTGGCGTCGGGCACTGCCGGAGTGGTTGCAAGTGCGCCCGCTGGAGTTGCCGGGGCGTGGCATGCGCATGGACGAGCCCTTGCAGCGCGATATCAAGGTGCTTGCCGCGCAGTTGGCGGATGAGATCAGCGCCGAACTCGACGGCCCTTACGCCTTGTTTGGCCATAGCCTGGGCGGTTTGCTGGCTTTCGAGCTGGCCCATGCCCTGCGCGAACGCGGGCTGCCTGCACCCCTGGCGCTGTTTGCTTCGGCCACCGCCGGCCCGGCGCGACGGGATGTCAGCGAATACGCCATTGAAAAAGACGACACCCAACTGATCGAGCGCCTGCGCAAGCTCAAGGGCACGCCCGAAGACGCGTTGACCAACCGCGAATTGATGCAATTGACGCTGCCGATCCTGCGCGCCGACTTCCTGTTGTGTGGCAGTTTCCAGTATGGCGAGCGCGAGCCGTTGTCGATGCCGATCCATGTGTTTGGCGGCAAGCAGGACGACGTGCGCGCCGACGAGTTACTCGACTGGCAGGAAGACACCGCCAGTGGTTTCTCCCTGGACATGTTCGAGGGGCACCATTTCTTTCTGGTGCAACAGGAAAGCTCACTGTTGCGCTGCCTGCGCCGCTACGCCGACGAGCACTTGACCCGCTGGCGCCATAGCGCTGCACGGCGGGCGGCCCTGGCGACCGGCTGAACACGCCGCCGCGCGCCCATGCCCTCTATCCCCGATTTCCCCGTAAGCCGATTTCAGGCAGGAACCCCTCATGATGGACGCCTTCGAACTTCCCCGCACCCTGGTCCAGTCTCTCCAGCGCCGCGCCGCGCAGACCCCGGACCAGGTGGCCCTGCGCTTTCTGGCTGAGTCTGCCGCCGAGACCGTGGTGCTCAGCTACCGTGACCTGGACCTGCGCGCCCGCACCATCGCTGCCGCCTTGCAGGCCTCGGCCGGGCTGGGTGAGCGTGCGGTGCTGCTGTTCCCCAGCGGCCCGGATTATGTCGCGGCGTTCTTTGGCTGCCTGTACGCGGGGGTGATCGCGGTGCCGGCCTATCCGCCGGAGTCCACTCGCCGGCATCACCAGGAGCGGTTGCTGTCGATCATCGCCGATGCCGAGCCCAGGCTGTTGCTGACCAGCAGTGGTTTGCGCGACGCCCTGGGGCAGATCGAGCAAGCGCCGCCCTTGCTCTGCGTGGATGAACTGCACAGCGAAATCGCCGCCGGCTGGGTCGCGCCAAACCTGCAGGACGACGATATCGCCTTCCTGCAATACACCTCCGGCTCCACCGCCTTGCCCAAAGGTGTGCAAGTCAGCCACGGCAACCTGGTGGCTAACGAATTGCTGATCCGTCGCGGCTTTGGCATCGACCTCAACCCCGATGACGTGATTGTCAGCTGGCTGCCGCTGTACCACGACATGGGCTTGATTGGCGGCCTGTTGCAACCGATCTTCAGCGGCGTGCCCTGCGTGTTGATGTCGCCGGCGTACTTCCTTGGCCGCCCGTTGCGCTGGCTGGAAGCGATCAGCCAATACCGCGGGACCATCAGCGGTGGCCCGGACTTCGCCTACCGCCTGTGCAGCGAGCGGGTCAGCGACTCGGCCCTTGAGCGCCTGGACCTGAGCCATTGGCGCGTGGCCTATTCCGGTTCCGAGCCGATCCGTCTCGACACCCTGGAGCGCTTCGCCGAGAAGTTCGCCCCGTGCGGTTTTACCCCGAACAACTTCTTCGCCTCCTATGGCTTGGCCGAAGCGACCCTGTTTGTCGCCGGCGGCACCCGTGGCCAGGGCATCCCGGCGTTGCGCCTGGACGAACAGGCGCTGGCCGCCAACCGTGCCGAACCAGGGCAGGGCACTGCGATCATGAGCTGTGGCACGAGCCAGCCCGAGCACGCGGTGCTGATCGTCGAGCCGCAGACTCTCGCCGAGCTGGACGACAACTGCGTCGGCGAAATCTGGGCCACCGGCCCGAGCATTGCCCACGGCTACTGGCGCAACCCCGAAGCCACCGCCGAGACGTTTGTAAAGCACGCCGGTCGCACCTGGTTGCGCACCGGTGACCTGGGCTTTATCCGCGACGGCGAGGTGTTTATCACCGGGCGCCTGAAAGACCTGCTGATCGTGCGCGGGCACAACCTGTACCCGCAGGACATCGAGCAAACCGTCGAGCGCGAAGTGGAAGTGGTGCGCAAGGGGCGTGTCGCGGCATTTGCGGTGAATGACCAGGGCCTGGAAGGTATCGGCATCGCCGCAGAAATCAGCCGCAGCGTGCAGAAGATCCTGCCGCCGGAAGCCCTGATCAAAGCCATTCGCCAGGCAGTGGCCGAGGCCTATCAAGAAGCGCCCTGCGTGGTGGTGCTGCTCAACCCCGGCGCGTTGCCGAAAACCTCCAGTGGCAAGGTCCAGCGTTCGGCCTGCCGCACCCGCCTGGCCGATGGCAGCCTCGACAGCTACGCGCAGTTCCCCGATCAGCGCGCGCAGGCGGGCGATGGGGCACTGGCGTCAGACCTGCAACAGCAGATCGCCGCGATCTGGTGCGAACAGTTGCAGGTGGCGCAAGTGGCTGGCGATGATCACTTCTTCTTGCTCGGCGGCAACTCCATCAGCGCCACCCAAGTGCTTGCCCGCCTGCGCGAAACCCTGGGCCTGGAACTCAATCTGCGCCTGCTGTTCGAGGCGCCGGTGCTGGCCGATTTCGCCGTCAGTGTCGGCCAATTGCAGGCGGAGGGGGGCGTGGCCCAGGGCGCAATCAGCGCCTTGTCACGCCAGCAGGATATGCCGCAATCCCTGGCGCAAAATCGCCTGTGGATCACCTGGCAACTGGACCCGCAGAGTAGCGCCTACACCATCCCCGGTGCCCTGCGCCTGCGCGGCGAGCTGGATGAAGACGCGCTGCACGCAAGCTTCGCGCAACTGATCCAGCGCCACGAAGCGCTGCGTACGCGGTTCTATGAACGCGACGGCCAGGGCTACCAACGCGTGGATGCACAGCGTGAGTTTGCCGTGCAAGTCATCGACCTGCGCGACCTGCGCGACCTGCCGCTGGCCGAGCGTGAAACCCGCGCCGCGCAGATCCGCGAGGACGAGGCACGCACCCAGTTCGATCTGGAGCAAGGCCCGTTGTTGTGGGTCACGCTGTTGCGCCTGGACGATGAAGATCACCAGTTGCTGGTGACCCTGCACCACATCATCGCCGATGGCTGGTCGCTGACTGTATTGCTCGACGAGTTCTCGCGCCTCTACGCTGCTGCGTCCCAGGGCCAGCGCCTCGAGTTGCCGGCCCTGGCTGTGCAGTACGCCGACTACGGCAGTTGGCAGCGCCAATGGCTGGCCGCAGGCGAGGGCCAGCGCCAGTTGGCCTACTGGCAGCAGCAACTGGGTGACGAACATCCCATCTTGAGCCTGGCCACCGACCACCCGCGCTCGGCCCAGCAACGGCGCAGCGCTTCACGCTACAGCGTGCGCCTGGACGCCGGCCTGGGCGAAGCGATCCGCCAGACCGCCCAAGCGCACCAGGTCACGCCGTTCATGCTGTTGCTGGCGGCGTTCCAGAGCCTGTTGCACCGCTACAGCGGCCAGCGCGATATCCGCATCGGTGTGCCCAACGCCAACCGTGGGCGCCACGAAACCCAGGGCCTGATCGGCTTCTTTATCAATACCCTGGTGATGCGCGCCGAAGTGGATGCGCGCCTGCCCTTCAGCGAGCTGCTGGCGGCGACGCGCCTGGCCGCCACCGAGGCCCAGGCCCATCAGGACTTACCCTTCGAACAGCTGCTGGAAGCCTTCCCCCAAGCCCGGGAACAAGGCCTGTTCCAGGTCATGTTCAACCACCAGCAGCGTGACCTGAGTGCCTTGCGCCGCCTGCCGGGCCTGCTGGCCGAAGAGCTGCCGTGGCACAGCCGCGAAGCCAAGTTCGACCTGCAACTGCACAGCGAAGAAGACCGCAACGGGCGCCTGAGCCTGTCATTCGACTACGCTGACGAGCTGTTCGACGCCAGCACCATCGCGCGCCTGGCCACGCATTTGATCAACCTGTTGCAAGCGGCCTGTGCGCAACCGCACCAAGCGGTGGGCGACCTTGCGCTGCTGCAGGCCGACGAGCACACCGAGCAACGCAACTGGAGCGAGGCCCCGTGCGCCCCGGCGCAGCGCCTGGTGCCGGAACAACTCAACCAACACAGCGACGAGCGCACCGCCCTGGTCTGGCAGGACGCCAGCCTGACCTTCGCCCAACTGTACACCCAGGCCAACCGCCTGGCCCATTACCTGCGCGACAAAGGCGTCGGCCCGGACGTGTGCGTGGCGATTGCCGCCGAGCGTTCGCCGCAACTGCTGATCGGCTTACTGGCGATCCTCAAGGCCGGCGGCGCCTATGTGCCACTGGACCCGGACTACCCCGCCGACCGCCTGGCCTACATGCTGGCCGACAGCGGCGTGCAATTGTTGCTGACCCAGACCCCTCTGCTGCAACAGCTACCGGTGGCCGAGGGCGTTTCGGTGATCGCCATGGACAGCCTCAAGCTTGACAGCTGGCCGACCCAGGCGCCGGGCCTGCACTTGAATGCCGACAACCTCGCCTATGTGATTTACACCTCCGGCTCCACCGGCCAGCCCAAGGGCGTGGGTAATACCCATGGCGCCCTGGCCGAGCGCTTGCAGTGGATGCAGGCCACTTACCAGCTGGATGAAAGCGATGTGCTGATGCAAAAGGCACCGATCAGTTTTGACGTGTCGGTGTGGGAGTGTTTCTGGCCACTGATCAGCGGTTGCCGCCTGGTACTGGCCGGCCCCGGCGAGCATCGCGACCCCCATCGCATTGCACAGTTGGTGCAGGAGCATGGCGTGACCACCCTGCATTTTGTGCCGCCGCTACTTCAGCTGTTTGTCGATGAACCGCTGGCGGCCGAATGCACCAGCCTGCGCCGGGTATTTTCCGGGGGCGAAGCCTTGCCCGCCGAGTTGCGCAATCGGCTCCTCGCGCAATTGCCGGCGGTGCAGTTGCACAACCGTTATGGCCCGACCGAAACGGCAATCAACGTCACCCATTGGCACTGTCAGCGCACCGACGGCGAGCGCTCGCCGATTGGCCGGCCGTTGGGCAACGTGCTTTGCCGGGTGCTGGACGAGCAGTTCAACCTGCTGCCCGCAGGGGTGCCGGGTGAGCTGTGCATCGGCGGGATTGGCCTGGCCCGTGGTTATCTGGGGCGTGCCGGGCTGACCGCCGAACGTTTTGTCGCCGACCCACTGGGCGCGGCGGGCGCCCGTTTGTACCGCACCGGCGACCGCGTGCGCTGGACGGCTGATGGCGTGCTGGAGTACCTCGGGCGCCTGGATCAGCAGGTCAAGCTGCGCGGGTTTCGGGTCGAGCCGGAAGAAATCCAGGCGCGGCTGCTGGCCCAGGAGGGCATCGCCCAGGCGCTGGTGTTGATTCGCGAGACCGCCGGCGGTGCGCAGTTGATCGGTTACTACACGGCCAGCGGCGAGCTGGATGAGCTGGACGTGAAAGCCGCACTGGCCGCCGAGTTGCCGGAGTACATGGTGCCGGCGCAACTGATCCGCCTCGATGTCATGCCCCTGAGCCCCAGCGGCAAAGTCGACCGCCGCGCCTTGCCGGAGCCGGTGTGGCAGGTGCGTGAGCATGTCGAGCCGCACACCGCCCTGGAACAGCAGATCGCCGCGATCTGGCGCATAGTGCTGGGCCTGCCGCGTGTCGGCCTGCGCGACGACTTCTTCGCCCTTGGCGGCCATTCACTGCTGGCCACGCAAATCATCTCCCGCACACGCCAGGCCTGTGATGTGGAGCTGCCCCTGCGTACCTTGTTCGAAACCAGTGAGCTGGGGGCGTTTGCCGAACAGGTGCGCCTGATCCAGGCCAGCGGCCAACGCAACCAACAGAGCGCGATCGGCAAGGTGGATCGCCGCCAGCCGGTGCCGCTGTCCTATTCCCAGCAGCGCATGTGGTTCCTCTGGCAAATGGAGCCGGACAGCCCGGCCTATAACGTCGGTGGCATGGCGCGCTTGCGCGGGGTGCTGGATGTGGGGCGTTTCGAGGCGGCGTTGCAAGCCTTGATCATGCGCCACGAAACCCTGCGCACCACCTTCCCGAGTGTCGATGGTGTGGCCCGGCAGAACGTCGCCGCGCAAAGCAGCGTGCGCATGAACTGGCAGGATTTCTCGGCGTTTACCGAAGCCGAGCGCCAACTGCGCGTGCAGCAATTGGCCGACCAGGAAGCCCACCGCCCGTTCAACCTGGAAACCGGACCGTTGCTGCGCGCCTGTCTGGTCAAGGCCGGCGAGCAGGAACACTACCTGGTGCTGACCCTGCACCACATCGTCACCGAAGGCTGGGCCATGGACATCTTTGCCCGTGAACTCAGCGCGCTGTACGAAGCCTTTATCGACGAGCGCGAATCGCCCCTGGAACCGTTGCCGGTGCAGTACCTGGACTACAGCGTGTGGCAGCGCCAATGGCTGGAGGCCGGTGAACGCCAGCGCCAGCTCGACTACTGGACCACGCAACTGGGCAACGAGCATCCGCTGCTGGAACTGCCCAGCGACCGGCCACGCCCGGCGGTGCAAAGTCATCAGGGCGAGCTGTACCGTTTTGACCTTGGCGATGAACTCGCCGCCAAGGTGCGCGCCTTCAATGCCGAACATGGCCTGACCCTGTTCATGACCATGACCGCGACCCTGGCGACGCTGCTCTACCGCTACAGCGGCCAGACCGACCTGCGCATCGGTGCGCCGGTGGCCAACCGCATCCGTCCGGAAAGCGAAGGGCTGATCGGCGCGTTCCTCAACACCCAGGTGCTGCGTTGCCAGCTCGACGGGCAGATGCGCGTTGCTGAGCTGTTTGAGCACGTGCGCCACACCGTAATCGAAGGCCAGTCCCATCAGGACCTGCCGTTCGACCACTTGGTGGAAGCCCTGCAGCCGCCGCGCAGTGCTGCGTATAACCCGCTGTTCCAGGTGATGTGCAACGTGCAGCGCTGGGAGTTCCAGCAAAGCCGGCAGCTGGCCGGGATGACCGTCGAGTACCTGGCCAACGATGCGCGTGCCACCAAGTTCGACCTCAACCTGGAAGTCACCGACCTCGATCATCGCCTGGGTTGCTGCCTGACCTACAGCACCGACTTGTTCGACGAGCCGCGCATTGCGCGCATGGCCGCCCATTGGCGCAACCTGCTGGAGGCGCTGATTGCCGATCCGCAACAGCGCTTGAGCGAGTTGGCGATGCTCCAGGCACATGAGCAACGCGCCCTGCAAGACGGCCTCGGTATCGAGGCCGGCGAGCACCGTCTCGACCAGTGCATTCATTCGCTGTTCAGCGCACAGGTGCAGGCCCGTGCGGATGCGCCCGCGCTGACCTTCGCCGGGCAAACCCTGAGTTACCGCGAGCTGGACAGCCGCGCCAACCGCCTGGCCTGGATGCTGCGCGAGCGTGGGGTGGGCCCGCAGGTGCGGGTCGGCCTGGCGCTGCCACGCTCACTGGAAATGGTCATCGGCCTGCTGGCGATCCTCAAGGCCGGTGGCGCCTATGTGCCGTTGGACCCGGAATACCCGCTGGACCGTCTGCACTACATGATCGAAGACAGCGGCATCGGCCTGTTGCTCAGCGATGCGGCGATGTTCGACGCCCTTGGTGAGTTACCCGCCAGCGTCAGTTGCTGGTGCCTGGAAGATGACTTGCCGGTGCTCGCCAACTACCCGGCCAGTGACCTGCCGGCGATCAGCCTGGCGCAGCATCAGGCGTACCTGATCTACACCTCCGGCTCCACCGGCAAGCCCAAGGGCGTGGTGGTGTCCCACGGTGAAATCGCCATGCATTGCCAGGCGGTGATCGAGCGCTTTGGCATGCGCCCCGACGATTGCGAGCTGCACTTCTATTCGATCAATTTCGACGCCGCCACCGAGCGCCTGCTGGTGCCGCTGCTCAGTGGTGCGCAGGTGGTGTTGCGCGCCCAGGGGCAATGGGATGCCGAAGAAATTTGCGGGCTGATCCGTGAGCATCGGATCAATATCCTCGGCTTCACCCCTAGCTATGGCAGCCAGTTGGCCCAATGGCTGGCCACGCAAAACCAGACCCTACCGGTGCGCATGTGCATCACCGGTGGCGAGGCGCTGACTGGCGAGCACCTGCAGCGCATCCGCGCAGCGTTCCAGCCGGCGCTGTTCTTCAATGCTTATGGGCCGACCGAAACGGTGGTCATGCCCCTGGCCAGCCTGGCCCCTGAGGTGTTGGAGGAGGGCGCCGGCAGCGTGCCGATCGGCAGCATCATCGGCGCGCGGGTCGCCTATATTCTGGATGCCGACCTGGCGCTGGTGCCCCAAGGTGCGACTGGCGAGCTGTACGTGGGCGGCGCCGGCCTGGCCCAGGGTTATCACCAGCGTGCGGGCATGACCGCCGAACGTTTTGTGGCCGACCCGTATGCCGATGGCGGGCGGCTCTATCGTACCGGCGACCTGGTGCGCCAGCGTGCCGATGGCCTGGTGGAGTACCTGGGGCGGATCGACCATCAGGTGAAAATCCGTGGTTTCCGCATCGAACTGGGCGAGATCGAAACCCGCCTGCTTGAGCACGAGGCGGTCCGTGAGGCGGTGGTCCTGGCCCTGGATGCGCCGAGTGGCAAGCAACTGGCGGCGTACCTGGTCAGCGATGCCCGCGATCACGCCGCCTTGCGCGAGGCGCTCAAGACCCACCTCAAGGCGCAACTGCCGGACTACATGGTGCCGGCGCACTTGATAGTGCTCGACAGCATGCCGCTGACCGCCAACGGCAAGCTCGACCGCCGCGCCTTGCCGCAACCGGACCCCGAGGCCAATCGGCAGCAGTACGTGGCGCCGAGCAATGCGCTGGAACTGAGCCTGGCCGCGATCTGGTGTGCGGTGCTCAATGTGCAGCAGGTCGGGCTGCACGATAACTTCTTCGAGCTGGGTGGCGACTCGATCCTGTCGATCCAGGTGGTCAGCCGGGCGCGGCAGGCGGGGATTCACTTCAGCCCCCGCGACCTGTTCCAGCACCAGACCGTGCAGGCCCTGGCCGCAGTGGCCACGTGCAGTGAGCAGGTCACTGCCGAGCAAGGGCTGTTGACCGGCCCCTCGGGCCTGACGCCGATCCAGCATTGGTTCTTCGACAGCGAAATCCCGGCGCGTCAGCACTGGAACCAGGCATTGGTGCTGGCGCCGGTGCAGGCCCTGGACCCGCACCGCCTGGAACAGGCGCTGCTGGCCGTGCTGGAACACCATGACGCCTTGCGCCTGAGCTTCACCCAGCACGACGCGCAATGGCACGCCGAGCATCTGGCCGTGCCGGAAGGCGGCGTGTTGTGGCTGGCCCAGGTGGCGGATATGGCGCAGTGCGAGGCGCTGTTCGCCGATGCCCAGCGCAGCCTCGACCTGGAGCACGGCCCGCTGCTGCGCGCCTTGCTGGTGGACGGGCCGCTTGGCCAGCAACGCTTGCTGATCGCGATCCATCACCTGGTGGTGGATGGCGTGTCCTGGCGCGTATTGCTCGAAGACCTGCAAAACGTCTATCGCCAATTGAGCGACGGCCAGGCCGTCAGCCTGCCCGCCAAGACCAGCGCCTTGCGCGACTGGGCCGCGCGTTTGCAGGCCTATGCCAGTAGCGAATCCCTGCGTGAAGAACTGAGCCTGTGGCAGCAACAGTTGGCGGGCCCGCCGGTTGAACTGCCGGTGGACCGGGCGTACGGCAGCCTGCGCAACCGCGACGCCGAGACTATCAGTGTGCGCCTGGATGCCGAGCGCACCCGGCAGTTGCTGCAACAGGCACCGAGCGCCTACCGCACCCAGGTCAACGACCTATTGCTGACTGCACTGGCCCGCGTGCTGTGCCGTTGGAGCGGCCACGCATCGACCCTGATCCAGCTGGAAGGCCACGGCCGCGAAAGCCTGTTTGATGAGATCGACCTGACCCGCAGTGTCGGTTGGTTCACCAGCGCTTACCCGCTGCGCCTGACCCCGTTGGATATCGAGGAGGCCAGCGGCCAGGGCGCGTCGATCAAGGCGATCAAGGAGCAACTGCGCGCGGTGCCGCACAAAGGCCTGGGCTATGGCGTGCTGCGCTACCTGGCCGACCGTACCTGTCGCCAGGCCATGGCGGCGTTGCCGAACGCCTCGATTACCTTCAACTACCTCGGGCAGTTCGACCAGAGCTTCGACAGCCAGGCGCTGTTCCACCCGCTGGACGTGTCTGCCGGCCCGGCCCATGACCCGGATGCGCCACTGCCCAACGCCTTGAGTGTGGACAGCCAGGTGTACGGCGGCGAACTGCTGCTGCGCTGGACCTTCAGCCGCGAGCGCCACGACCACCAGACCATCAGCGAGCTGGCCGAGGCCTACCTGGGCGAGTTGCAGAGCCTGATCGCCCATTGCCTGCGCGATGATGCCGGCGGCCTGACGCCGTCCGACTTCCCCCTGGCGCACCTGACCCAGGTGCAACTGGACGCGTTGCCGGTGCCGGCCAGCGCCATCGAGGATGTGTATCCGCTGACGCCCATGCAGGAAGGCCTGCTGTTGCATACCCTGCTGGAGCCGGGCACCGGCCTCTATTACATGCAGGACCGCTACCGCATCAACAGCGAGCTCAACCCCGAGCGCTTTGCCCTGGCCTGGAAAGCCGTGATCGCCCGGCATGAAGCCTTGCGTGCGTCGTTCTGCTGGAACGTCGGCGAAGCGATGTTGCAGGTGATCCACAAGCCCGGCAGCACGCCGATCGAATACCTGGACTGGACCGGCACCCCGGCCGAGCAACAGGAGCCGCGCCTGCAAGCGCTGCTCAAAAGCGAGCGCGAGGCCGGTTTCGATCTGCTCAATCAGGCGCCGTTCCACCTGCGCCTGATCCGCGTCGGCGAGGCCCGTTACTGGTTCATGATGAGCAACCACCACATCCTGATTGATGCCTGGTGCCGTTCGTTGTTGATGAATGATTTTTTCGATATCTACACCGCCCTGGGTGAAGGTCGCGAAGCACAACTGGCCGCGCCGCCACGCTATCGCGATTACATCGCCTGGCTGCAACGTCAGAACCTGGCGGAGGCGCGGCAGTGGTGGCAGCAGAACCTGCAAGGGTTTGAGCGCACCACACCGATCCCCAGCGACCGGCCATTCCTGCGTGAACACGCCGGCCACAGTGGCGGCATGGTGGTGGGGGATTGCTATACCCGTCTGGATGCCCGTGATGGTGCGCAATTGCGCGAGCTGGCCCAGGCTCATCAACTGACCGTCAATACCTTCGCCCAGGCGGCGTGGGCCTTGGTGCTGCGGCGCTTGAGCGGCGAGCGTGACGTGTTGTTCGGCGTCACGGTGGCCGGGCGCCCGGTGGACATGCCGCACATGCAGCGCACGGTCGGCCTGTTTATCAACAGCATCGCCTTGCGGGTCAAGTTGCCCGAGGACGATCAGCCGTGCAGCGTGCGCCACTGGTTGAGCGCCTTGCTCGACAGCAATATGCAGCTGCGCGAGTACGAATACCTGCCGCTGGTGACAATCCAGGAACACAGCGAACTGCCCAAGGGCCAGCCGCTGTTCGACAGCCTGTTTGTATTTGAAAACGCTCCGGTGGAAGTCTCGGTGCTGGACCGTGCGCAAAGCCTGAACGCCACCTCGGACTCGGGCCGTACCCACACCAACTTCCCGCTGACCGCCGTGTGTTACCCGGGGGATGACCTGGGCCTGCACCTGTCCTACGACCAGCGTTATTTCGATGAAAGCACCGTGCAGGGCATGCTTGCTGAGTTCAAGCGCCTGCTGCTGGCGCTGGTGCAGGGCTTCCATGGCGATATGGCCGACCTGCCGCTGATTGGCGAGCAGGAGCGTGAGTTCCTGGTGCACGCTTGCAATCAGAGCGCCCACGACTACCCGCTGCAAAGCAGCTACGTTGAACTGTTTGAAGCGCAGGTGGCGCAGCATGGGCAGCGCATTGCCGCCAGTTGCCTGGACCGGCAATGGAGCTATGCCGAGCTGAACCAGCACAGCAACCGCCTGGGCCATGCCCTGGTCGCGGCGGGTGTCGGCCTGGATCAGCCGGTGGCGCTGCTGGCCGAGCGCGGCCTGGAACTGCTGGGCATGATCATCGGCAGCTTCAAGGCCGGTGCCGGTTATTTGCCGCTGGATCCCGGCCTGCCGGCCCAGCGCCTGAGCCGGATCATCGACCTGAGCCGCACGCCGCTGCTGGTGTGCACGGCAGCTTGCCTTGAACAGGCGCAGGTGTTGCTCGAAGACTTTGCCTGCGGCGCGCGGCCGAAGTTGCTGGTGTGGGAGGAGTTGGCGGGCGCGGATAGCAATCCGGGGATCTACAGTGCCCCGGACAACCTCGCCTACGTGATCTACACCTCCGGCTCCACCGGGCTGCCCAAGGGCGTGATGGTCGAGCAGCGCGGCATGCTCAATAATCAGTTGAGCAAGGTGCCATACCTGCAGTTGAGCGAGCAGGATGTGATCGCCCAGACCGCGTCGCAAAGCTTCGATATTTCGGTGTGGCAATTCCTCGCCGCGCCGTTGTTTGGCGCACGGGTGGACATTGTGCCCAACACCATCGCCCATGATCCGCAGGGCCTGCTGGCCCATGTCCAGGCCCAGGGCATCACGGTGCTGGAAAGCGTGCCGTCGCTGATCCAGGGCATGCTTGTCCAGGAGCGCATCAGCCTGCAGGGCCTGCGCTGGATGCTGCCGACGGGGGAGGCCATGCCGCCAGAGTTGGCGCACCAATGGCTGCTGCGTTACCCGGATATCGGCCTGGTCAACGCCTATGGTCCGGCGGAATGCTCGGATGACGTGGCGTTCTTTTGCGTCGACCTGGCCTCGACCCGTGGCACCTACCTGCCGATCGGCACGCCGACTGACAACAACCGTTTGTACCTGCTCGACGGCGCGCTGGAGTTGGTGCCGCAAGGGGCGGTGGGTGAGTTGTGTGTGGCGGGCACCGGGGTAGGGCGCGGGTACGTCAGCGACCCGCTGCGTACTGCGCAAGTGTTTGTGGCGGATCCATTTGGTGCGCCGGGAGAACGCCTGTATCGCACCGGCGACCTGGCGCGGCGGCGCAGCGATGGGGTGCTGGAGTACGTCGGGCGCATCGACCATCAGGTGAAAATTCGCGGCTACCGCATCGAACTCGGTGAAATCGAGGCGCGCCTGCACGAGCAGCCCGAGGTGCGCGACGCGGCGGTGGGTGTGCAGGAGGGCGTGAATGGCAAGCACTTGGTGGGTTACCTGGTGGCGAGCGATGCCAGCCTTAACCCTGGCGAACGCCTGGACCGCATCAAGCAGCGCCTGCGCAGCGAACTGCCGGAGTACATGGTGCCGTTGCACTGGCTGTGGCTGGAGCGCCTGCCGTTGAACGCCAACGGCAAGCTCGACCGCAAGGCCTTGCCGGCTCTGGAGATCGGTCAGTTGCACAGCCAGGATTACCTGGCGCCGCGCAGCGAGCTGGAGCAGACCCTGGCCACAATCTGGGCCGAGGTGCTGAAGGTCGAGCAGGTGGGCGTGCTGGATAACTTCTTCGAGCTGGGCGGGCATTCGTTGCTGGCCACGCAAATCGCCTCGCGGGTGCAAAAGAGCCTGCAACGGGATGTGCCGCTGCGGGCGATGTTCGAATGCAGCACGGTGGCGGAGTTGGCGACGTACATCGAGGGCTTGGCGGCCAGTGACATCAGTGCCGGCACGGTGGACCGCCTGAGCGATTTGATGGCGGAGCTGGAGGGGCTTTGAGTCGGCGAACGGGCCGCCATACAGGCGGCACGCCATTGGTCGGTTTTGCACATTTTTGGGGTGCCTACTGTCAATTCTGACAGTAGGCAAACCTCCTGTTTCCGGGGCTAGATAACTGCAGATTTGGGCCTGCCCAGCAGGCTTGCTGGTTATCTTTCCCAGACAGGAGGTCGCATCATGGTCAAAAAAACCACCCCCCAAAGCCCGCCGTTGGCGGCTACCCAGGCACCTGCCGAGGTTGCTGTCGAATTGCCCTATCCGCAGATTCGCTACGCCGTCAATAACAACACCCTGGACCCCATCAAGGCGAAAAACGGCACTGTCGCGACCGTCGCTTTTACGGGAATGGGCACGGGGCCCATTACCTTGTACTGGGCGATCAAGGGCCAGGACGAGCCGGTGTTTGAACCTGTTGTGCAACCGGGCAGTACCAGCGGCAGTATTGATATTCCGGTTCCCTGGCAATCGGTCAGCACCAGCATTGGGCATACGGTTTTGGTCTGGTACACCGCGCGGGTGGCAGGCCAGTTGAAGGAATCGCTGGTGCTGGAGTTGGAGGTCCAGCAGATCAGGGAGGCGGACCTCAAGGAGTCGCTGCCGAAGTTTGAGCATGCCCAGTATGTCCATAGCACCTGGCAACTGGATATGAAGACATTCAGGGGCGATGAGACCATCCGCCTTAACGCCTGGCCCATGATTCAGGCCGGGCAGCGCCTGTTTATCAATGTGGCCGGTGATCAGCACAAGCCGCCGTTCGCGTTTAGCTGGGTGGCGCGGGACCATGTGGTCATGGAGGCCGAAGCCCATGACGATCATGTCTTTGAGTTCAAGCTGTCACGGGGCTGGATGGCGCGACGGGAAGACTATTCGGCACTGACCCTTCATATCGCCGTGATCTTTGATGGCGCCGATCCCAAGCCGCCGGTACCGGTCGATCCGATCTACGAAACCCGACTGCCCGAAAACGCCCACGAGTTTCATCCTCGCAACACGGCGCTGTTGTTTGTCGATACCTCCCTGCATTTGCAAGCCCCGATATTGGTCGAGGCGCAAGGCCAGGGTCAGGTTGATCCCCTCAAGTTGTTGGAGGGGGCCACGGTACGTGTTTGTTACGAGGATATGCAGAGCACGGACCATATTGCCCTGTGCTGGGAATCCACCTTCGGTGATTGCGCGCCGATTGCACCGCAGTATGGCGTAGAGGAGGGGTGCATCGACTTCCATGTGCCGCCGGAATACGTGGGCATGCGCCTGGATAACTTCGCGCATTTCTCCTATACCGTGACCCGGGATGGGGAGCCGTACACGTCGCCTGAAGGTGTGGTCAGGATCCCACTGCCGGCCAACCTGCCCCAGCCGCAGATTTTCGAAGCGCCGTTCAACACCCTGGACCTTGGAGGGATGTGCTGTGATGACCCGGTGACTGTTCATGTCGCGCCTTGGCCGTTTATCGGCACCAGCCAGGTTATTCAGTTGTTTATCGGTGGTGTTTACCCGGATGGCTCGAAAGCCCGGCTGCTCCCTTTTGATGACGCGCCGATTACTGAAGAAGACGTGCGTAGCGGTTGGACCAGAACCTTGTCTCGGGCCCAACTGGCGGCGCTCAAACATGACAGCCAGTTGTATGTTCTCTTTAGTGTCGAGTTTCTTCCGCGTAAGGATTCAAGGCCGGTCTACAGGTCTTTTCCTTCACTGCTGGTGAATCTGCTCACCGAGCCCCACTTGGAGTTGACGGCCCCCCATCTCGTCGAGTCCGTAGACTGCGGCGCCAACGGCTGGCTACTCAACCCGGTGAACACGGTGGAGGGCGCGCATCTTCAGGTGGCGTACGGGCATATGTGTCCGGGGGATTGGGTGTGCCCGACGTTTACCGGCACACCAGGGCTCGGTTCGCCGGCGTTGGAGTGTCGTACTGTCGGTGTAGATGAGCGAAACATGGTGTTCCCGATTCCGGCCTCTGCGATCAGCGCCAACCTGTGTCAGAAAATATCGGTTTCTTACAATGTGTCGCGTGCCTGCGGTGGCTTCTGGGAGTCGCCGGTGAAAGAGGTGCAGGTCCTGGATCTCAGCGGCCTGCCCGCGCCTGCGGTGGAACAGGCCACGGGCAGCACGTTGGACCTTAATACCTTTGGGGGCGATGCCACGGCGATGGTGGCTACCTGGTCCTATCTGGCCCTGGGCCAACCTTGCTGGCTGTGGGTGACGGGTGAGTTGGAGGATGGCAGCCCCTACCGTTTTGAGGTGCTGGAAGGTCAGGCGGTAACCGAGGAATGGCTGGCCGGTGGCGTCACCGCGGCACTGGCGCGCAACGAACTGCAAAAACTGGCGGATTGCAGTGCCTTTGAAGTGCATTTCGCGGTGAACTTCAATGGCGAGTCCGACAAGGCCAGCGCCAAGGAATTTGCATCGCTGACCCTCGAAATCGCCCAGGAGGACCTGGTACTCGAAGCGCCCACGGTGCGCGAAGCGGTAGGCTCGCAGCTCACGGTATACAACGGCCGCGATGGCGTGACGGTGCGAGTGGCCTATGACCTGATCAGCCCCGGCCATGCAATCAGCGTGTGCTGGAAACGCGCAGACGGTACCTGCCTGCCGCTGGCCTCGAAGCCTGGCAGCAATGACCCGGATTACGTGGATTTCCATATCCCCCGGGAGGCGGTGATTCGTGGGATTGGCAAGACGGTGAAGATCAACTACACCGTTACCAGCCTGTGCAAAGTGGCGACTTCTCCGGACCTCGATCTGCAAATCAGCGATCCGATACATTTGCCGGTGCCGGTGGTGCCGCAGGCAACCAACAATATTCTGGACTTACGCACCTTTAATGGGAACGCGGATATCACCGTTGAACCCTGGTGGTTTATCTTGCCGGACCAGAAAGTATGGTTGCGGGGCGTCGGTACCCAAAAGAATGGCAACCCTTATACGATCAACGTTTACTTGGGTCAGGGGGTGACAGCAGGTGAAGCGAGTACAGGTTTGAAAAAGGCGTTACAGCGTTTCGAACTTGAGCTCTTGAAGGACCTCAGCCGCCTGATGTTTACCTGTAAGGTGACCGCCGATGGCAGTACCCATGAAAGTGAAGCGGTGGTGTTTCCGATTCTGGAGCTGATTATCCGGGCCAATTTCTTAACCGATTTTGATGATTTTGAGAGTTATCCGAGCCAGGAGTATCTGGGGGCAGGGACTATCATCAATACGCGCTTATTGGATTTTGAATTACCAGCCTCATCTCCCCCTGGAATTGGGCTTCATCCAGTCAGAACTGCCGGAGAACTGGTGCCGGGAATGATTGAGGGCAAGGCATTGGCAGTGCGCTGCGGTAGCGCTAATACAATGCAGCTATCACGTCTGAAGTTTAAGTTCAGATGCGCACGGGTGAGATTCGGTTATGCAAATACCGGCACCGATATCGCGACGTTCAGGTTCTTTGGTGAAAATAATCAGCTACTTGGGACACGTGAGGCAGCGACGAGGACCTGGGTCGATTTCGAGGCTGAAAACGGAGCAAAAATAGTCCGTATTGACGTTTTGTGTCTTGTGCATGGAGCGATTGATTCGCTAACCATCTGGCATGGTGGCGAGACTTATCGTCATTGAGCTAATGCCCGCCCTGCAGAAAAGGGGTGAGCAAACGCTCGGGTTCGGCCGTTAGGTATTGGACCAACGAGATACAAGAATGCCCGCTTTGTGCGGGCATTCTTGTTAGTGGCGTGGGGTTAATCCGAGTCACTTGGGCCCGAGGATTTTCCCCAACTTATCCGGCGACGGCGCCCCCTGCTGTTGCTGCAACTGGCCCTTGTCATCCAGATAGAAAATCGCCGGCGTGGCCGACAACTCCAACTCCTCCATCAACTTCATATTGGCATCGAGCTTGGCCTGGATCTGGGCCGGAATCTTGGTCAGGGCCTTGAGCTTGCTGGCTTTGCCGGCAGACTCATGTTCTTCCAGGGCCTGGGCTGTGTCCTTGCTTGCCAGCAGCGCCGCCGATTTGCCCGGGCTGTCTTCGCGAATAATCCCGACCATGATGTGGCGCAACTGTACCTTGCCCGCCTTGACCCAGGGCCGTGCCTGTTCCCAGAACATGTTGCAGTACGGGCAGTTGGGGTCGCTGAACAGGTAGACGGTGCGCGGCGCGTTTTTATCGCCGTCCTGGATCCAGCTGCTCTGTTCCATCTTGGCCCAGATTTCCTTGGCCATTGGGGCGTAGACCAGCTTTTCCAGGGGCGCGGTGCTCAGGTCATTGCCCTTGGCGTCATACAGATTGCCGGCGATCACGTGTTGGCCGTCGGCGGTCAGGTACAGCGCCATGCCGCGGTTCTGGTATTGCGCGGCATAGCCCTTGAGCCCGCCCGGCGCGTCGAAGCTGCCGATGATCTTGGCGCCCTTGGCTTCGATCTGTTTGATCGGCGCCGGCCATTCTTCGGCGTGGGCGAGGCTGGCAGCCAGGGTCAGGGGCAGCAGGGTTAGCAGGTGGCAGAGGCGGGGCATAAGGGTTTCCTTGCAGGGGCCGTCTTGGCGGCAGTCTTGTCCGTGGGGTCGAAATATTCCATGGCGCGGGCCAGGCTGGCCTGGGACAGTTCGCCCAGGTGGCTGTTGATCAGCCGGCCATCGGCTTGATAGAAGAGGGTGGTCGGCAGGGCCATGGACCCCACGGCCTGGCCCAGGCGGCCACTGGCGTCGAACAGCACGTTGTCCAGGTTCAGGCCCTGGGTAGCCAGGTAGGTGCTGACGCTTTGCATGCTTTCGGCCTGGTTGACGAACAGGAAGGTCACGTCCGGCCGCTGCTTCTGGGCGTTTTCCAGCACCGGCATTTCCCGCCGGCAGGGCGGGCACCAGGTGGCCCAGAGGTTGATCACCAGCGGGCCGCCCTGGTAGTCAGCCAGTTGCACGGTTTCGCCATCGGCATTGCGCAGGGCGATGTCCGGCAGGCGCGTACCTTTTTCGTAGATGTTCAACGAGAAACTGGCCAGTGCCCAGAAGGCCAGGCCGCTGACCACACCGGCGCTAAGCGGTTTGCGCAGGGCCGGGCGGCGCCAGCTCCACAGCAGGGCGGCGATGATCAGCACGATCACCCCAGGCCAGGCCAGGAAACCGCCGTCGCGCAGGTCGACGATCTGCAACGGGTCGTCGCGGTAGTACGACCAGTACATCAAGACAAAGCCGATACGCGCACTGAGCATGCCCAGCAGGAACAGGCTGAACAGCACCGATTCGGGGTTCTCGCCGCCCCGCTTGGCCACGCGCCAGCCCACGACTGTGGCGAGGATCAGCGCACTGATCAGCAGCAGATGGTTCAAGGCAATGGCAAAGGTGCCGATGGTCAAGGTCAGCATCAGAGTGCTTCCCGGGTCTGGGTCCAGCGTTGCAGGAAGGCTGCGGCATCCACTTCGCCGGTGATGCGTTGGGCGCGGCGCTCTGCACCGTCGGGGCCGATCCAGACGAAGCTCGGTGGGCCAGGGACTTTGTAGCGACCGAGCAGCTCACGGCTGGCGGCGTTGTCGGCGGTGACGTCCAGGCGCAGCAGGCGTACGTCCTTCAGGGCGTCCATCACTTCGGGTTTGCCGAACACCTGTTTTTCCATGATTTTGCACGACACACACCAGTCGGCGTAGTAGTCCAGCAGCACCCATTGGCCCTGGGCCTTGGCGCTGTCGAGCTGGGCTTGCAGGGCTACCGGGTCGTTGAGGGTGATAAAGCTGTCATGGGCAGTCGGCGCGCCGGCCACCGTCGAGCCACCGAAGACCTTGAGCGGCTGCCACAGGTCGTCGCTGCCAGCGGCGGCGCCGATCACCAGGATCGCGCCCCACAGCCCCAGGACCAGGGAGCCGGCACCCAGTGCCTTGGCGATCAGCCCGTACTCACGGGCCAGGCTCCAGCCGCAGTAGGCCATGACCAGCGCCAGTACACCCCACAGGCCGAGCCACAGGCTTTCGTCGACGACCGGGCGAATCATCAACACGGCGGTCGCGAGGAACAGGAAGCCAAACACGCCCTTCAGCACGTTCATCCAGGTGCCCGGCTTGGGCAGGAAGCGATTGCCCACGGTCACCAGCAACAGCAAGGGCACGCCGATACCGATGCCCATGGCAAACAGGATCAGGCCGCCGTGCAGGGCATTGCCGCTTTGCGCGATATACAGCAGGGCGCCGGCCAGGGGCGCGGTCATGCACGGGCCCACCAGCAGACCGGACAAGGCGCCGAGCACCCCGGCGCCGATCAGGCTGCCGCCGTTTTGCTGGCGGCTGGCGTTGTCCAGGCGATCGCGCAGGAAGGCCGGCAGTTGCAGTTCAAAGAAACCGAACATCGGCAGGGCGAGGATCACAAACAACCCGGCGAAACTGCCGAGGATCCACGGGGTTTGCAGCAGCGCGGCGAGGTTGCTGCCGGCCAGCGCGGCCAGCACGCCGAGGGCGGCATACACCAGGGCCATGCACACCACATAACTGCTGGCCAGGGCAAAACCACGGCGTGGGCTGGCACCGCTGCCCACCACCAGGCCAGCAAGGATTGGCAGCATCGGCAGCGAACACGGGGCAAACGCCAGCAGCAGGCCCAGGCCGAAGAACACCAGCAGGCTCCAGCCCAGGCTGCGTTGCTGCAGGCCACTGGCCAGGCTTTCATCCTGGGCCTCGGCGGTGGCGGCCACGGCGGGGTTACCACCCAGGTCCACGGTGAGCGATTGCGGTGGGTAGCACAGGCCGGCATCGGCACAGCCCTGCCAGCCCAGCTTGACCTTGCCGGTGGCACCGGCCGGAAGCTTCACTTCCAGACCCTGGCGGTACACCTGTTGCTCGCCGAAGAACTCGTCGCTATGGGCTTCGCCCTGGGGCAGCACGGGCTGTTCGGCCAGGCCTTCGAATTTCATGCGTTGCTGGTACAGGTAATAACCGTCGGCAATCTGCCAATACAGCTGGGTTTCACCGGAAGCCAGGCGCTCGGAGGTAAAGGTGAAGGCCTTGCCTACCGGGAGGAACTCGGCCTTGGTCTCGAACGGATTGTTGCCAGGCGCGGCCTGGGCCAATCCGGTGAACAACACCAACAGGAAGATAAACAGATGCCGCATGGTCAAGCCTTAGTTCGATGCAAGTGGGGCACACAATGTGGGGTGCTGATTAACCGATGATTAACCGGGCTATTCTAGAGTGTCGGGATTTTCGAAGCGCGCCTCTTTTGCCGGCATAATGCGCGCTTAATCCGCCCTCCTTTAAATCAGCATTTTTGCAAAGGGTTCAGCATGCACGTACTGGTCTGTGAAGACGATGACCTGATTGCCAGTGGCATCGTTGCCGGTCTCGGCGCCCAGGGCTTTACGGTCGAGCGCGTAGCCACGGCCGCAGCCGCGCGGGCGATGCTCAAGGCGGCGGAGTTCGACATCATGGTGCTCGACCTCGGCCTGCCGGATGAAGACGGCCTGAAACTGCTGCAACAACAGCGCAGTGCAGGCCTGGAGATTCCGGTGCTGATCCTCACCGCGCGGGATTCAGTGACCAACCGGGTCGACGGCCTGCAGGCCGGCGCCGACGATTACCTGCTCAAGCCCTTCGACTTGCGTGAACTGGCGGCCCGCCTGCAAACCCTGCTGCGCCGGGTGGCCGGGCGTAGCGTCAACCTGATCGAGCATGGCCGGCTGACCTACAACCCCAGCAGCCGGGAGACCCTGTTGGGCGGCCAATCGGTGGACTTGTCCCGCCGTGAACAGGCGTTGTTGCAGGCACTGCTGCACAACCGTGGCCGGGTGCTGTCCAGCGAGCAGCTCAAAGACAGCGTCTACGGCTTTAACGATGAGTTGGAAAGCAACGCCCTCAACGTGCATATCCACCACCTGCGCCGCAAATTGGGCAATGGCATTGTCGAGACCGTGCGTGGCCTGGGCTACCGCCTGGGCCCGGCGGACGGTGGAGAGGACGCTTCGTGATGAGCCTGCGTCTGCGCCTGACGTTCAAGCTGGGCGCCGCTTTTGTGCTGATCTGGGTGCTGGCAGCGACCTGGATGCTCAACGACCTGCGTAACCAGATGATGTTTTCCCTGGATCAGCGACTGGTGGCGTCGGCGCGCATGGTGGCCGGGCTGATGGAGCAGATGCCCGGCCTGGCCAGTGTGGGCGAGGGCAAACGCTTTGGCGCCGAGCAATTGAATGTGCCGGGGGGCATGGCGTGCCAGGTCAGTTCGCTGCGTGGCGAAGTCCTGGCGCGCAGCCATACCACCCCGGATCAGGGCCTGGAATCCCGGCAGAGTGGCTTTCGCGACCAGATCATCGACGGCGCCGCCTGGCGCAGCTTTACCCTGGCCCGGGGCGATTTGTTTATCACCACCGCCGACCGCCAGGTGGAGCGCGAGGCGCTGAATATGTCGATCCTGCTGGCGGCCTCGGTGCCGGTGGGCGTGGCTCTGCTGGGCTGCCTGTGCCTGTTGTGGCTGGGGATCGGCCAGAGCCTGGTGCCACTCAACCGTATGCGCGATGCCTTGATGCGCCGCAGCGCCGACTCCCTCGAGCCCTTGCAGATTCATCCGTTGCCCAGCGAGCTCAAGCCGTTGCTCGACACTCAGAACCAGCTGTTGCAACGCATCGCCAAGGCCATTGAGCGCGAGCGCCGGCTGACGGGCGATGCCGCCCACGAACTGCGCAGCCCCCTTACGGCGATCAAGACCCACCTGCAAGTGGCACGCATGACCGACGGCGCGGCCCGCGACCAATCCCTGGCCCATGCCGAGGAGGGCGCCGACCGCCTGCATCGCACCCTTGAGCAATTGCTGCTGCTGGCGCGGGTCGAGGGCAGCCTGTCGTTTGATGACGGCTTGCAGTCCAGTGCCGAGCAGGTGGCGCGCCTGGCGATCCAGGACGCCAACGCCGGCGACAACCGGCGCATCGACCTGATCTTGCCGGACAACCTGCCCGATAACCCGGTGGAAATGCCCGTGGGCCTGGCGGTTGCCGCCTTGCGCAACCTGCTGGATAACGCCCTGAGCCATACCCCGGCCGATACGCGGGTGGAATTGAGTGTGTTTACCCAGGGCAATCAGGTGGTGTTCCGCGTGCGCGACCACGGCGCGCCGATCTCCAGCGAAGACCTGCAACATCTGACTCAACGTTTCTGGCGCAATGGCAACAGCGGTGGTTGTGGCCTGGGCCTGGCCATCGTGCAGGCGATTGTCCAGCGCTGTTCCTGTTCCCTGGCCTTCGACAGCCAGCCCGACGGCCTGCGGGTCGACCTGGGGATGCCGCTGCGACGCTGATCTTTCCTTGCACCCACATAACTACCGCCATCCTCAGGCCCGACGCTTCAGGATGGCGTTAATTTTTGTGTTTGCAGGTTTGCCGGCTGAATGACTCAGCCTGTATTGAAAAGGACAGCGCCTATGTTGGTCATCGACTCCACTTATCCCGCCCAGGATTTTAATCAACGCAATGGCGAAGCCGTGCGCCAGTTGGTGGTGCATTACACCGCCGCGCCCTTCGCCTCTTCCCTGCGCACCCTGACGCAGCAGGGTGTCAGTGCCCATTACCTGCTGCCCGACCCCCTCGAGGCGGGTTATCGAGACGCCGGCTACGACGAGTTGCGGGTATTCCAGCTGGTGGATGAGCATCAGCGCGCCTGGCATGCGGGGGCCAGTCATTGGGCGGGCCGCGATAACGTCAACACGCGCTCCATCGGCATCGAGATCGTCAATCTGGCTCGCGACGATGGTGGGGTTTTTACCTTTCCTGCCTACGGGGCGGAGCAAATCGAGGTACTGATCGCGCTGATCCACGACATTTGCGCCCGTCATCCGCAGATCGGCGCCACCGATATCGTCGGCCATTCGGATGTGGCGTTCTGGCGCAAAAGTGACCCAGGTCCACGGCTGCCCTGGCACGGCTTGTTCGAGGCGGGCATTGGCGCCTGGTTCGATGAAGAGATCAAAAACGCCTATGTGCGCCGCTTTCGCATGGGCTTGCCCCAGGAGGTGGAGATCGAACGGGCCTTTCAGCGCTACGGCTACGCCCCGGCACGAAACCGCCAGGCGTTCCAGCAACGGGTGCGTGCGTTCCAGATGCACTTCCGGCCCTCCGACTATCGTGGGCAACTGGATATCGACACCTGCGCGATTCTCTATGCGTTGAACGAAAGGTACAGCAGTGCCGGCGAGTGAGCCATTCGCCGTTTTTTCAACGACCCAGGTGTAAATCCTCACGCCGCTGAAGCGTTTCCAGAACAGGAAATCCGTGCGCATGCCCTTTGGGGGCCAGACGTCAACGGGTTGGCAGTTTGGTCACCATCATCCGCGTATTGAGGGATCTAGAGATGTCAGTCGCTACCAGTCGCATTGACGATTTGCAGGTGTCGGCCAGCCCGACGCCGGCGGAAACGCTTTACCAGTTCGATGAATCACCGCTGCTGGCCCGCCAGCGCCTGCAGGAGTCCAATGCCCGCAGTTACCCACGGCGTATCCCCCTGGCACTCAAGCGGGCCAAGGGCATTTATGTCGAGGACGTTGAGGGGCGCAGTTTTATCGACTGCCTGGCCGGGGCCGGTACGTTGGCCCTGGGGCATAACCACCCGGTGGTGATCGAGGCGATCCAGCAGGTGCTGCAGGACGAGTTGCCTCTGCATACCCTGGACTTGACCACGCCGGTCAAGGATCAGTTTGTGCAGGACCTGTTCGGCCTGCTGCCTGCGGAACTGGCGCAGGAGGCGAAGATCCAGTTTTGCGGGCCCACCGGCACCGATGCAGTGGAAGCCGCGCTGAAGCTGGTACGCACCGCCACGGGGCGCAGCACGGTGTTGTCGTTCCAGGGCGGTTATCACGGCATGAGCCAGGGCGCGTTGAGCCTGATGGGCAGCCTGGGGCCGAAAAAGCCATTGGGTGCCTTGCTGGCCAACGGCGTGCAGTTCCTGCCTTTCCCCTATGATTACCGGTGCCCGTTCGGTCTGGGTGGGGCAGAGGGGGTCAAGGTCAACCTGCATTACCTCGAAAACCTGCTCAACGACCCGGAGGCCGGCGTATTGCTACCGGCGGCGGTGATCGTCGAAGTGGTGCAGGGCGAGGGCGGCGTGATCCCGGCCGACCTCGACTGGCTGCGCGGCCTGCGGCGGATTACCGAGCAGGCCGGGGTGGCGCTGATCGTGGATGAGATCCAGAGCGGTTTCGGGCGCACCGGCAAGATGTTTGCCTTTGAACATGCCGGCATTGTTCCGGATGTGGTGGTGTTGTCCAAAGCCATTGGCGGCAGCCTGCCGCTGGCGGTGGTGGTCTATCGCGAGTGGCTCGACACCTGGCTGCCGGGCGCCCATGCCGGCACCTTCCGGGGCAATCAGATGGCCATGGCGGCGGGGTCGGCGGTGATGCGCTACCTCAAGGAGCACAACGTGGCCGACCACGCCGCCGCCATGGGTGAGCGCTTGAGTGAACATCTGCGCATCCTGCAGCGGGACTTTCCACAACTGGGGGATATCCGCGGACGCGGCCTGATGCTGGGCGTGGAACTGGTGAACCCGAGCGGCGCGCCGGATGTCCAGGGGCACCCGCCGGTCCATCGACAATTGGCGCCGCTGGTACAGCGCGAGTGCCTCAAGCGCGGGTTGATTCTGGAGCTGGGCGGGCGCCATGGCAGCGTGGTGCGTTTCCTGCCGCCGCTGGTCATCACCGCCGCAGAAATCGACCGCGTGGCAGAGATCTTCGGCCGGGCTTTGGCGGCGGCCGTGGCCAGCCTCTAATTTTCCTGCGCCGCTATACGTTCCTACATACATCAGCCACGCGCAGTGCGTGGCAGCCTTTGAGTGACGGAGAACCGCAATGACCTCAGTATTTGACCGCGAAGACATCCTGTTCCAGGTGGTGGTCAACCATGAAGAACAGTATTCCATCTGGCCTGACTACAAGGCCGTGCCAGAGGGCTGGCGCACCGTGGGTAAAAGCGGGATGAAGAAAGAGTGCCTGGCTTACATCGAAGAGGTCTGGACTGATATGCGCCCGCTGAGCTTGCGCCAGAAGATGGATGCGCAGGTTGTTGCTGGCTGAACACAAGCAAATGTGGGAGCGGGCTTGCCTGCGATGGGCTACACATCTCTTTAGTGATTCTTAGGTTTGTGTACATATCCGTTGCTGCGGTCATGGCCACTTAGGGTTCCGCCCTTACGGCGGCTCACTTTGGAAAAGCCCCAAAGTAAGCAAAGGGCTTTTGCCCCACCACTCGGCACCTCGCCCAGGCTCGGTGTGCCCGTCATCCGACATTGATTTGGGGGGCCGCCGCGATGGGCCATCCATGGCCCAGCGCGGCTAACCCGGCGTCCTGCCGGGTTACCCCCCAAATCAATATCGGATGACGGCCAGCGTGGTTTAACGGGGCGCCTAAGATCAAAATCACAAGCAAAGCGAGGCGGCCTGACAGCCGACCTGATCGTCGAGGCGTGCGCATATACCTGTGGGAGCTGGCTTGCCTGCGATGGTCGTTAACGATGACAAATGAATACCTGACACTCTGATGTGTTCTTTCGGCCGCCATCGCAGCGATGCGGCGATCCGACAAGCCAGCTCCCACAGGGGGGAATGCAGCTTCACGCCCCGGCTTTGGCATTGCTGTTGCTCTGCTTTTGATCTGGCTTTTGATCTGGCTTTTGATCTTAGGCGCCCCGTTAAACCACGATGGCCGCAGGCAGGTATTGCGCAGTGGGCACCCCGGCATGGATGCCGGGGTAGCCGCGACACGGCCATGGATGGCCGATCGCGGCGGGCCCACGGAGCAATGCCTGACTGCGGGCATGCCGAGCCTAGGCGAGGCACCGAGTGGTGGGGCAAAAGCCCTTTGCTTACTTTGGGGCTTTTCCAAAGTGAGCCGCTGTAAGAGCGGAACCCTAAGTGGCCGTGACCGCAGCAACGGATATGTACACAAACCCAATAAGCACTAGATAAAAGAGTTGTGTAGATACCTATGCCGCGATGGCTAAGTGTCAGTCGATACATTAGTTGACTGATACACCGCCATCGCGGGCAAGCCCGCTCCCACATAAGCTCGCACACACACAGGGGTATTGCCTTGCTTTCAGGGCACCAAGGCCTTGATCACCTGATCCACATTCCCTTCCAGTTCCGCTATCGGGTCCGCACCGTCAGTACCCAGCACCAGCAACTTCGCCCCCCCTGCACTGATAGCCGCTTTCACCGCCTCAGCCGGTTGGCGATGGTGCAGCACTAACGCCACGTCGTTGTCCTTCAGGCTGGTCGTCAGCGCCTGTAGCGCCTCGGCGGACCACTCGGCATCCGGCCGCGGATCGGTGCTGACCAACTCCAGATTCAGCCCACTTATCAGATAAGCAAAATGATCACTCAGGCTGACCACACTCAGGTTATCGGCCTGGGCCAGGCGGGCTTCGCTGTCGGCAGTCAGCTTGAGCAGGCGTTGCTTGAGGCTGGCCAGGTTGCCGTCGATCTGGGCCTTGGCGCCGGGCGCCAGCCTGCTCAGGTCGGCAGCCATGACATCGGCCATGCGCCCCAGGTTGTTGCTCGACTGCCACGGCTGGCTATTGAGGCCATCTACGGTCCCCGGTTGCAGGGCCACGCCCGGCAGACCGCCGTCTACCGGGCGCGCCGCGTCCACTTCGACGATGCGGATATTGCTGCGCCGGGCCACTGGGTACAGCGGGTCATCCGGCCACAGCGAGCGCAGGCCGATCGCCGCATCGGCGTCCAGCGCCAGGCTATGCAAGGCCGGCGCGCCACGCCCGGTAAAGTACGAGGTCTGGCGCGAACCCGGCAGGTTGGCCGGTGCCGCACGCTCCAGCTTGACCGCAGTGCCCTTGAGCAGGGCGGCGGCCAGGCCGTAGGTCACGGGCAAGGCCGCGAGGACTTTGACCGGTTTGGCGGCGTGGGCGGCGACCGGCAGGGGGGTGGCCGTTTCGGCTGCCAGCAGCGGGGTGCTGATCAGGCAGGCGATGGCCAGGGCGAGGGGGCGTAGAACGGGGCGCATTATCCGAGATTCCCTTTCAGGCTGGGGACCGTGCCGCGCGCGATGGCGGCCAGGGCGAAGGCGATGCCGGCGACGAGGATGATCGCGGCACCGGACGGGATAGGCAGGTCGAAGATGATTGGCAACAGAATCCCGCACAGGGTGCTGAGCGTGGCAATCACCACCGAGATCCAGAAGAAGCCCTTGAGTGACTGGCTCAACAGCCGAGCCGCGGCGGCCGGGATCACCAGCAGTGCGCCTACCAGGATCGCACCGATGACCTTGACCGCCGCCACTGTGATCAAGGTCACCAGGATCACGAACAGGTAGTCCAGGGTCTTCACCGCCACGCCACGCACGGCGGCCAGTTGCGGGTTGAAGCTGGCGAGCATGATGCGGTTGTACAGCGGCAATGCCAGGGCCATCACCAGTGAGCCGACCACCGCCAGCACCGCCAGGTCATTGCCGTTGACGGTCAGGACCGAACCAAACAGCACGTTTTCCAGGATATGCACGTTGATCTTGCCCGCCAGGATCAGCAACAGGCTCGCGCCCAGGGCCAGGGACACCGAGAGGAACACGCCGATCAGCGTATCGGGGGCCAGGCCGGTGCGGTTGCGCAGGTAATTGAGCAGGATGCCGAACAACAGGCAGTAGCCGAACAGGCTGCCGTAAGGCCCGGTGTAGGGTTCCCCCAGCAGAATGCCCACGGCCACGCCGGTCAGTGCAGCATGGCCGACGGCTTCGGAGAAAAACGCAAAGCGCTTGACCACCACCAGCGTGCCCAGGCCACCGAGTACCGGGCCGATCAACAGGCCGGCGAGCAAGGCATTGACCACAAACCCATAGGCCAGGGCTTCCGGCAAGTAGCCGGAGGAAGCCCAGCCCTGGACCATCAAGCGAAAGGCTTCGTAGCTCATTGGGCTGCGCTCCGTGGGTGAGTGGAAAACAGCGTCAGCAGGCGTTCCGGGGTCAGTGCCTCCTTGGGCGTGGCATCAAACAGCAGGCGGCGGTTCAGGCCGGTGACGCGATCCGCCAGGCGGCCCACGGCCTCCAGGTCGTGCTCGATCCACAGCACGGTAATCCCGGCCTGGCGCCAGTCGCCCAGCAGGCGTTCGAACACCTGGATCCCGGCTTCGTCGAGGGCCGACATCGGTTCATCGAGTACCAGCAGTTGCGGCGCCGGGATCAAGCCCTGGGCCAGCAGCACACGCTGGCGCTCGCCGCCGGACAGCGCACCCATGCGGCGCTTGCGCTTGTCTTGCATGCCCACGCGCTCCAGCGCCTCGCCAATCGCCCCGGCGTAATGCCGGGACAAGCCGAGAAACGCCGGGCGCCGCTGGCACATGGCAGCCATGAAGTCGTCGACGGTCATCGGCAGGCCACGGTCGAACTCCAGGGCCTGGGGCACGTAGCCGATGGTGCCGGGAGTGTTCGGCCAGTGCAGGCTCAATTGGCCCTGGTGTGGCGTCTGCCCCAGCAGGGTCTTGATCAACGAGCTCTTGCCGCCGCCGTTGGGGCCGACCAGGGCGTGGATGCTGCCTGGTTGTACCTGGAAGCTGACGCTATCGAGGATCGCGGTACGGCCCAGGGTCAGCGAGACGTTATCGAACTCAATCGTCGGGCCGATGCTGGCCACATTCAGGTGTTCAACCGCGGTCATGCCCCCGACTCCTGGATCGCCCGGACCACGGTATTGAGGTTGCCGGTCATTTCCACTTCGTACTTCTCGGCGCTGTATTCACCGTAGGAAATATGCGACAGCGGGTACAGTTTGACCCCCGACTCACGCTGGATGGTATCGACGTAGGAGGACGGGAAATCCATCTCCGAGAAGATCACCTTGACGTCCAGCTCGCGCAGTTGGTCGATGGTTTTCTTCAATTGGCTCGGGCTTGGCTCGATGCCGTGGGCCGGTTCGACCACGGCGGTCACTTCGAGGCCGAACTCGCGCAACAGGTAGTCGTAGGCGGCGTGCACCGTGGCCACCCGCAGATCGGCGTTGGGCGCGCTGGTGAGCTTGGCCAGGGCGTCGGCGCGCATCTTGCGCAGGCGCTTGCCGTAGGCACGGGCGTTCTGGGTATAGGCCTTGGCGTTGTCCGGGTCGAGCTTGCCCAGTTCCCGGGCGATGTTGTTGACCTGGGCGATGGACGCGCTGATGGACAGGAAGGTGTGCGGGTTGACCACCTTGCCGGCGCCGCGGGCCGCGTTGCCGGTGGCGGCCAGCAGCGGCACATTGGCGTTGGCCTCGATCACCGGGATGTCCGGGCGCTCGCTGGTGGCGATCATGCGGTCGGCAAAATCGTCATGGCCGACGCCATTGAGCACGATCACGTCCAGGGTGCCAATGCGCTTGATGTCTTCGGCGCGCGGTTCGTAGGCATGGGGGTTGAAGCCGGCCGGAATCAGCGGCACCACTTCGGCTTTGTCGCCGACGATATTCGCCACGTAGCTGTAGTAAGGGTGCAGGGTGATACCGATACGCAGGCGCTTGGCCGCCTCGGCATTGGCCAGGGGGCTCAGCAAGACGCTGAACAGGCCCACCAGCAGCAGGCGGAGCAAGGGAGATGACATAGACATGGGTAATCGATCTTCTCTCGGAGACAGCATGAATTCAGTGGCGATGCTGGCGGGTGACGCCAGCGTCGAATTGCGCAACGACCTGCTGCCAGCCAGCGGCGATCAGCCCCTGGTCGCTCAGGTCGGTGGGGGCGGCCAGGTTGGCGCTGCGGTTGAGCCAGATATCCGGCTCGGCGCCGTTGACGCGCATCAGCAGTGAACCGCTGGTGTCGTTGGCCTGGCTCAGGCCCAGGTACGCCGCTGGCGCCAGCAATTGCCAGTGGTGGTCGCCACGGCTGACCGAACTGGCGTCCTGGGCGAAGGGCGCGAAGCCTTCTTCGGCCAGTTGCGCCGGCGTCGGCAGGGTGCTTTGTTCCTGCGCCAGCAACTGGATTTCATCCAGGGTCACCCGCAGGTCGGCATAGATGCCTTGCTCGGCCGCGCTCAGGTCGCGGCGGGCGTCCAACTGGTGGCTGGCCACGGCCTCGACGGCCTGGGTTTCGCCGTGCAGGGACACCACCGTGCCGGCGACGGCCAGGATGATCAGGCACAGCAGCAGGACGTAGAGGGTTTCGTGCCCGGCACCGGCGGGCCGGACCACCTGGGTGCTGCCTGGGTTCATGGGGGTCATGGCGCCTGGATATCCGCTTGGTCGATCTCGACAACGTGGCCGGGACCGGCGTCAAACAGCACATAGAATTCGGCGGCAGGTTTTTTGAAGGTCAACGTCGAGTCGGGCCCCAGCTTGCCGGGCACCAGGATGGTTTCGTCGTAGCCGATCACATCCAGGGTCACGCCGGGCGCGCCGCTGCCGTCGGAAAAACCACCGGTGCACTGGATCTGTTCGCCGGGGATCTCCTTGCATTCGCACATCGGGTTGTGGGCCAGGGCGTAGTTGCTTGCACCCAGGCTGAGGATCAGCACGGCGCAGGCGCGGGTCAGGCGCAGTAAAGTCATGGTTTAACTCCTTGCTTGTTCAACCAGGCGACGGTGGCAGGCGAAGCCTGACTCAAGGGAATGGAGGCCTGCTGCATGCTGCCGTCCCAGCCTTCCATGGTGATCCACAGTTCGGCGTCGGGCGGGGTGCGTTCCGGGATCGGCAGCACAGCGCCCATGCGGTACGGGGTGCCGAAGAAAATCACCCCGGCGGCCCGCAGGCTGCGGGGCTTGCCGATGCGTAGGTAGGTGGCCTTGACCTGGTCGCCACAGGTGGCGCACAGGGCGGCGTTGAAGGATTTCATCGGGCCGGCCGGGTCGGGGCGGGGCGCTTCATTGCGCAACTCGGCGAGGGTAATGCTCCACGGGCCGACCTGCACTTCACCGACCTCGCGCTCGCCCAGGCCGGCGTCGCCGCGAAACAGTGCGACGTCGGCAAAGTACTTGGGCATAAAACCCAGGGGCACCAGCAACAGCAGGATATTGATGTGAAAGCGCCATTTGAGCCAGAAGGCGCGCAGTGGCGAGGGCGCTTGAACGGTGGTGGCCTTGCTCATTATTTGCCCTCCGAGGTTTCAGCCTGCATGGCGCCGATGGGGTTGGCCGGCGCCGTATTGCGCGTGGCCTTGGTGCTGCGCTTGAGCGCGTGCAGCGTGGCCAGGGCCGTGCGCTTGCTCCAGATCAACAGACCGCTGAGGACCATCATGCTCAGCAACAGGCCGAAGAAGAACCAGACCAGCTTGATCCAGATCCCGCCAAAGTCGCCGGTGTGCAGCGGGCGCATGGACTCGGTGACGAACTCCAGGCCCGTGCGGTCGGACAGCAGGTGCGTGGCGGCGATTTCACCGTTGTAGGGGTTGATGTCGGCCGTCTGGAACATCAGCGGGTACCAGCCGCGGCCGCCGATGCTCAAGTGACTGTAGGCATTGCTTGGCAGGCCGACGAAGCTGACGTCGAAGCCGGGGATACGCTGGGTGGCAATGTTGATGGCATCGTCCAGGGCGATCATCGGTGCCGGTACACCGGGGGCCGACAGCGGCACCTTGTCCCGGGAGATCACCGGCACGATCGGCTGGCTGGAGATGGTGATCTGGTTGTCCGCGAGAAGCGCCTGGATCAAGAACCAGGTGCCGGTGATGGAAATCACCGCGATAAACCAGATCGACCAGATGCCGCTCAGGCGGTGGAAGTCGCCCCAGAAAATCCGCGCCCCATGCTTGAAGCGCAGGGTTGGCTTGAAGAACCCTTTCCAGAACCGTTTGTACACCACCAGGCCTGTGACCAGCGACGCGAGCATCGGCAGCCCGAGGAACGACACCAGGTACCAGCCCCAACTGAAGCCATTGGTAAACGGCACCAGCCACCAGCCATGCAAGGCGCGGGTGAACTGGCGGAAGTTGAACGATGGGCTGATGCCCTGGATGACCCCCGTGTACGGGTTGACGTAGACCGCCACGGAGCGGCCGTCGGGGTAGCTGATGTCGACGTCGAGCGCAAAATGCGATTCGTCCGGACGGACGATGGACTCGACAATGGCCTTTGGCTCGGCCTGCTTGATCGCGGCGAGGATCTGGTCGTAAGTGAGCAGTTCGGCATCGTCCGATGGCTTGCTGGCGCGCATTTCCGGGTTGGCCAGCCAGACGATTTCCTGGCTGACCACCGCCAGGGTCCCGGTGACGCAGACGATCAGTACGAAGAACCAGATGGGCAATGCCAGCCAGCTGTGGACGAGAAACCAGAGTTTGGAGCGTGACTTCTTCGACATGTCTATGGGGGTCTTGATCGGAGGAGGGCAGAAAAGGCCCGGGAAAGGCCGGTCGTAGCTTTTGCTTACGCGACGGGCTGTATCTAAGTTAAGACGGATGAGAATCGCAAAACCCTAAGGCAGAAATGAAAGCAAATGTTTCAGGTGCGCGGGAAACCCCTGTTGGGGCTCATTGCTGTTCAGTTAGTGAGCACAAAAAAGTGTGGCGAGGGGGCTTGCCCGCGTTGGGCTGCGCAGCAGCCCCAAAACCTGGCTACTCGATGTTTCTGCAAGAGTCAGGTGGTCTTGCTGGTCGGGGCTGCTACGCAGCCCAGCGCGGGCAAGCCCGCTCGCCACTGGGGGCGGTTGCACCTTGTGGCGAGCGGGCTTTAGGGGATTGGGGCTTATGCAAACAGCTCTTTGGCGCGCTTGTGAATCTGTTCCTCGGTCAGCTCTTCTATATGAGTGGCGAGGAACCAGACGTGTCCGAAGGGATCCCTCAACGTGCCGGAGCGGTCGCCGTAGAATTGATCCTTGGGTTCGGAAATAGCCGTGCCGCCTGCCGCGATCGCCTGTTTGTACTGTGCGTCGACGTCCTTCACATACAGGTGAAGGCCAACGCTGGTGGGGTGCGCTCCAGGGCTGCCGAAGGCCATTTCATCACAGGGCGAGGCCAGCATGATCGGCGAATCGCCAATGCGCAGTTCGGCGTGGCCGACCTTGCCGTCCGGCATGTCCAGGCGCATGAAAACGGTGGCATCGAAGGCTTTTTGGTAGAACTCGATGGCTTCAGCTGCCTTGTCGATGCCCAGGTAGGGCGTGATGCTGTGGTAGCCATCGGGAATGGGTTTAACGCTCATTTCGCTCTCCTTGAGGGGGGTGAGGGGCCGGGTCTTCCGGTCTTTTCACTATAGGTCAGGCCTTTCGTGGCCTGCGGGCAACCGACGACTGTCCTGTAACGGTGCATTCAACAGTTTCTCAAACAGAGGCTTGACCTTAACTTAACTAGAGGTTTTACCCTGCGTGGCACCTACAGCTAAAGGGGATTTGTCATGCAAGCTTCAGCGAAAAGTCATGGTTTTACCCAAGTGATCGAGTTTCAGATCGAGCCCCGGCAGCAGTCCGCGCTGGTGTTGGCGCTGTCCGAGCAGAGCGAGCGCCTGGCCCAAGGCCATGAGGGGTTTCTGAGTGCCAGTGTGCTGGTCAGTGATGACGGGCGGCGGGTGCTCAACTACCTGCAATGGCAGGCCCGCGAAGACGGTGCCACGGCGTTCCAGCGGCTGGAGAGCGAGGGCGAGAACTTCTGGGCATTGATTCGTGCCCATCAGGCTACTGCCGTGACCTTCGGTTCATTCCAGGTGCTGCGCAGTATCGAGCGCAGCGCCGACAACGCGTTGGCGTGCAGCCTATATCGATAGATGCAGCATGCGCTCACCTTGCAGGCTTCCCTCTGGGCGCCGCTTGTTGACCGCCAGTTCGCCGATCTTGATCAGGCGCGTACGCGTGATATTGCGGCTCAGGCCCAGCAGGTTGGCGGTGTGTACCTGGTTGTAGTGGCTGAAGCGGTAGGCGGCGCGTAGCAATGCGTCCTCGACTTTCTCATGCAAGGCACCGGCCTGTTCGTCAAACAGTTTCTGGAAGGCACGCTCCAGCAAGGCTTCGGCACTGTGGTCGAGGCTGTGCTGGCTATCATCCTGGCGCTCGATGCGCATGTTCGACAGGCGCAGGTCATCGCGTTCAATCAGGCCATTGCGGCAAATCAGCAAGGTGTGATGAATGACGTTTTCCAGCTCGCGGATATTGCCCGGCCAGCTGTAGCCCTTGAGCTTGTGCTCGGCTTCGGGGCTGAGGGTGATGGGGCCGTAGCCCAGGCGCTGGCTGTAGGCGTCGATAAAGTGCCGGGTCAGGGGCAGGATATCGCCGGGGCGTTCGCGCAAGGGGCTCAGTTCCAGGCTGACCACGTCCAGGCGGTAGTACAGGTCTTCACGGAAATGCCCGGCATTGATGGCTTTTTCCAGTTGCACATTGGTCGCCGCCAGCACCCGCACATCAATCGGAATGCTCTTGCGTGAGCCCAGGCGCACCACTTCGCGTTCTTGCAGGACGCGCAGCAGCTTGACCTGGATGGCCATGGGCAGATCACCGATCTCATCGAGGAACAGGGTGCCGCCGTCGGCCTCCTCGAACCAGCCAGCCTTGGCGCCGAGAGCGCCGGTGAACGCGCCTTTTTCATGGCCGAACAACTCCGCTTCCACCAGGGATTCGGAAAACGCCCCACAATTCACCGCCACGAACGGTCGGTTGCGCCTGGCGCTGAGGTTATGGATATGGCGGGCCACCAGCTCTTTGCCGGTGCCGGTTTCGCCGATGATCAGCACGCTGGCTTCGCTGGGCGCCACTTGCTGGATATGCGCGAGCAAGGCCCGGGATTTGGGGTCTTCGAAGACTTGCGCGGTGGCGCGAATCGACGTGGCGAGTGCGGGCGAGGGCGCGAGGGTCAAAAGCTGCATGGGCACCTCAAGGAATAGGACGTGGATGTCGGCAGGGGCTGGCCCAACGCGGTGCGCCACCTCGTACCAGGCCTGCGCCGCTTGCAGGCGTTCAGTGGCGAGGCCGAGCGGCTCGTGGAGGCAGTTGCGACGCTGGGAGTCTGTTATAGAGGGTCTTTTTTATTCCGTAAACAAATGTGTTTGTATATTTATAGAACAAAAAGAAATATGAAGGATTGACTGATAGCGACTATCACAGAGGATGATTTTTCCCGATGCAAAGGCGGGAGTAGCCTGTGTCCATTGCCTCAACGCCCAATTCGCAGGACCTTCGTCATGAACCATTCACTTTCTGTTGCCTTGTTGCTGGTCGCCTCTTTTCTTGCTGGTTGTGCGACCCGTCCGGCGCCTGAATTGCGCCCGTACTCCGTCGAGGAGAGCCGGCAATTGGCAATGGAAGGGCTGAACCGGCGGGGTTTGTCGTTTGATGAATATCAACAGAAGAAAACTGAACTCGCAGCCCGGCCACAGGCGCCAATGGGCTTTGATCGCCAGGGTGAAATGAATGCCGAGCGCAACGTCACCCTGCATGACCGTCCGAGCTGAGACAAACTGCGGCGTCCCAGAGCCCGAGGTTCCGTACAGGAACTTCGGGCTTTTTGTTTTCCATCCTTTTCGTCGAGCCTGTTAAGCTCAATTTCAGGAGCGTTCCTACGCACTTTTAAATAAAGTGGTCTTTCTTTAATGGCATCCGATCAGGTTAACCTGACGAACTCTGTACTGGTCGCTGCCCCTGAGACGCTGATCTCGGGAACATGCTCTGCGGGTCTCTAAACGTCATGAATAAACGTCCTCTGTATTTTGACTACGCCGCCACCACCCCGGTGGATGAGCGGGTCATCCAGGTCATGGTCGAGTGCCTGGGTTTCAACGCCAATTTCGGTAACCCTGCGTCCAGCTCCCATGCGTTTGGCCAACAGGCCCGGCACACGGTCGAGCAAGCGCGCCGTCAGGTGGCGGAGCTGGTCGGCGCCCAGGCCGAGCAGATCGTCTGGACCTCGGGTGCTACCGAATCCAACAACCTTGCGCTCAAGGGTGTGACCCAGGCGCGGGGCGTGGCCGGTGGCCATATCATCACCAGTCAGATCGAGCACAAGGCAACGCTGGACACCGCCCGCCAATTGCAGCAAGCCGGGATTGCCGTGACCTACCTGGTGCCGGATGCCGATGGCCTGATTACCGTCGAGGCGGTCAGCCAGGCGCTGCGCGAAGACACGTTTTTGGTGTCGTTGATGCTGGTCAACAATGAGTTGGGCACGCTCAACGACATCCCGGCCATTGGTGCGCGGGTGCGTGAGCATGGCGCGCTGCTGCATGTGGACGCGGCGCAAGGGGCGGGCAAAGTCGAGATCGACCTGGCGCACTGGCCGGTGGACCTGATGTCGTTTTCGGCGCATAAACTGTATGGCCCCAAAGGCATCGGTGCGCTGTATGTCGGGCCGCGGGCGCAGCAGAACGTCACGGCGCAGATCCATGGCGGTGGTCACGAAGGCGGGCTGCGCTCGGGAACCCTGGCGACTCACCAGATTGCAGGCATGGGCAGTGCCTTCGCGTTGGCCGCGCAATCCTTTGCCGAAGAGTCGGCAGGTATTGTCGCCCTGCGCCAGCGTTTGCTTGAGCAATTGCTGGACATTCCCGGCGTGCGCCTGAACGGCAGCGCCACCCAGCGGATCCCCCACACCTTGAGCCTGACCTTCAGCGAAGGCGAGTTCAATTCGGCGGTCTTGAGCGCCGGGATCGCTTTTTCGGCGACCTCTGCCTGCAATTCGGCCAGCAATGCGCCCTCCCATGTACTGCTTGCCCTGGGGCATGATGCGCGCAGTGCCGGTCGCACCATTCGCTTGAGCCTGGGGCGGTTTACCACCGGGCAGGATATCGATCAGGCGGTGCAATTGATCAAGAACTCGTTGGCCAGCGCACCGGCCTTTTGGGCGGTTTGAAATACATAACAATTATGAGTGCTTAGCAGGAGAGATGATGAGTACGCAGCCTTTGCCCCATGGAACGGTTCCCCAGCGCCTGGCGCGCACCCGCGAGTTGATGAAGCGGGAGGGCATTGATGCCCTGCTGGTGCCATCGGCCGACCCGCACCTGTCCGAATACTTGCCGGGCTACTGGCAGGGCCGGCAATGGTTGTCGGGGTTTCATGGCTCGGTCGGCACGCTGATTGTCACGGCTGATTTCGCCGGCGTCTGGGCAGACAGCCGTTACTGGGAGCAGGCGACCAAGGAACTCAACGGCAGCGGCATTGAGTTGGTGAAGTTGCAACCGGGGCAGCCCGGCCCGCTGGAGTGGCTGGGGGAGCAAACCCCGGAAGGCGGGGTGGTGGCCGTGGATGGCGCGGTGATGGCTGTTGCGTCGGCCCGTACCCTGGGCGGCAAGCTGGCTGAGCGGGGCGCGCGCCTGCGTACCGATATTGATTTGTTGAGCGAGGTCTGGACCGACCGCCCAGCGCTGCCCAACCAGCCGATCTACCAGCACCTGCCGCCCCAGGCCACCGTCAGCCGAGGCGAAAAACTCGCGGCACTGCGCGCCAGCCTGAAGGAAAAGGGCGCGGATTGGCATTTTATTGCCACCCTGGATGACATCGCCTGGCTGTTTAACCTGCGCGGCGCAGATGTTTCGTTCAACCCGGTGTTTGTCTCGTTCGCCCTGATCAACCAGCAGCAGGCCACGCTGTTTGTTGCCCTCGGCAAGGTCGATGCCCAGTTGCGTGGGGTGCTGGAACAGGATGGCGTGACGCTGCGGGACTACAGTGAAGTGGCCGCGGCCCTGGCTGAAGTGCCGGACGGGGCCAGCCTGCAGGTGGACCCTGCACGCGTGACGGCGGGGCTGCTGGAGAATCTGGCCAGTGGCGTGAAGCTGGTCGAAGGCCTCAACCCGACTACATTGGCCAAGTCCCGTAAAAGCCTGGCGGATGCCGAGCATATTCGCCGGGCCATGGAGCAGGATGGCGCGGCGTTGTGCGAGTTTTTCGCCTGGCTGGACTCGGCCTTGGGCCGCGAGCGCATCACTGAGCTGACCATTGATGAACACCTGACGGCCGCGCGTACCCGTCGTCCGGATTATGTGTCGTTGAGCTTCAATACCATCGCCGCGTTCAATGGCAATGGCGCGATGCCCCATTACCATGCCACCGAAGAAGAACACGCGGTGATCGAAGGCGATGGCCTGCTGCTGATTGATTCGGGCGGCCAGTACCTGGGCGGCACCACAGATATCACGCGGATGGTGCCCATCGGCACGCCGAGCGAGGAACAAAAGCGCGATTGCACGCGGGTGCTCAAGGGCGTGATTGCCTTGTCGCGCGCGCAGTTTCCCAAGGGCATCCTCTCGCCATTGCTGGACGCCATCGCCCGCGCACCGATCTGGGCCGAAGGCGTGGATTATGGTCACGGCACCGGTCACGGGGTGGGCTACTTCCTTAATGTCCATGAAGGCCCGCAGGTGATTGCCTACCAGGCGGCGGCCGCGCCGCAAACTGCGATGCAGCCGGGCATGATCACCTCCATTGAACCGGGTACCTATCGCCCAGGGCGTTGGGGGGTGCGTATCGAGAACCTGGTGTTGAACCGGGAGGCGGGTAAGACCGAGTTCGGCGAGTTCCTCAAGTTCGAAACCCTGACACTGTGCCCGATTGATACCCGTTGCCTGGTACCGTCCCTGCTGACGATCGAGGAGCGACAGTGGTTCAACGACTACCATGCCCAGGTGCGTCAACGCTTGAGCCCGTTGCTCAGCGGCGCCGCGCTGGAATGGTTGCAGTTGCGCACGGCAGCTATATAAGGCCTGGCCGCTCGCAGGCGTGGGCCGGCGAGCGGCTTGCAGGCTTAACTCAAAGCTTCGCGGACAAAGTCCAGGCGATCCTGGCCGAAGAACAGTTGCTGGCCGACAAACATGGCAGGCGCCCCAAACATGCCACGGGCAATCGCCTCTTCGGTCTTGTGCTTGAGGGCGTCCTTGACCTCCTCATCCTGGGTCAGCTCCAGCACCTGGGCAGGGTCGAAGTGGTGTTGCGCCAGCACCGCCGCTACGACTGCTGGATCCCCCATGTTGCGCCCTTCCACCCATATCGCCCGGAACAGGCAGTCGATGAAGTCGATAAAGCGTTCTGGCTGGCGTAGTTGAATGCCGGTGACGGCGCGCATCAGGGTCAGGGTATTGATGGGGAAGTGCGGATTGAACTTGAGGGGGACCCCGTAACGCTTGGCGTAGCGTGCCAGGTCTTGCAGCAGGTAGCGGCCCTTGGCCGGGATGGTGACGGGCGAGGCATTGCCGGTGGCCTTGAAGATGCCGCCCAGCAGGATGGGCTGATACACCAGTTGGCTGCCGGTTTCGGCACAGATTCCGGGCAGTTGGGTGTAGGCCAGGTAGGTGGTGGGGCTGCCGAGGTCGAAGAAGAATTCCAGGGTTTTGCTCATGTTGGATGCTCGCTGCTTATTGTTATGTTGGCGTGCTTACCAGGTTTCGTTCCAGGGGCGCAGGTCCAGTTCGAAGGTCCAGGCATCCCGTGGCTGGCGGTGCAGGTGCCAATAGTTGTCGGCGATATGCTCGGGATCCAGAATGCCGTCCTGGTCCTTGAGCGCGTATTTGCTTGGGAAGTTGTCGCGGATGAAGTCCGTGTCGATGGCGCCATCCACGACCACGTGGGCCACATGGATGTTCATCGGGCCCAGCTCGCGGGCCATACTTTGGGCCAGGGCGCGAATGCCGTGTTTGGCCCCGGCAAAGGCGGCAAAGCCTGCGGCACCGCGTAACCCGGCGGTGGCCCCGGTAAACAGAATCGTCCCGCGCTGGCGGGTCACCATGCGCTTGGCCACTTCACGGGCATTGAGGAAGCCTGAGAAGCAGGCCATCTCCCAGATCTTGAAATATTTGCGGGCGGTTTCTTCGAGGATGCTGCACGGCACGTTGGCGCCGATGTTGAACACGAATGCCTCAATCGGACCCAGCTCGCTTTCGATCTGCTCGATCAGCGCGATCACCTCGTCCTCTTTGCGTGCATCGCAGGCAAAGCCGTGAGCCTCGCCGCCCGCAGCCTGGATACTGTCCACCAGGGGTTGCAGCTTGTCGGCACTGCGTCGGGTGACGCAGGCCACATAACCTTCGCGGGCAAAACGCTTGGCAATGGCGCCGCCTGTAGCGTCGCCTGCGCCGACGACCAGTACGATTTTCTTATTCTCAGTCATGGCAAGTCCTTGGGTAAACGATCGTTAACTAAACGAACGTTATGCTACGATTCGGCAGGCGTCAAGGTGGTGTCTTCAAGGGGAGAGGCGATGCGCTATTCAGTCAGTCACAAGCAGCAAACCAGGGACAAGCTCCTGCACAGCAGTGCGGCCCTGGCGAAAAAAGAAGGGTTTGCCAGCGTTGGCGTAGATGGGCTGATGAAAGCCATTGGCCTGAGTGGCGGGGCTTTTTATAGCCACTTTTCGTCCAAGGACGCGCTGTTCAGCTCCATCGTCGAGCATGAGTTGAGCCAAAGCCTGGAGCGTTTGAGTGTGGGCGAGGTGCAGAGTCGGGAGCGCCTGCAGCGCTGCCTCAAGTTCTATCTGAGCATGGCCCATGTGGAGCAAGTGCAAGACGGTTGCGCCTTGCCGAGCATGGGCGCGGAAATTGCCCGTGCGGATATCGCGGTACGCCAACACGCCCAGGAGTGGATTTGCCGGCTGCAGGCCAACTGGGCGCGGATCTTGGAGAGCGAAAGCCTGGCCTGGGCGATCTTATCCCAGTGTGTGGGTGCACTGGTGGTGGCCAGGATGATGGTCGACCCGCAGGTTCAGGCGCAGGTACTTGCATCGAGCTATGAAGAGCTCAGTCAGAGAATTTCGCAGGAATGAGCGCTTACTTGCAGAGCACGATCATGCTACGGCTGGTATAGCCGGCCGGGTTGATGCCGAAGGGGTAGTCACCCGGCTCCTCGCTGTTGTCGCCGGATTTGGCGATCACTCTGTAGCCTTTCTTGCCGCACGAGTTGGCTGCGCTGGTGTAGCACTGGTCCCAAGAGGAGGACAGGCCAGAGCAGTTGATATGCAGCCCTTTCTTTCCGCGTTTGACTTCTGTCTTGGTGGTTGCGGCACACCCAGCCAAGGCGATGACGACAAGCAGTATCAAAATTCGCTTCATTACCATCCTTAATAGCCGCGCCGTTGGAATGCCCGATGCTGGCTTTGCTCGCTCTCAAGTGTAGGGTCGGTGGATGTCCTTATTCGAAAATCTCCATGACTGACACTGAGTTACAGCCTAAACATGGCCTAATTGAGCGGCAAATGCCAGAGCTTCGTTAAATCCTGTCTCAATCTGCCGCGATGATTGGCTTTGACTGGCTACGCATGGTCAGCGTTGCGCCCACGGAGGCCAGGATAATGCAGGCGATCGCCAGCCATTGCGCCAGGGACAGGTATTCCTGGAGGAAAAACAGCCCGGAAAGCGCACCGAACGCGGGCTCGATACTCATCAGCGTGCCGAAGGTGCGCGCGGGCAGGCGGGTCAGGGCGACCATCTCCAGGGTGTAGGGGAGGGCGGTGGAAAGAATCGCCACGCCAATGGCGATCGGAATCAGCGCGGGTGTCAGCAGCGCGCTACCGGCATGGACGATACCGATGGGGGCGACGAACAGTGCGGCGATCATTACGCCGAGAGCCGCGGTTTGCACGCCATTGTCCGCGCCAGCCTTCTGGCCGAACAGAATATAGAGGGCCCAGCAGATCCCCGCACCCAATGCGTAGGCGGCGCCGGTCAGGTCGATGCCTTGGCTTGCTTCACCGACGGGTATTAATAGCAGCAGGCCGATAATGGCCAGGGCTATCCACAGGAAGTCGACGGCACGCCGGGAAGCATAGATGGCAACGGCTAGTGGGCCGGTGAATTCCAGGGCTACCGCAATACCCAGGGGCACGGTGCGCAATGACATATAGAAGAGGAAGTTCATGCCGCCCAGCGCCATGCCGTAAACGATGACGGTACGCAGTGACCTGGCGGTGAGTTTGGCGCGCCAGGGGCGCAGCAACAGCAGCATTATGATGCTGGCGAAAACCAGGCGCAGGGTGGTGGTGCCTTGGGCGCCCACAATCGGGAACATGCTTTTGGCCAGTGAAGCGCCCGACTGTATAGAGGCCATGGCAATCAGCAGTAGGCCGACAGGAAACAGCGCCGAGCCCAGGCTGCGGGATGAAGTGGTCATTGGGGGTGTTTGTCCAGGTTCATATAGAGGCAGAGGGCACTATGATGATCAACTGCTGGCAATTGAGCAATATATTGCTCAATTTCTTGGGCCTTCTATATAGAAGGCGAGGTTTTTAAGAGTTGCTGGGCTCTTCGATAGAAAAATGAAATTAAAGGTTGACGGCAGATTCTGGAAGTCTATAATTCGCCCCACTTCCGGCGCAGTCGAAACGGAAAACTCCTTGGTAAACAAAGAGTTACGCAGAATTCGACAGCGAGTTGCTTCAGTTCATCGAAGCCCAGAAGGAGTTGGTAGAGCAGTGTTGTTTGGCTC
>NZ_MSAJ01000039.1:0-253640 GCF_044510355.1 Pseudomonas sp. DD1 | reverse complement strand
CCCCGGCTTTGCTGTTGCTCTGCTTTTGATCTGGCTTTTGATCTTGATCTCAGGCGCCCCGTTAAACCACGATGGCCGCAGGCAGGTATTGCGCAGTGGGCACCCCGGCATGGATGCCGGGGTAGCCGCGACACGGCCATGGATGGCCGATCGCGGCGGGCCCACGGAGCAATGCCTGACTGCGGGCATGCCGAGCCTAGGCGAGGCACCGAGTGGTGGGGCAGGAGCCCTTTTGGTTACTTTTGGGGCTCTTTTCCAAAAGTGACCCGCTGTAAGAGCGGAACCAATAGCCGCCGTGACCGCAGCAATGGATATACACACCGACCCAAAGCCATCCCCAGCAAATCCCCCCTGCTGACACGTCTTGTTTCATATGCAACGCCATCATCCCGCTATCAATCAATTTTCCTTCCCCACCGAACCCCTTAAGCTATTCAGCATCTGTTTAATGTCCGTTGCGTTTGGCCGAAGGCATGTCCGAACCGTAATTTCTGATCCAGCACGCGCCAGGAACGGCACGGGATTGCTCACCACAGGTTGTATTTATGCACCGCAGGAATTTGCTCAAAGCGTCCATGGCCATCGCGGCCTACACCGGGCTGTCAGCCAGTGGCCTGCTGGCCGCCCAGGCCTGGGCCGGGAATCGTGCAGCCGATGGCGACGCCAAGGCGTTCGACTTCGACTGGCTCAAGCTGCAGGCCAAGCAACTGGCCGGTAAACAGTATCAGGACACCCGCCAGGTGCTGCCGCCGACCCTGGCGACCATGACCCCGCAGAATTTCAATGCCATCGGCTACGACGGTAATCATTCGCTGTGGAAAGACCTCAAAGGCCAGCTGGACGTGCAGTTTTTCCACGTCGGCATGGGTTTCAAGACCCCGGTGCGCATGCACAGTGTCGACCCCAAGACCCGCCAGGCGCGGGAGGTGCATTTCCGTCCGTCGCTGTTCAATTATGAAAAAACCACGGTCGACACCAAGCAGCTCAAGGGCGACTTGGGTTTTTCCGGCTTCAAGCTGTTCAAGGCCCCGGAACTGGACCGCCACGACGTGGTGTCTTTCCTTGGCGCCAGCTATTTCCGTGCGGTGGATAACACCGGCCAGTATGGTCTTTCGGCACGCGGCCTGGCCATCGACACCTACGCCAATAAACGCGAAGAGTTCCCCGATTTCACCCAGTTCTGGTTCGAGACGCCGGACAAGGACAGCACCCGTTTCGTGGTCTACGCCCTGCTCGACTCGCCGAGCGCCACCGGTGCCTATCGTTTTGATATCGACTGCCAGGCCACCCAGGTGGTGATGGCCATCGACGCCCATATCAATGCGCGCACGGCAATCCAGCAGATGGGCATCGCGCCGATGACCAGCATGTTCAGTTGCGGCACCCATGAGCGGCGCATGTGCGACACCATCCACCCGCAGATCCACGACTCCGATCGCCTGGCGATGTGGCGCGGCAACGGCGAGTGGATCTGCCGCCCGCTGAACAACCCGGCCACTCTGCAGTTCAATGCCTTCGCCGATAAAGACCCGAAAGGTTTCGGCCTGGTGCAGACCGACCATGAGTTCGCCAGTTACCAGGACACCGTCGACTGGTACAGCAAGCGCCCAAGTCTGTGGGTGGAGCCGACCACCGCGTGGGGTGAAGGCTCTGTCGATCTGCTGGAAATTCCTACGACCGGCGAGACCATGGACAACATCGTCGCCTTCTGGACCCCGAAAAAACCGGTGGCCGCCGGCGACTCCCTGACCTTTGGCTACAAGCTCTACTGGAGCGCCCTGCCCCCGGTCAGCACACCGTTGGCACAAGTCAACGCCACCCGCTCCGGCATGGGCGGCTTCACCGAAGGCTGGGCGCCGGGTGAGCATTACCCGCCGGTCTGGGCCCGCCGTTTTGCCGTGGACTTCAAAGGCGGTGGCCTCGACCGCCTGCCCGCAGGTACCGGGATCGAGCCTGTGGTCACCTGCTCCCATGGCGAAGTGAAAGACTTCAGCGTGCTGGTGCTCGACGACATCAAGGGCTACCGAATTCTCTTCGACTGGTACCCGACCAGCGACAGCGTCGCGCCGGTGGAGATGCGCCTGTTCATCCGCACCAATGACCGGACCTTGAGTGAAACCTGGTTGTACCAGTACTTCCCGCCCGCACCGGACAAGCGCAAGTACAGCTGATGCCCAACGTTCCCACGCTCATTGCGGCGTGGGAACGCCCCCACCCGGTTCAAAAACGCGAAATACTCCTCATCGCACCAATCAAATAACGCATGGCAATTTGATCGTTTTCGGTCAGGGCACGGTACTGCTCAAGCAACTGCGCCTCGTCCGAGCTCAACCGGCGGCCATGCAACGACAGCTTGCGGCTGAAAAAAAGCACCAGAACCCCTGCGACACCAATGGACTTGGCCATGGACTGTTTCTCCGTGTGATAAACAACAACTCCCGATGCCCATAACCCTGTCCGCGAAGTGCAATGCCTCAGCGCGTAAACAGACTGACTTCCTGGGCCAGAAGCCGTCTTACTTCAAGCGTAGAAACTATCCTGGCGCTTGTGAGATTTTTTTAGAGCATTCACTTAAATAATTGCCTTAAGGCAAAAGGCCTTCAGAAAATCCTCACGTACTGACCGCCGTGTACGCGCCTGATGCCGGACAGATCAGGGCAGCGGGCGATACAAGTGGATGTCATTGGGTTCCCGGTGGTACAGCTCGCTGTCGGGCTGCTTGAGCAAACGACAGCCGTGATGCAGATAAAAATCCACGGTGTTGCGCGACTCGGTGGCCGAGATATACAGCGCCTGCGCACCCAGCGTTACCCCGTGCGCGCAGGCCAGCGTCAGCAAGCGCCCACCCAGCCCATGCCCTCGGCCACTGTGGCTGACATGCAGGAACTTGAGCTGATGCATACGCAGGCCCTGGTTATGGATCACCCGGTTATCCACCACCGCTGCCGCCAGCAGCGTCGGACCAGCAAACACTCCATGCAACCACCCGCCGCGCAGCCAGCAGGCATGCAACTCCAGGGCATCCTGCTCGGCTTCGCCTTCGGGCCAACCGCGCATGTCGTGGTGAGCGGCGTAGAGCACCAACTCGCCGTGTTCTAGGCGATAGCACTCATCAATCTGCTCAGTGCGGTCAATCAACGCCAGCAGGGGAATGTCGCTTTCATTCAAATCACGTTCCACCAGCATCTTGGCCTCCAGTGTCCAGGACGCTCAGGATCGCTACTCCCCCGGCGACAGGCAAGAAAAAACCCACCGTGATCAGCGGTGGGTCTGGGTGACGAATGTAAAAAATCAGTCGCGCAAGTCAGACTCATGGATCGGCTGGTCGCGGTGGGTAGCCCGCTGGTACTGCGCCGGCCAGGTCGCCTTGCGGCCGCCCAGGTCGTCATCGGCGTGCAGCGGCCAGTACGGATCACGCAGCAGTTCCCGGGCCAGGAAGATGATATCGGCCTGGCAGGTGCGCAGAATATGCTCGGCCTGGGCCGGTTCGGTAATCATCCCGACCGTGCCGGTGGCCATGCCGGATTCCTTGCGCACGCGCTCGGCAAAGCGCGTTTGATAACCGGGGCCGATAGGGATTTCGGCATTGGCGGCGGTGCCACCGGAGGACACGTCGATCAGGTCCACACCCAGGTCTTTCAGGCGGCGTGCCAGTTCCACGGTTTCGTCGGGGTTCCAGCCGTCTTCCACCCAGTCGGTGGCCGAGACGCGTACAAACAGCGGCAGCTCTTGCGGCCACACATCGCGCACCGCCTGGGTGACTTGCAACACCAGGCGGATGCGGTTTTCAAAGGATCCACCGTATTGATCCTGACGCTGATTGCTCAAGGGCGAGAGAAACTGATGCAGCAGATAACCATGGGCGGCATGGATTTCCACCACTTGGAAGCCGGCGGCCAGGGCACGCTTGGCGGCGGCCACGAAGTCGGCGATCACTTGCTGGATTTGCCCTTCGTCCAACTGCCGGGGCGCGGTGTGCTGCGGGTCGAAGGCGATGGGAGACGGACCTACCGGCACCCAGCCACCGTCTGCGGGCTTGACGCTGCCATGCTTGCCGATCCACGGCCGATGGGTGCTGGCCTTGCGCCCGGCGTGGGCCAGTTGAATACCCGCCACCGCGCCCTGGGCGCTGATAAAGCGTGTGATGCGCTGCAGCGGCTCAATCTGGGCATCGTTCCACAGGCCCAGGTCCTGGGCGGTGATGCGGCCATCGGCAGTAACGGCGGTGGCTTCGCTGAAAATCAGCCCGGCGCCGCCAACGGCGCGGCTGCCCAGGTGCACCAGGTGCCAGTCGTTGGCCAGGCCATCGACGGCGGAGTACTGGCACATCGGCGATACGGCAATGCGGTTGAGCAGGGTCAATTGGCGCAGGGTGTAGGGTTCAAGCAACAGACTCATGGGGCACCTCTTCTCGTATCCGGTGGGCATTGGCTCCAGGGTTCTGTCTGACCGGTACGCGTGACGAGAAGATGAAAGGCCCGTCCCCTTCGGGCTAAAAAACAGACAAGGTCACAAGACCAATCACACAGTGCTTAGAGACTAGTCGACAACCGGGGATTGCACAGGGTTCAGCGCGGTTCGATGTGGGCAATCATCAATTGCACGGTTTCCTGGCCGCGGAACTCATTGACGTCGAGCTTGTAGGCCAACTCCACCCAGCGAATGGTCGGGTTCGGCCACACTTCGCGGTCGATGCCAAAGGCAATGCCATCGAGCTTCACCGCGCCGCACTCACTCTTGAGCACTACCTTGAGGTGCCGCTCGCCCACAACCCGCTGCTCCACCAGTTGAAACACCCCATGAAACAAAGGCTCGGGAAAGTGCTGGCCCCAGGGCCCGGCGTTGCGCAGGGCACGGGCCAGTTCCAGGTGGAACTCTTCCACCGCCAGGGTGCCATCGGACAACAGGCGCCCCGTCAGGTCTTCTTCACGCAGTTGCCGGCGCACTTCGGCGTCGAAGGCTTCGGCGAACAACGGGAAGTTGGCTTCAGGCAAGGTCAGGCCCGCCGCCATGGCGTGGCCGCCGTACTTGGCGATCAGGTTCGGGTGCTGGCTGGCCACCACTGCCAGGGCATCACGGATATGAAAGCCCGGCACCGAACGCCCGGAGCCCTTGAGCAGGCCATCACCGGCATCAGCAAAGGCAATGGTCGGGCGGAAATAGCGCTCTTTCATACGCGAGGCGAGAATCCCGATCACACCCTGGTGCCATTCCGGGTCGAACATGCACAGACCAAATGGCATCGACTCCACCGGCAAGTCCTTGAGCTGGGCCAGGGCCTCGCGCTGCATGCCCTGCTCGATGGCTTTGCGGTCCTGGTTCATGCCGTCCAACTGCGCGGCCATTTCCCGGGCCTGGGCGAAGTCGCTGGTGAGCAGGCATTCGATGCCCAGGCTCATGTCATCCAGGCGCCCGGCCGCATTCAGCCGTGGGCCGAGGATAAAACCCAGGTCGGTAGAGGTGATGCGTGCGTGGTCGCGCTTGGCCACCTCCAGGATCGCCTTGATCCCCGGCCGCGCACGTCCGGCGCGGATCCGCTCCAGGCCTTGATGGACCAGGATGCGGTTGTTGGCATCCAGCGGCACCACGTCGGCCACGCTGCCCAGGGCCACCAGGTCGAGCAACTCGCCGATATTGGGCTGCGGCTGCTTGTCGTACCAGCCCAGGCTGCGCAGGCGCGCGCGCAGGGCCATCAGCACGTAGAAAATCACCCCGACGCCCGCCAGGGCCTTGCTGGGGAACCCGCAACCGGGCTGGTTCGGGTTGACGATGGCATCGGCTGCCGGCAGTTCATCGCCGGGCAAGTGGTGGTCGGTGACCAGCACCTTGAGGCCCGCCGCCTTCGCCGCCGCCACACCCTCGACACTGGAGATGCCGTTGTCCACGGTAATCAGCAAGTGCGGCTCGCGCTGCAAGGCCACGGCGACGATTTCCGGGGTCAGGCCGTAGCCGTATTCGAAGCGGTTGGGCACCAGGTAATCCACATGGGCCGCCCCGAGCAGGCGCAGGCCGAGGGTGCCCACGGTGCTGGCGGTGGCGCCATCGGCGTCGAAGTCGCCGACGATCAGGATGCGCTGGCGCTGCTCCAGGGCCGTCACCAGCAAATCCACGGCAGCCTCAATCCCTTTGAGCTGCTGATAGGGAATCAGCCGCGCCAGGCTTTTATCCAGCTCATCCTGCGAGGTCACGCCACGGGCGGCGTAGAGACGGGTCAGCAACGGTGGCAATTCACCGAGGAACGGCAGGACAGCGGGCAATGGGCGGGGATCGATGCGCATGGGGTGATGGGGGCTTCTGTGCAATACAACGGTTAAAAAACACTATGAGTAACGACAAACATCAAATGTGGGAGCGGGCGTGTGTGGGAGCGGGCTTGCTCGCGAAAGCAGTGGGTCAGTCAACATCAATGCTTGCTGGACCGACGTCTTCGCGAGCAAGCCCGCTCCCACATTTGATCTTCGCTGCTTTGAAGATTGCCTTCGCTTAACTGGGCAAGCCAGCTCCCACACAAACCCGTCCTGACAGGATCAGCCGCGTTCGCCGACCAGCCACTGCAGTTGCACTTCGTGCTGGCCGCGGTCATCGGTGACGAAGATCGTGCCTTCGCTGATCATCACATCCCACTTGATCACCCGTGGCATGTCCTTGGCCAGGGTTTCCAGGATTTCCTGGGGTACGGCGGCGATATGCACGTTTTTCAGGTTATTGGCCACCGGCACCACCTTGCCTTCCCACACCCGCAGGCTGCCGTAGGCCAGCAAGCTGGTACGTTCGGTACGGCGCGAACACCAGGTCAGGCGGTCGGCATCGGGCTGGCCGACTTCGATCCAGTGCAAAACCCGATCATCCAGGCTTTTTTCCCACAGGGCTGGTTCGTCTACATCTGACAGTCCGCGACCAAACGACAACTGCTCGTTGTACCAAAGGGCGTAGGCCAGCAAACGCACGGTCATGCGTTCTTCGGTTTCCGAGGGGTGACGGGCGATGGTTTGCTTGACGCTCTCGTACACCGAACGATCGAGGTCGGTCAGGTTGAGTTCAAACTTGTAGGTCGTGGACGGCTGGGCCATGAACGGACTTCTAGAGACAGGGAAAGGCGGCCAGTCTAACCGATGGCGGGGTCATTCAACGAATCCTGCGCTGCATCATCCTTATCCCTGCAGCACTCGCCTATGTTAAAAGGCAATACATACCTTCCTGCGTTAGTAAGGATCCTCATGTCGTTTACCGCCAAACCGCTCGCCGGCCTGAAAGTCATCGAACTGGGCACCCTGATCGCCGGCCCGTTCGCCTCGCGCATCTGCGCCGAGTTCGGAGCCCAAGTGATCAAGGTCGAATCCCCCGACGGCGGCGACCCGCTGCGCAAATGGCGCAAGCTGTATGAAGGCACGTCGCTGTGGTGGTTTGTCCAGGCGCGCAATAAACAGTCCCTGACCCTCAACCTCAAGCATCCCGAGGGGCTGGCGATCCTCAAGCAGTTGCTGGCAGACGCCGACATCCTGATCGAGAATTTCCGCCCCGGCGTCCTGGAAAAACTCGGCCTGAGCTGGGACACCCTGCACGCCCTGAACCCCAAGCTGGTAATGGTACGGCTCTCGGGCTTTGGCCAGACCGGGCCGATGAAGGATCAACCGGGCTTCGGCGCGGTCGGTGAATCCATGGGTGGCCTGCGCTACATCACCGGCTTCGAAGACCGCCCGCCGGTGCGCACCGGGATTTCCATCGGCGACTCCATCGCCGCGCTGTGGGCGGTGATTGGCGCGCTCATGGCCCTGCGCCATCGCGAGGTCAACGGCGGCCTCGGTCAAGTGGTGGATGTGGCGCTGTATGAAGCGATCTTCGCGATGATGGAAAGCATGATCCCCGAGTTCGATGTGTTCGGGTTTATCCGCGAGCGCACCGGCAACATCATGCCGGGCATTACCCCGTCATCAATCCATACCACCGCCGATGGCAAGCATGTGCAGATTGGCGCCAATGGCGATGCAATCTTCAAGCGCTTCATGCTGACCATTGGCCGTGAAGACCTGGCCAATGACCCACAACTGGCCAGCAATGATGGCCGCGATAGCCGGCGCGACGAGCTGTACGGCGTAATCGACCGCTGGGTCAACAGCTTGCCACTGGCCCAGGTGGTGGAGCAGTTGAACCAGGCCGAAGTGCCTGCCAGCCGGATCTACAGCGCCGAAGATATGCTGGGCGACCCGCAATACCTCGCCCGGGAAATGTTCCTCAAGGCCCAGTTGCCCGACGGCAAGGATTTCAAGATGCCCGGCATCGTGCCCAAGCTCTCGGACACCCCAGGCAGTTGCGAGTGGGTCGGGCCAGAGCTGGGCGAACACAATGCCGTGGTTCTGCAATCCCTGGGCTACGACAGCGACGCCGTGGCCCGTTTGCGTAAGGATGGCGCGATCTGATGCCCCGTGGAGCACTCTCAAGATAATGGCCGGCCGTTTTATCAGGGCGTTGCGGCGCCTATGGCTCATCGCCCCGCTGCTGGGGATGCTGCCGCTCTCGAGCCAGGCACAGGACACCCTGACCTGGCTGGTGCGTGACCTGCCGCCGATGACCATTTTCGAGGGCCCGCAAAAGGGCCAGGGCAGCGTCGATAAACTGCTGCCGCTGTTAATCGAGCGCCTGCCGCAGTATCGTCACCAGATCCTGCACGTCAATCGCGCCCGAGGCCTGCAAATGCTCAACACGCCCTCCTTCACCTGCGACCCATCGTTGGTATGGACCCCCGTGAGGGCCAGGAACATTGTGTTTTCCGCGCCGGCGTTCGCCGTGCTGAGCAATGGCATCGCGATTCGCCGCAACCAGCAGGGCGCCCTGGCAAGCTATGTGGTGGATGGCCAGTTCGATCTGGCGAGGTTTCTCGACCTGCAGCAGATGCGTCTTGGGATCGTCGCCGAGCGTAGCTACGGACCTGGGGTGGACGAACAGTTGAATCACGCCGATCCACTCAAGCTGGCCCCACATTACGGTAACGACGCACTGGGCAGTTTGCTGCAGATGCAGCGCCTGGGGCGGCTGGAAGCCGTGTTGGGCTACTGGACGGAAATCCGATACCAGGCAGCGCAACAGGGTATTGATCCGCAAGACCTGGTGTTCTATCCGATCAAGGGCACGGCGCGCTATCAGCGGATTCATATCGGTTGCTCGGACACCCCGATGGGGCGCGAGGCCATTACCCATATCAATCGCGAGTTGCAGAATATTCCCCAGGAGAAATTGCGCCAGTCCTACGCCAACGGGCTGGACCCGCTGATGCGCGAGCAATACCTCAAGGACAACCCGAGGTTTTTCAGCGAAACGCCGCTGCCCTGATAAATCCAGGGCAAAAAGAAACCCCGAGCAGTGGGGAGACAACTCGGGGTTAAACGTGGCCTACAAAGACCAGTACAACAAGCTACAAGCACCGGAGCACAATGCTTGATCCTGCTGTTACATGGTCTGACTGGCCTTCCTGTAGGAAGGTTCCGAAGATAAAAATTTCTTCACGCCTGGACGCTGATGCGCGTCTGGGCGGCGTTGCGCAAGGCCGCGATTACCGAAGGCTCCAGGCGCCCTTCGGCGATTTTCAGGTCGCGGAGCAGGCAGTCCACCACGTCCACCAAGGCGCGCTTGTCGGTCAATTGCGCACGATCCACTTCGCGTTCGACCACGATTGCGCCCGTGGGGCTCTTCACTGTCACCAGGCTCTCGCCGTGTACACCCGAGGTAGTCAGCGTGACCTGATAAGGGCTCAGCGCTTCACCGAGCAATAGGCTGATACTTTCCATCTCGATCACCACTCAATCATGAGAAAAATAAATAACCAGTGTAGGCGCGAGCTTGCTTGCGAAAAACCTGAGAGCGCCACGTTCGTTCAGGATGCCCTACATTATCGTTGACGTTTTTCGCGAGCAAGCTCGCGCCTACAGATAAGTGACCTACGCCAAAAGCACAAAGTTCGCCTTTGAGCTGAGCTTATCGAGCATGCATGGCAAATATGACAGAGAGAAAACAGCCGCCGACAGGCTAGAATCTCCTGATTATTGCCGGAGTCCACCGTGAGAGACGCGTCTGAACAGCCCTTGCGTATTGTCATCGCCGACGATCATCCGATTTTCCTGATCGGTTTGCGGGCAGTGCTGGAGCGCGACGAGCAGGTGCGCATCGTCGGTGAGGCCACCTCGCCCCAGGACCTGGCCGCCCTGCTGCAACGCTGCCCCTGCGATGTACTGGTCACCGATTTCATGATGCCCGCCGAGCCCCAGGCCGACGGCCTGCGCCTGATCGAACACCTGCGCCGGCATTACCCGGACCTGCCGATTGTGGTGGTGACCATGCTCAACAACGCCGGCCTGTTCCACTCGATCCTGGAACTGGGGGTCATGGGTCTGTTGAGCAAGGCCAGCCTGGCCGACGAGTTGCCCGAAGCCATCGACAAGGTGCGCCAGCAGCGGCCCTATGTGGCCCGCACCATTGAACAGGCGCTCGCCCTGGCCGGTGCAGTGGGGGCTGATCGCCTGCACTCACAGCACCAGTTGTCACCCCGGGAACTGGAGGTGATCCGCCTGCTGGCAGGTGGCAAGACGGTGGGCGAGATTGCCGCGCACCTCAATCGCAGCAAGCAGACCGTCAGCGCACAGAAAGTCAGTGCCATGCGCAAGCTGGGGCTGATCAGCGATGCCGCGTTGTTCATCTATGTGCAGGAACACGGGTTGGCCTAGGTTTGTGCAGCGGCCGGCTTGCCGGCTCCTACAAGGCAATCGCCGTAGATTTCGCCAGCCAGTGTTGCAGCGCCTGGGCACTCATCGGATGAGCGATCAGGCAACCCTGCAGCCAGGCCGGCCCCAGCGCGCGCACCGCGTCACGGTCGGCGGGGGTTTCAATTCCGGTCACGACCACGCCAACCCCCAGGTGCTGGGCCATGCTCATGGCTCCGGCGACCACCGCACACTTGCGTTCGTCACCCGCCATCCCGCTGGCAAACGCCGGGGGAATCTTCAGCTCGGTGAACGGCAGCTCCAGCAACCGTTGCAGGCTGGTACCGCCGATGCCGAAATCGCCAATGGACAGCTTGCAACCGATCATCCGCAAGCGCAGCAAACCGGTGACATGGGCGCTGTCGGTCTTCAGGCGCGAGGTTTCCACCAGTTCCAGGGTGAGGTTGCGCGCCGGGACGGCAAAGCGCTGCAGCAGGCCTTGCAGCGTGAGCGCGAAGTGTTCCTGATCCAGCAACCGCCCGGGAATGTTGACTGACACCGGCAGTTCCAGGCCCGTGTCCCGGGTCACCTGGGCGCATAGGCGCAACACCTGGTCCAGCACGTACCAGGTAAAGGCCTGCTCCAGGCCCGCCAACTCCAGCAGCGGCAGAAACTCGCTGGGCATCAACTGTCCATGCTCCGGGTCTTGCCAGCGCGCCAACGCCTCCACGCCTTGCAGATCACCGGCCTGGCTGACGATGGGCTGGTAGCAGACACGGGCGTAACGCTCAATGGCGGCCTCGCCGACCTCAGCGCAAAGTTTCTCGGTAGCGAATTCACTCACTCCCAGCATCTGGTGCACACGGTCCCAGGACAGCGCTTGCGGGCTCGGCCGCAAGCGCTGCCGGCAGGCATCGAGCATCTGCCCGATGGAAGTGGCGGAAGCCGGCTTGGGCATGCACCCCAATACGTTCAACCCCGCCTGACGCGCCATGCTCGCCACGCCTTCCAGTACATCCGGTTCGGCGTCGCTCAACAGGACCAGGACCTGGGCCTGGCTGTGCTCAGCCATTTCGCGGATCAGCCCCAGTGAGTCGCCATGCTCCAGGTACAGATCGCAGATGGCGATATCCACCGGCCCCTTGCTCGCCAGCGACTGGCGGGCGACCTCGACGCTGTCGGCCGTAAGCACGTTGAACACGCCGTTGGCGTTGAGCATCTGGTGCAGGGCCATCAGCTGGAACGGGTGATCTTCGAGAATCAGGACTTTGAGTGAGCGCATGGAAAACTCTGGGGCTGCGTGCAGGATGGCCCACATTAGCCAAAACCCGGACGCGACCACATAGGACGCGTCCTATTCTTGCTCCAGATAAGGCTGAATCTCCTCTCGCAGTGCCAACAATGCCTGCGACAAGGCTTGCCAGCGCACCGGCAGCTCAGCGTCGCGGTGTTCCCGCGCACTGCTTTCAAGGGCGATGCAGGCCTTGGCCAACGGCAGCGCATCCACCAGGCAACAAATGCCCTTGAGGCGATGCAGGCTGGCCCGCACCTGCACCAGGTCGTGCTCGGCCATGGCGTTGCCCAACAGGTGGTGCTCGTGCTCCAAATTGTTCGCCAACTCCTGCAACATGCTTTGCAGAATCGGCCCGTCGGCCTGGGTCATCTTGCGCAGGGCCTGCAGGTCGAAGGCCGGTACCGCCGTGACCCGGGCCAGCACCTGGGCCCACTGCTCCAGGGTCACCGGCTTGACCAGCAGCACATCCATACCCGCCTGCTGGCCGCGCTGGCTTTCGTCCTCCTGGGCCGCAGCGGTGCAGCCAATCAACGCGCAGCGCGGGCGCTGCTCCTGGGTTTCGATCTGGCGAATGGCCTCGGCCAGGGCATAACCGGACATGCCCGGCATATGACAATCAGTCACCAGCACGTCGAACGCCTCGCTGCGCCAACGCTGCAATGCGGCCTCGGCACTATTGAGGGCCACCACCTGGTGCCCGAGGAATTGCAACTGCTGGACCAGCACCAAGCGGTTGGCCGGCAGGTCGTCGACAATCAGCACCGACAGCACCCGGCCCCCAGCCAGCACCGGCGCGGCGGCCACCGGCGCCGGCAGGTCGTCACTGCCGACCCGGTCCAGGCGCAGGTCGATACACACGGTGGTGCCTTCGCCCAGGGCGCTGTGCAGGGTGATTTGCCCGCCCATCAGGTCCACCAGTTGCTGGCAGATACTCAAACCCAAGCCGGTGCCGCCATGTTCGGCAGCCGTCAGCGGGCTGCCCTGGATAAACGGCCGGAACACTCGTGCCTGCTGTTCGACGCTGATGCCGGGGCCAGTATCTTCGACGCACAGGTGCAAGTATTCATGCCCCTCACCATCCACCTGGCAGGCGACACGCATACGCACATCTCCGCGTTGCGTGAACTTCAGCGCATTGCCCAAAAGGTTATGCATGACCTGGCGCAGGCGCAGCGGGTCGAACCAGTAAAAGCCTTGGGCCTGGGGATCGAACGCCAGGGTCAGGTGCAGGCCCTTTTTCTGCGCAGTGGCTTCAAACAGGCGCTGGATGCCTTCGAAGAAACCTTTCAGGTCAGTGGTCTGTGGCGCCAATTGCAGATGGCCGGCTTCGATCTTCGCCAGATCAAGGCTATCGCCCATCAGGGCAATCAACTCCCGTGCCGAGCGATGGGCCACCTGCAACGCCTCGGAAACAGGGGCGCCCGAGGCCAGGGCGCGCTCCTGCTCCAGCTCCAGCAGGCCGATAATCGCCGTCATCGGTGTACGAATCTCATGACTGAGGTTCGACACAAAGGCACTCTTGGCGTAGTTCGCTTCATCGGCAGCGCGACGCGCGTCCATCAGTTGGGTTTCCAGGACCTTGCGCTCGTTGATATCGACCCAGCCCCCGAGCAAACCCCGCAACTGGCCCTGGGCATCGTAAAACGGCACGGTCCATTGATAGACATGGGCGATACCGCCGTTGAACTCCAGTTGGCGGTCGATAAACAACGACTGCTGCGTCTCCAGTTGCTCCATGTGCCCCACATGCAGGCGCAAGGCGGTGGCGGCCGGCAAAATTCCACTCTCCGGCAGGGTCAGGCCCTGGATCAGTTCAAGCCGGGTGGCCAACTGCTGTTCATAGCTTTTGTTGCAGGTGACCAAACGGCCAGCGAGGTCACGCACAAACACCGGGTTGGGCATGCCGTCGAGCAGGGCGCGCTTGAACGCCAGTTGGTCATTGAGCCGTCGCTCGGCCTCCACACGCTGGCGGATCTGACGCTTGAGCCGACTGTTCCAGACCAGGGATACCAGCACAAACAGCAGCGCCGTGGCGACCGTCCAATAGGCCCATGGCGGCACACGCTGCCAGGCGGGTACCGGGACCGCCACCGCGCCCATCCAGCGCAGGCGCAACGCGCTCAGTTCGGCTACCGGCAAAGCTTCCAGGGCCTTGTTCAAAATACTCAGCAGCTCGGGATGGTCCTTGCGCACTGACAGGTTGTCACTGGACCACTTGCCATCGACACTGCGACCGACCCGCAACTCATCGGTCGGATAACTCTGCACCTCGACTTCACTCTGGATGGTCGCTGCCGCGTCTCCCCGGGCTACCAGGGCGCGAGCCTCGGTGTAGTTGGCCACCGAGCGCAGGCGGATCTGCGGGTATTCACGCCGGATGTAGCCTTCGAGCACATGCCGCGCCGGCAGCGCCAACACCTCGCCCGAAAGCTGGCTGAGGCTGTTCAGCGGTGGCGTATCAAGACGCTCGACAAACACCCAGCCGGCACCGCCAAACCCGTGGCTGAAATCCAGAAACCTTCGGCGTTCGGTGTTTTCCACCAGGGTAGTGCTCATATCCGCACTGCCGTTTTCCAGGATTGCCAGGGTCTGCGCGGTGGAAAACACTTCCTCCATGACGAACTGCAAACCGGTCATGCGCGACAGGCGATTGAGCAGGTCGACATTCAGCCCGACCCAGCGCCCGTCCTTGTCTTTGAACACATAGGGCGAGTATTGCTGGGACGCCACCACCACATGGGGATGCTGCAGCACCCAGGCCTGCTCGGCGGCCGACAGGGGAATACGCTCACCGACGACGTCCACCCCCAGCCCGGTGGTCCAACGGGCCAGGATCTCACGGCGCACCGAGTCATCAATGCTCTGCAACGCCCGGTCCATCATCTTGCCCAGCAAGGGATCGGCCTGGCGCGTGGCGAAGGCAAAACCAATCGGCGCCAGGCGGCTTTGCTCCTTGATCTGCATGCTCAGGTAAGGACGCAGGGACTTGTAGGCGCGCACGATCACTTCATTGCCGATAAACGCATCCACATCACCCTGCTCCAGGGCTTCGAGGCCGCTATAGAGATTGGGCGCCAGCATGATGTGGCTTTGCGGGTAGGCGGCATGCACGTTCTTGACGTTGGCGTAGCCATCGAGCAACACCACCTTCTTGTCCTGGAGTGCGTCGTTTGGCGTGGCGTCGGCACCGCGGGTCACCACCACCGAACGGTCGGGCATATAGTCCGCCGTAAAGGCCAGGCCGGGCACGTCACGTTCATAGCCGTTGGCGCTGGTGAGGATATCAATCGTCCCGGCGCGCAGGGCATCCACGGCCTGGGCGCGCTCGGCGAAGCCCATCACCTGCATCGACACGCCGAGTCGCGCCCCCACCAGGCTCAAGTAGTCGGCACTGATGCCCTGGTAGCGATTGCGATCGCGGGTGATATCGATGGGTTGGTAGTCATCAATGGAAATCCCCACCCTCAGGGTTCGGTGTTGCGCCAGCCACTGCCGCTCGGCGGGTGCCAGGGGGATGGGCGCGAGGGTGATAAACGCCGGCACCAGATTGAACGGCAGGCTGACGGCGGCCAGGCTTGCAGGCAGGTGGCCGAGCAGCAGCGCGCTCAGTAGGCACAGGTGCCATCGGGTCGTGAACCGCACCGTGGGGGTTTCCTTTTTGGTTATTTTTTGTTCGGTGGACATATCCGTTGCAGGGGTAACGGGGCGCCCTGGATCAAAAACAGGGCGCGATACCCGCCAAGAAAAACGGCGCTTCCCCATCTCTGGACAAGCGCCGTTTGCCTTATTCGTGCAGCCTTTCAGAACTCAGAGCGGCTTACCACGATTGCCATGCTGGCTGACGAACGCCTGAATAGCCTTCAGGTCATTAGGCAATACCGTGCAACGCTCTTCCCGCTCAAACAGGTCAGCCAGGTGCGGCGGCAGTTCCAGAGCCTTGCCGACACCGGCCTTCTGCACCGCCTCAGGGAATTTCACCGGGTGGGCCGTGCCGAGGATCACCATCGGGATGTCCAGGCTGCGCCGGCATTCGCGCGCGGCCTTGACGCCAATGGCGGTGTGCGGGTCCAGCAGCTCGCCGGTCTGGGCATAGACTTCAGCGATGGTCTCGCAGGTCTGGGCATCGTCCACGGCCAGGGAGTCGAACAGCTTGCGGGTCTCGGTCCAGCGCTCCTGATCGACGCTGAAACCACCACCCTGCTTGAAGCTGTCCATCAGGCCGGCCAGGGCCGCGCCGTTACGACCGTGCATGTCGAACAGCAGGCGTTCGAAGTTCGACGAGACCATGATGTCCATCGACGGCGACAGGGTCGCGTGCAGGGTTTCCTTGACGTACTGGTTGCCGCTCATGAAGCGGTGCAGGATGTCGTTACGGTTGGTGGCGACGATCAACTGGTTGATCGGCAGGCCCATGTTGCGCGCCAGGTAACCGGCGAAGATATCGCCGAAGTTGCCGGTCGGCACCGAGAACGACACCGAACGTGCCGGCCCGCCCAACTGCAGCGAGGCGTGGAAGTAGTAGACGATCTGGGCCATGATCCGCGCCCAGTTGATCGAGTTCACCGCAACCAGACGCGTGCCTTTGAGGAAGCTCTGGTCAGCAAAGCTGGCCTTGACCATTTCCTGGCAGTCGTCGAAGTTGCCTTCGACCGCGATATTGTGGATGTTCTCGCCGAAGATGGTCGTCATCTGCCGGCGCTGCACATCCGATACGCGGTTGTGCGGGTGCAGGATGAAGATGTCGACGTTTTCGCAGTGCTTGCAGCCTTCGATGGCCGCCGAGCCGGTATCACCGGAGGTGGCACCGATGATCACCACGCGCTCGCCGCGTTTCTCCAGCACGTAATCCAGCAGGCGACCGAGCAGTTGCAGGGCGAAATCCTTGAACGCCAGGGTCGGGCCGTGGAACAGCTCCAGCACCCATTCGTTGCCGTTCAGCTGACGCAGCGGGGCGATGGCGTTGTGCGAGAACACGCCGTAGGTTTCTTCGAGGATCTTCTTGAAATCGGCATCGGGGATGCTGCCGGTAACGAACGGGCGCATGACCCGGAACGCCAGCTCGTGGTACGGCAGGCCAGCCCAGGAGGCGATTTCTTCCTGGGTAAAGCGTGGCAGGTTTTCCGGCACGTACAGGCCGCCGTCAGTGGCGAGGCCTGCGAGCAGGACGTCTTCGAAATTCAGGGCCGGTGCCTGGCCGCGGGTGCTGATGTAACGCATGACTGGCTCCTCTACAACATTCTTGAACAGAGGCCGCCGAACCTGCGGGGCCTCTGCAACCTATCGTTAGTTCAGGTGTTCGACGCGGATCCGCACCACCGGCCCGACCACGCCCTGCAGGGCTTCCAGCGCGGCAATGGCATCGTTCATATGCTGTTCCAGCACACGGTGGGTCAGCAGGATCATGGGCACCAGGCCGTCGTGTTCTTCGACTTCCTTCTGCATGATCGACTCAATGTTGATGCCGCGCTCCGAGAGGATGCTGGCCACCTGGGCCAACACGCCCGGGTGATCCTTGGCCTGGATCCGCAGGTAGTAGGAGCTTTCGCAGGCTTCGATCGGCAGGATCGGGTGGGCCGACAGCGAGTCCGGCTGGAAGGCCAGGTGCGGCACGCGGTTTTCCGGGTCGCTGGTCATGGCGCGGACCACGTCCACCAGGTCGGCGATCACCGACGAAGCGGTCGGCTCCATGCCGGCACCGGCGCCGTAGAACAGGGTCGAACCGGCCGCATCACCATTGACCATCACCGCGTTCATCACGCCATTGACGTTGGCGATCAGGCGGTCGGCCGGAATCAGGGTCGGGTGCACGCGCAACTCGATACCGGCAGCGGTACTGCGCGCCACGCCCAGGTGCTTGATGCGGTAGCCCAGGGCTTCGGCGTAGTTCACGTCGGCGGTGGTCAGCTTGGTGATGCCTTCGGTGTAGGCCTTGTCGAACTGCAGCGGGATACCAAAGGCGATGGACGCCAGGATGGTCAGCTTGTGCGCCGCGTCGATACCTTCTACGTCAAACGTCGGGTCGGCTTCGGCGTAACCCAGGGCCTGGGCTTCGGCCAGCACGTCTTCGAAGGTACGGCCCTTCTCGCGCATTTCGGTAAGGATGAAGTTACCGGTGCCGTTGATGATGCCCGCAACCCAGTTGATACGGTTGGCCGACAGGCCTTCGCGGATCGCCTTGATCACCGGGATACCGCCAGCGACTGCGGCTTCGAACGCCACGATCACGCCCTTCTCGCGGGCCTTGGCGAAAATTTCGTTGCCGTGCACGGCAATCAGCGCCTTGTTGGCGGTAACCACGTGCTTGCCGTTTTCGATGGCCTTGAGCACCAACTCACGGGCGACGGTGTAGCCGCCGACCAACTCGATGACGATGTCGATTTCAGGGTTCGTGGCCACATCGAAGACATCGTTGGTAATCGCAATACCGGTCGTTTGGTACTGAGGCTTTGGCGTACGCATGGCAATTTGTGCCACTTCAATCCCGCGCCCTGCACGGCGGGAAATCTCCTCAGCGTTACGCTGAAGTACGTTCAAGGTGCCGCCACCGACGGTCCCTAACCCACAGATGCCTACTTTGACCGGTTTCACTGAAGAACTCCCCATGAAACGGCCGACTCAAGGTCGGCCGTGAAAAACAGCCGCACAACTGCGGCTCTCTGTTAATGACCCGTCGACGTGTCGGCGGGCCTGATCGTCAAAGGCTCGACAATACTGTTTATTTGGCACCCAGTGCCAGTTTGGCGACTTGTGGCGCAGGCTGGTAGCCCGGAATCACCTGGCCGTCGGCCAAGACGATGGCCGGCGTACCGTTCACCCCGATGGACTGACCCAGAGCGTACTGCTTGGAAACCGGATTGGCACACTTGGCGGACTTGATTTCTTTGCCATCGACCATCTTGTCCATGGCTGCTTTCTTGTCGGTTGCGCACCATACCGCTTGCAGTTGCTCGTCGCCCGGCGAACCGAGGCCCTGGCGCGGGAACGCTACGTAACGCACTTCGACACCCATCTTGTTCAGCGCAGGTATCTCGGCGTGCAGCTTGTGGCAGTACGGGCAAGTGGTGTCGGTGAACACAGTGATGTGGGTCTTGGTTTCGCCAATCGCGGGGTAGACCACGGTCTCGGCCACCGGGATACCGTTGATCAGCTTGGAGATCCCAACGCGCTCAGCCTTCTCGGTGAGGTTGACCGGCTTGCCGTCTTTCAACTGGAACAGGTAGCCCTGGACGATGTACTGACCGTCGGCGCTGGCATACAGCACGCGGCTGCCCTTGAGCTTGACTTCATACAGGCCGGCCATCGGGCTGGCGCTGATGCTTTCGACCGGGGTTTCGAGCTGGAGGCTTTCCAGACTCTTACGGATTGTCTTCTCGGCGGCGTCATCGGCGACGGCAAAGGTTGAAACCAACGCAATGGCTGCGGCGGCAAAAATCTGGGTCAAGCGCATGGGAACTCCTGAAGGCAGATGCAGGGACGAAGGCCAGGACGCCGATCTGGAAACACGGCTCGGGACCGTCCCCTTTGCAAACCGGCAAAGCCTACCACAATTGGGCGCCAGGGCAGACGCTGGCGGCCAAATTGGGGCCTGTCAGCCCCTTGGGTGATGTTTGGCATGCAGGTCCTGCAACCTTGCCCGCGCCACATGGGTATAAATCTGCGTGGTCGACAGGTCGCTATGGCCCAGCAACATCTGCACCACGCGCAAATCCGCGCCATGGTTGAGCAGATGGGTGGCAAATGCATGGCGCAGGGTGTGGGGGGACAGCGACTTGCCGATCCCGGCGACCTTGGCCTGGTGCTTGATGCGATGCCAGAAGGTCTGGCGGGTCATCTGCTCGCCGCGCAGGCTGGGGAACAGCACGTCACTGGGGCGCCCGCCGAGCAGCTCGCTGCGGGCATCGCGCATATAGCGCTCGACCCACACGATTGCCTCTTCGCCCATGGGCACCAGGCGCTCCTTGCTGCCCTTGCCCATCACCCGCAACACACCCTGGCGCAGGTTGACCTGCTCCAGGGTCAGGCTGATCAGCTCGGTGACGCGCAGGCCGCAGGCATACAAGACTTCCAGCATGGCGCGGTCGCGCTGGCCGATGGCTTCGCTCAGGTCGGGCGCGGCCAGCAGGGCTTCGACGTCGGCTTCTGACAGGGACTTGGGCAACGGCCTGCCGAGTTGCGGCATATCGACTTGCAGGGTCGGGTCGACAGCAATCAGCTTTTCCCGCAGCAAATAGCGATAAAACCCACGCACTCCCGAGAGGAATCGCGCAGTGGAGCGCGGCTTGTAGTTCTGCTCAAGGCGCCAGGCCAGGTGATCGAGGATCAACTCACGCCCGGCGTGGCTCAGCTCGAGGTTTCTCTCCAGCAACCAGCCATTGAACAGGGCCAGGTCGCTGCGGTAGGACTGGCGCGTGTTGTCCGACAGGCCTTTTTCCAGCCAGAGGGCGTCGAGGAAGCGGTCGATCAGGGGATGGTCAATGGCGGGCATGGGGGCTCAGGCTGAGTACTTTAGTGTCTGGTAGATCCTATCGCAGGCAAGCCCCCGCCCCCAGGAAAATGCATGGCTAATGTGGGAGCTGGCTGGCCCGCGATAGCGGCGACGCGGTCTCGGATCAGTCTACAAACCCAGGCAGCACTGGCACCGGGCGCTTATCGTCATCAATTGCGACAAAGCTGAACACACCCTGGATCGCCTTCTCGCGGCCATCGGCACTCATGCTCTCGACAAACACCTCCACTTCCACCTTGAGGCTGGTGTTACCGACTTTGATCACGCGGCCAATCAGCTCGACGATGGAACCGGCCGGGATCGCGTGATTGAAGTCGATACGGTCGGTAGACACCGTCACCAGCGGCAAACGGCAAAAGCGCGTGGCGGTGATGAACGACACTTCATCCATCCAGGCCAATGCAGTACCGCCAAACAGCGTGTTGTGGTGGTTGGTGGTCGGCGGGAATACGGCTTTGGTTACATGGGTCACGGACAGGTCGGTGCGGCGCTGGATTTCTTCGAGGCGGGTGGTCATGAACGGGTTCCGGGCAAGGGGCAAATTTCAGGCACAAAAAAGCAGCCCGTAGGCTGCTTTTTTCTGCATCGGGAAGCTGGACTTAAGCCAGTTTTTCCTTGATGCGAGCTGCTTTACCGGACAGGTCACGCAGGTAGTACAGCTTGGCTTTACGTACGTCACCGCGACGCTTAACGGCCATGCTGTCGATTTGCGGGCTGTAGGTCTGGAAAGTACGCTCTACGCCAACACCGTTGGAGATTTTACGAACAGTGAAAGCACTGTTCACACCACGGTTACGCTTGGCGATTACGACGCCTTCGAACGCTTGCAGACGCGAACGGTCGCCTTCCTTCACTTTCACCTGAACGACAATAGTGTCGCCCGGGGCAAAGGTAGGGATCTCTTTGGTCATCTGCTCTGCTTCGAGTGCAAGGATGATTTTGTTAGTCATGCTGTGCTCCTAAGGTAGATCGTCGGATCTACCATCGATACGTTGTTAACTATCGTCCCGCGCGAGGATGTATTCCTCGAGCAGCTTCTTCTCTTCTCCAGAAAGCGAGCGGCTTTCCAGAAGATCGGCGCGTCGTTCATAGGTCCGACCAAGGGACTGCTGTAAACGCCAACGCCGGATGTGTGCGTGATTGCCACTTAGCAACACGTCGGGAACACGCTGATCCGCATACACCTCCGGTCGGGTGTAGTGCGGGCAATCCAGCAAACCATCCGTGAAGGAATCTTCCTCCGCGGAGTCCGCATGCCCTAAAGCTCCAGGCAGCAGTCGTGTAACCGCATCTATCAGGACCATCGCCGGCAGCTCACCGCCAGACAGGACATAGTCCCCAATCGACCACTCTTCATCGACATGAGCTTCAATAAAACGCTCGTCAATGCCTTCATAGCGACCGGCAATCAGGATCAGTGCTTCCTCATTCGCCAGTTCGCGTACCGCCGCCTGTTTCAGCTGACGGCCTTGAGGGGACAGGTAAATTACCTTCGCCTTCTCCCCTGCTGCTGCCTTGGCCTGAACCAGGGCGTCTTCCAGGGGCTTGATCTTCATCACCATGCCCGGGCCACCGCCAAATGGGCGATCGTCCACAGTGTGATGTCGATCCGTCGTGTAGTCTCGCGGGTTCCAACAAGTGAGCTGCAAGAGCCCTTGTTTCACCGCCCGACTGGTGATGCCGTACTCGCTGATGGCAGAAAACATCTCGGGAAACAAACTGATCACTTCAATGCGCAAATTAGCCACGCTTAGAAGTCCGCGTCCCATTCCACCTTCATCTCGCCCGCTGCCAGGTCGACGGCCAACACGCATTGCTCGGTATAGGGCAACAGGCGTTCGCGATCATCCAGGCTGCCAGCGCAAGGCTTGACCACCATTACATCATTGGCGCCGGTTTCCAGAAGATGGTCGATTTTCCCGAGCAATTGCCCGAGTTGATCAATAACCTTCAGACCTTCCAGCTGGTACCAGTAGTACTCGCCGTCGGTCAATTCAGGGAACAGGTTGCGCGGCACGCAGATCTCATAACCGGCCAGAAGACGCGCTTCTTCACGATCATCGAGACCCTTGAGCTTTGCGACCAGGAACTTATCGTTCCCGCGTCCACTGACCAGCTCGACCTGTTTCACACTACCTTCGCGCTTGAGCGTCCAGGTCTTGTACTGCAACAGGTTTTCAGTCGGATCAGTAAAGGAATACACCTTCACTTCGCCGCGAACGCCATGAACAGAGTAAATCTTGCCGATAACGATCAAATCATCAGCAACAGCTGGCGTCGCGTTCATATTGCTCAGGCTGCGGCCTTAGCCGAGTCCTTCAACAACTTGGCAACACGCTCGGAAGGCTGTGCACCAACGCTCAGCCAGTAGGCTACGCGCTCTTGGTTCACGGACAGACGAACTTCTTGACCACGAGCAACAGGGTTGAAGAAACCAACCTGTTCCTTGTGCGAACCGTCGCGCGGGTTGCGGCTGTCGGTTACGGTCAAGTGGTAAAACGGGCGCTTTTTGGAGCCGCCAAGGGCAAGACGGATTGTTAGCATGTGAACATCGTTCCTGTAGTCGGTGCTGCAAATCTAAATGCACAGCGGGCATGGGTGCCCGAAAGGCCGCATATTCTAAGGAATATCCGGACTTTTGCAAATGTCTTTTTCCGGCGCCTGACCGCGGGCCATTCAGATCTGCTATAGAGCCGTCGGTTAAAACGGCGAGTCAGCTCCCGCCAACGGCGGGTTTGCTGGAGATCCCACATCCTTGTGGGTCTGCGCAAGAGCAAGCCCTTGCGCGAATTCTTTACATCTTCGGCATGCCACGGCCGGGCATCATACCGCCCATGCCGCGCATCATTTTGGCCATGCCGCCTTTGGCGGAGAACTTCTTCATCATCTTTTGCATCTGCTTGTGCTGCTTGATCAAGCGACCGATGTCCTGCACCTGGGTGCCGGAACCCATGGCGATCCGACGTTTGCGCGAACCGCTGATCAGCTCAGGGTCGCGGCGCTCGGCCGGGGTCATGGAGTTGATGATGGCTTCCATCTGCTTGAACTGCTTCTCTGCCGCACCCTGGGCATTGCCCATTTGCGCCAGGTTCACACCGCCGATGTTCGGCAGCTTGTCCATCAGGCCGCCGAGGCCGCCCATGTTCTTCATCTGTTGCAGCTGATCGCGGAAGTCTTCGAGGTCGAAGCCCTTGCCCTTTTTCAGCTTCTTGGCCAGCTTGTCGGCCTTGTCCTTGTCGAGGGTCTGCTCGGCCTGCTCGATCAGGCTGAGCACGTCGCCCATGCCGAGGATCCGCGAGGCGATCCGCTCAGGGTGGAACGGCTCGAGCGCTTCGGTCTTCTCGCCCATACCGATGAACTTGATCGGCTTGCCGGTGATTGCGCGCACCGACAGTGCGGCACCGCCACGGGCATCACCGTCGACCTTGGTCAGGATCACGCCGGTCAGCGGCAGGGCATCACCAAAGGCCTTGGCGGTGTTCGCCGCGTCCTGGCCGGTCATGGCATCGACCACGAACAGGGTTTCTACCGGGTTGATCGCGGCATGCAGCGCCTTGATCTCGCCCATCATCTCTTCGTCGATGTGCAGGCGACCGGCGGTATCGACGATCACCACGTCGATGAACTTGAGCTTGGCTTCTTTAATGGCAGCGTTGGCGATGTCGACCGGCTTCTGGCTCAGGTCGGACGGGAAAAAGGTCACGCCGATTTCACCGGCGAGCATTTCCAGCTGCTTGATCGCGGCCGGACGGTACACGTCCGCCGACACCACCATCACGGATTTTTTCTTGCGCTCTTTAAGGAAGCGCGCCAGCTTGGCAGCGGTGGTGGTCTTGCCCGCCCCCTGCAAACCGGCCATCAACACCACGGCCGGCGGCACGGCGCTGAGGTTCAGGTCTTCGTTGGCCGCACCCATCAGGCTTTCGAGCTCGGCCTGGACGACCTTCACAAAGGCCTGGCCCGGCGTCAGGCTGCGGGACACTTCAGTGCCGACCGCACGCTCCTTGACCGAGTTGACGAAATCCTTGACCACAGGCAAGGCAACGTCGGCTTCGAGCAACGCCATGCGCACTTCGCGCAGGGTGTCTTTAATATTGTCCTCGGTCAGCTTGGCCTTGCCGGTGACATGGCGCAGCGTCTGCGAGAGACGGTCAGTCAAGTTTTCAAACATGCGCGATCCTTTCAGGCCCTATTCATCGAAGTGCATCGGTAGACCGAGGTAATGGCGGCCCAGGCTGTGTAAATCGCTATTAAAAACAGCGCTTGGCGAGCCTGCGGCGTGGGCAGGTCGCGGATTATAGCGAAGACTGCCGTCATGCACACCCGCTGTCTGGCCCGCTGGTCTTTCGTGGAACGCAGGTGTGTGCCAAACTCATCGGCTTTCGGGCTTGCCTAACAGGATTTATGCTCCCTTTGTCACCCAGTTTGCTACCCAGTCTCGCCGCCGCACTCTTGTATGCCGCTGCGACCCTCTACCAGGGCACCCGTCTGGCCCAACGCGCCAGAGCGGACAAACGCCTGCTGGCCGGCCTCGGCGTGTTCGCCTTGCTGGCCCACGCTGCCAGCCTGTTCACCCACCTGATGACACCAGTGGGCCTGGGCCTGGATTTTTTCAGCGCCGCCAGCCTGATTGCCGCTGCGGTCATTGCCTTGACGCTGCTGGCCTGCGCGCGGATCCCGGTGGAGAACCTGCTGTTGCTGCTCTTCCCCCTGGGGATGCTGACAGTGCTGCTGGCGCAATTTGCCCCCACCGGCACGGTGCAGGTGATCGACGAGGAGCCGGGCATCCTCGCGCATATCTTGCTGTCGATCCTGGCCTACGGCATGTTCACCATCGCCGTGTTCCAGGCGTTGCTGCTGCTCTTGCAGGACCACCAGCTCAAGCACAAGCACCCTTCCGGGCTGATCAAGAACTTCCCGCCGCTGCAGACCATGGAAAGCCTGCTGTTCGGTTTCCTCTGGGCCGGCTGGACGCTGCTGTCGCTGTCGCTGATTTCCGGCTGGCTGTTCGTCGAGAACCTGTTCGCCCAGCACCTGGTGCACAAAACCCTGCTGGCGTGCCTGGCCTGGGTGGTGTTCAGCGTGCTGCTGTGGGGCCGCAATCGCCTGGGCTGGCGCGGGCACAAGGCGATCCGCTGGACCCTGGCCGGCTTCTGCCTGCTGATGCTGGCGTATTTCGGCAGCAAGCTGGTTCGCGAATTCATCCTGCATATCTGACGGGCGGCAATCATGCACAACTTGCCCCTTGAGCCGATGCTCGCGGTAGTCGCGCTGCTGGTCTTGTGGTCGGCGCTGTTTACCGCCATCGAAGCGGCCCAGCACCATTTGCTGGCCCTGCGCCCCGGTACGCGCCAGGGCGACAAGGCCGCCGCCCGCCTCAACTTCCCGCGCAACAGCCTGATCCTGTGCAACACCCTGTGCCGCGCGGTGGTGGTGATTCTGTGCACCCTGCTGGCGATCTATGCCTGGGCCGAAAACGGTCCCTGGCTGGGTTGGCTGGTCTCCAGCGGGCTGTTGCTGGTGCTGGCCGACTACCTGCCGCGCACCCTCGCCACCCGCTATCCGCACGCGGTGCTGGGGTTTGGCAATACGCTGCTGGGTGTGCCGCTGAAAATCCTCTATCCCCTGGCCTGGCTGCTCAATGGCCTCAGCCTGCTGTTGCTGCGCCCTTTCGAACGCAAGTCGGGGATCGTCAAGAAAAGCGACGAGCCACAGAGCAACCCGTCCGACGAGCAAGCCTCAGACGCGAACGACGACCCTCGGCCGGGCATGCCGGGTATCCACGCCCTGGACAACATTACCGTCAATGACATCCTGGTGCCGCGCAGCGAAGTCGATGGCATCAACCTCGACGACTCTATCGAGGAGATCATCGAACAACTGCGCAGCTCCAAGCGCACGCGGCTGCCGGTGTTCCACAGCGATATCAACCAGGTCGAGGCGGTGCTCAACACCCGGCAGATCCAGCACCTGCTGCCCGATGCCAGCCTGACCAAGGAAGCCCTGCTCGCAGCCTGCCACGAGCCGTACTTCGTCCCGGAAAGCACGCCGCTGCAACTGCAATTGCTCAACTTCCACAAGCAGCAACGCCGCCTGGGCATGGTGGTGGACGAATACGGCGAAGTGCTGGGCATCGTCACCCTGGAAGACATTCTGGAAGAGATCGTCGGCGAATTCGAAAGCGAGCAGAGCCTGGATAACCCGCTGATCCAGCCCCAGCCTGACGGCCGCTATGTGATCGACGGTGCCGTATCGATCCGCGAGCTGAACAAGTGCCTGGGCTGGCACCTGCCCAGCGACGGCCCCAAGACCCTCAACGGCCTGGTGACCGAAGCGCTGGAGACCATTCCCGATTGCTCGGTGTGCGTGAAGATCGGCCGTTATCGCCTGGAAATCCTCGAAACTGAAGACAATCGGGTGAGCAAGGTGCTGATCTGGCATATCGGCTCAGCGCCGATTGCCACCTGACTCACGGTGGACAAGCCCGTGTGGAAGCGGGCTTGCCCGCGATAGCCTCACCTCAGTGTCACTGATACACCGAGGCGCCCGCTTCTCCCACATTTGATGTTTTCAGCCGCTAAGACCGCGCTCCAGCCCTTGTTTGCAGCGCAACCCCCTTCCTATAATCTATCGCGCTTACCCAAGCCCCGCCCGACCGCGTGCTATCCGCACTGAGCGTGTCCAGGCACCGCAACCCCGTGTCTGACCGGTACCCGCTCCCATCCCGAGCCAACGCCGCGCACTGCCCTGATCCATGGGTGCAAGACCAATAATAATCCGCGCCAAGCGCGCAATGACCATCAGGGATACCTCAATGAGCACCACCTATAACGAGGCCGCTCCCGCCGCCCCGACCAACTCGACCAGCCGGGTCGCCACCGCGAGCATCATCGGCACCGCCATCGAGTTCTACGACTTCTATATCTACGCCACGGCCGCCGCGCTGGTGATCGGCCCGGTGTTCTTCCCGCAGAGTTCCGGCACCGCGCAGATGCTGGCGGCGTTCCTGACCTTCGGTATCGCCTTTATCGCGCGGCCACTGGGTTCGGCGCTGTTCGGCCACTTCGGTGACCGCATCGGGCGCAAGTCGACGCTGGTGGCCTCCTTGCTGCTGATGGGCGTGTGCACCACCCTGATCGGCCTGTTGCCGGGTTACGACACCATTGGTGCCTGGGCCCCGATCCTGTTGTGCGTGCTGCGTTTCGGCCAGGGCCTGGGGCTGGGCGGGGAATGGGGCGGCGCCGCGCTGCTGGCCACCGAAAACGCGCCCAAGGGCAAGCGTGCCTGGTTCGGCATGTTCCCGCAGTTGGGGCCTTCCATTGGCTTTTTGGCGGCCAATGGGCTGTTCCTGATCCTGGCGATGAACCTGGACGATGAACAATTCCGTAGCTGGGGCTGGCGCATTCCGTTCCTGCTCAGCGCCGCGCTGGTGATGGTGGGCCTGTATGCGCGCCTCAAACTGCATGAAACCCCGGTGTTCGCCAACGCCGTGGCCAAGGAAAAACCAGTAAAAGTGCCGCTGGTGGAGCTGTTCAGCCAGCATTGGTTGCAAGTGCTGCTGGGCGCGGCCGCGATGGTGGTGTGCTATGCGCTGTTCTATATCACCACGGCGTTTTCCCTGAGCTATGGCGTGAGCACCCTGGGCTACAGCCGCGAAACCTTCCTCGCCCTGCTGTGCTTTGCCGTGTTGTTCATGGGCGCGGCCACACCGCTGGCAGCCCTGGCCAGTGACCGCTATGGGCGCAAGCCGGTGTTGATCGTCGGTGCGGTGCTGGCGATTCTTTCGGGCTTCACCATGGAACCATTGCTGACCCACGGCTCGACCTGGGCCGTGGCGCTGTTCCTGTGCCTGGAACTGTTCCTGATGGGCGTGACCTTTGCGCCGATGGGGGCGTTGTTGCCGGAACTGTTTCCGACACGCGTGCGTTACACCGGGGCGTCGGCGGCGTATAACCTGGGCGGGATTGTCGGGGCTTCGGCCGCACCGTTTTTCGCGACCAAACTGGTGGCGATGGGTGGGCTGAGTTATGTCGGCGGGTATGTGTCGGCGGCAGCGTTGCTCAGTTTGATTGCGGTGCTGTGCCTGAAAGAGACGCGGGATAACGATTTGAACAAGGTCGCCTGATAGACCGCTATCGCGGGCAAACCCGCTCCCACACTGGAACGCCTTCCACATGTAGGAGCGGGCTTGCCCGCGATGCTTTTACAGCTCTACAACCACCGCTTGAGAGGCACGGGTCGCCTTGGCCCGGGCAGCCTCGATCGACTCATCCCGCGCCAACGCCACGCCCATGCGACGCTGGCCATTCACTTCCGGTTTGCCGAACAGACGCAGTGCGGTATCCGGCTCGCTCAGGGCCGCGCCGAGGTTGGCGAACGCCGTCTGGGTCGATTGCCCTTCCACCAGAATCACCGCCGAAGCCGAAGGCCCGAACTGGCGGATCAATGGGATCGGCAGGCCAAGAATCGCCCGCGCGTGCAGGGCAAACTGCGACAAGTCCTGGGAAATCAGGGTCACCAGCCCGGTGTCGTGAGGGCGCGGCGAGACTTCGCTGAACCACACCTGGTCGCCCTTGATAAACAGCTCGACCCCAAACAGACCACGACCACCCAGGGCCTCGGTCACGGCTTTGGCGACGCGCTCGGATTCGGCCAGGGCCGCCGGGCTCATGGCCTGGGGCTGCCAGGACTCCTGGTAGTCGCCCTTCTCCTGACGATGGCCGACAGGCGCGCAGAAGGTGGTGCCACCGACGTGACGCACGGTCAGCAGGGTGATTTCGTAGTCGAAGTCGATAAACCCTTCGATGATCACCCGACCTTTACCTGCACGCCCGCCTTCCTGGGCGTAGTCCCAGGCTTTCTGCACGTCATCGGCGCTACGCAACAGGCTCTGGCCCTTGCCCGACGAACTCATCACCGGTTTGACCACGCAGGGGAAGCCGAGGTCTTCGACGGCCTTGCGGTAGTCTTCCACGGTGTCGGCAAAATGGTACGGCGAGGTCGGCAGGTCCAGCTCTTCAGCGGCCAGGCGGCGGATGCCTTCACGGTTCATGGTCAACAGCGCCGCACGGGCGGTGGGGATCACGGTAAAACCTTCAGCCTCCAGTTCCACCAGGGTGCCGGTGGCAATGGCTTCGATTTCCGGGACGATGAAGTGCGGCTTTTCCGCCTCGATCACCGCACGCAGGGCTGCGCCGTCGAGCATGTTGATCACGTGGCTGCGATGCGCCACCTGCATGGCCGGCGCGTTGGCGTAGCGATCCACGGCAATCACTTCAACGCCCAGGCGCTGCAGCTCAATTACCACTTCCTTGCCCAGCTCACCGCAGCCACACATCAATACGCGGGTCGCGGTTGGCGACAATGGAGTTCCGATTCGGGTCATCTCAGGTCCTCAGGGGAGCGGATCAGGGGGAGAAAGGCCGGCATTTTACATGAACGGCGGGCATTGGCCTCAGTTGGCGACACGCTGGCGCCGCAAACGCCAGGCCATGGCCAGCCACACCACGGTGACCCCGGCAAATTTCGAGGCCAGGGCGGTACCGACCACCGCCGGCGTCAACGCGCCGATCAGGCCAAAAAAGATAAAGGTATCGAGGGGAATGCTCAGCGCCGAGCTGATCCACAGCCGGTCATGCAACGGGCGCTTGGTGATGCTGAAGACCAGCCAGTCGATGCACTCGGAGACCGCGAACGCCGTGGCGCTGGCCAGGGCGATGGACGGATCGGAGGTGATGTAGGACAGCACCAGCGCCGCGAGCATCGCGATAATCGCCCCGTGGCCGAAGCGCGTTTGCACCATGTCCCGCAGGATAAACACCAGGCCACCCCAGGCGGACCAGATGACATCCAGGTGCGGGGCGGTGGAAAAGGCGAAGTTGATCAGCACGACGCTGCTGATATAGGCGATCAGGAAGAGCATGGGGCGAGGGACCTGTGGGTAATGCGCACAGGGTACACAATTAAAGGGATGTCGTCTGGAGGGGCCTCATCGCAGGCAAGCCAGCCCCCACATTGGAATGCATTTCAAAATGAGGGAGCTGGCTTGCCTGCGATAGCGCCCTGTCAGGCGCCAGATTTCCCAGGAATCATCCACAACACCCCACTGGCCTTAGCCCGCTCATGACATAACCCCAGCACCACCCGGCGCTCGGCGTTGTCCATGCGGCTCCAACGGGTGATTTCGTCGACATTGCGCTGGCAACCGGTGCAGATATCGTCGTCATCCAGCGCACAAATGCTCACGCAGGGCGAGGCGACGGGGCGTTCAACCGGGTTCATTCCGGCTGCTCGACCAGGTCACGGGCATAGCGCTGAGAGTTGTGCACATAGTGCGCAGCACTGGCCTCCAGCATGTTCTTCTGTTGCTCGGTCAATTCCCGCACCACCTTGCCGGGCGAGCCCATTACCAGCGAGCCATCAGGGATTTCCTTGCCTTCGCCGATCAACGAATTGGCGCCGATGATGCAGTGCCGGCCAATCTTGGCGCCGTTGAGGATCACCGCATTGATGCCAATCAGGCTGTAGTCGCCGACGGTACAGCCATGCAGCATGGCGTTATGCCCCACCGTCACACCGGTGCCCAGGGTCAGCGGGTAGCCCATGTCGGTGTGCATCACGCTGCCGTCCTGCACGTTGCTGTTCTTGCCGATCAGGATCAGTTCGTTGTCGCCACGCAACACCGCGTTGAACCAGACGTTGGCGCCCTCCTCCAGCTTGACCTTGCCCACCAGCGTGGCATTGGGGGCTACCCAGCTATCTGGATGTGTCTCGACGCGGGCATCGCCCAGGCGGTATTTCATGGTCTTCCCTCACGGCTTGCCATTCAAACGATGGCTTAAGTATTGATAAAGCTTTTCGGCGGACGGTGCAGGCTGATATCGGCATCGTCATAGAGCAGGTTAATCAACTCGACGATCATGATCGCCGTCAGGCCCCAGATCTTGTATTCACCAAAGCGATAGCTGGGCACGTACCAACTGCGGCCCTGGTAGTCGATACGGTGGGTGTGCTCACGCGGGTCCTGGCGGAAAAACTCCAGGGGCACGCTGAATACGGCGGCAATCTCGGCATCGTTGGCCAGGTATTCGACATAGTCGGGGATCACGCCCACATAGGGGGTCACGCGGATGCCGTGCAGGGAGATCAGGGGGCTCAAGGGCCCGATCACTTCCACCAGGCCCGGTGGCAGGCCGATTTCCTCTTCGGCCTCGCGCAGCGCGGTGAACACCAGGTCCGGGTCTTCGGGGTCACGGCGCCCACCCGGAAACGCCACTTCGCCGCCATGGGTCGACAGGCCGCTGGCACGCAGGGTCAGGATCAGCTCGGGTTCGTCACTGCGGGTAATCGGCACCAGCACGGCGGCCTCGGGGAAACGGCTGTCAGTTTCCAGCGTGCGTGGCGTGTGATTGGTTACCCGGCGAAGTAGCTCGTCCAGCATGAGTCATCTCGATCTGTTGGCTACCTTGCATCATGCACCAAAGCGTACGGGTGCCCAACCCCAAAACCCCGGCGGTGTCGCTAAACGACAACTTGCAGGCCACTGCCCTGCACGCCAAGATAGGCGCAGTCCCCAGGAACCCAAGCATGAACTTCTGCAGCCAGTGCGGTAAACCGGTCATCCAGCGCATTCCCGAAGGCGACGCGCGCCTGCGTTATATCTGTGACCACTGTCAGACCATTCACTATCAGAATCCAAATATCGTCACCGGCACCCTGCCCGTCTGGGGCAACCAGGTGCTGCTGTGCCGGCGCGCCATCGAGCCGCGCCTGGGCTACTGGACCCTGCCGGCAGGCTTTATGGAAAACGGCGAGACCGTGGAACAGGGCGCAATGCGCGAAACCCTCGAAGAAGCCTGCGCCAGGGTGCGCAACCTGACGATCTACACGCTGATCGACGTACCGCACATCAGCCAGGTGCATATCTTCTACCGCGCCGAACTGATCGACCTGGACTTTGCCGCCGGCCCCGAGAGCCTGGAAGTCAAACTGTTCGATGAAGCGGACATCCCTTGGTCCGACCTGGCTTTCCGCACGGTACGGCGTACCCTAGAATGCTTTTTCGCCGACCGTCGGCAACAGGTGTTTCCCGTGCGCAGCGAATCGGTGCCACCCTTGACTCACCCTGCACAATAACAATCGAAGGTCACCGTCAAAGGGATACCGCTGCAATGCGTTGGTTGCTTGCTCTGCTCTGCCTGTCGTTCGTCACCCTGTCGTCAGCCACCACCCTGCAAACCCTGGGCGGTAAAACCGTCGATAAGATCCTGGTGCTCAAGTCCGCCCATCAGTTGCAACTGATCCACGACGGCAAACCGCTGAAGACCTACCGCATCTCCCTGGGCAAGAACCCCAAGGGCCACAAGCTGATCGAAGGCGACCGCCGCACCCCGGAAGGCTTCTACTGGATCGACTGGCGCAAGACCAGCGACCGTTTCAACCTGTCCATGCATATCTCCTACCCCAATATCAGCGATGCCGCCCGCGCCCGCCGCGAAGGGGTCAAGCCCGGCAGCATGATCATGATCCACGGCACGCCAGACAGTGAGGAGTATCCGGAACAGTGGTTCCACACCCTGGACTGGACCGACGGCTGCATCGGCATGCGCAATGTCGACATGCGCGAAGTGTGGAACCTGGTCAAGGACGGCACGATGATCGAGATCCGTCCGTAACTTCGACCGTTGGTAAAATAATTCAAAAAAAACCTGCCTCTGCCACAGCCCCTGCCGGTGAATACCATTTCATCGGCGCGGGCTGTGCGTTTCTGCGCGCGACAAAGACCTCTCTAATACCACTTGATACCACCCCCTGAAAAAGTGCCCTGCAAGCCGGTCCCGCACGCTTTTGGCGGCATTGACATGGTATTTAAGTGGTATTAATTTCCGGCCATTACCGGGCGACAACACTCCAATAACGCATCGGAAACCCTACAGATGAATCCCATCCAGACCCTGCGTCCAGACGACCGACAATCCACGCCGTTGTACCTGCAACTGGCCCGCAACCTCGAAGCGGCGATCCATGCTGGCCAGTGGAAATCCGAGCAGGCCTTGCCCTCGGAGCGTGTGCTCAGCGAGCAGTTGGGTATTTCCCGGGTCACCGCCCGTAAAGCGCTGGAAGTGTTGTTTGCCCAAGGCCTGATCCGCCGCAGCCAGGGCTCTGGCACGTTTATTACGCCACGCCTGGAACAGCCGCTGTCGCGCCTCTCGGGGTTCAGCGAAATGCTGCGGCTCAAGGGGTTTGCCCCCAGTTCCCAGTGGCTGGTGCGCGAGATCACCCCGCCGACCCACGAAGAGCTGATCCGCCTGTGCCTGTCGCCCACCGACAAAGTGGCGCGGCTCAAGCGCCTGCGCAAGGCAGATGACACCGTGATGGCCATTGAAATGAGCGCCCTGCCCGCCTCGATCGTGCCCACCCCCCAGGCCATCGGCAGCTCGCTCTACGAATACCTGGAAGGCATCGGCAAACCGGTGGTGCGGGCCCTGCAACACATCCAGGCCATCAACGCCTCGGATGAGTTCGCCGCCCTGGTGGGCATCGCCCCCGGCACCGCCATGCTGCTGATGACCCGGGTCGGCTACACCGCCGACAACACGCCGATCGAAATCACCGACACCTACTGCCGCAACGACTACTACGACTTTGTCGCTGAGCTGCGTAGGTACGACTTTTCCGCTGAACTGCGGCCTTAGAGAACTGCCATGTCCGAAGACAATATCCTCACGCCCCACGGCTGGATGCGCGGCCGCCTGGTGCACCACGAAGGCAGGGTCAGCGCCGTCGAAGGTGTGCCTTGCGACCCGGCCGACAACGACCTGCCCTACCTGCTGCCGGGTTTTATCGACCTGCATGTACACGGCGGCGGCGGCAAGGACATTATGGAAGGCCGCAGTGCCTTCGAGACCATCACCCGCACCCATGTGCGCTTCGGCACCACTTCGCTGCTGGCCACCACCATGACTGCACCGGTCGAGGAAATCTCCCGCGTGCTCGGCGAACTCGGCCAGTTCTGCGAAAACCGTCCAAGCGGCAGCGCCCGGGTGCTGGGGGTGCATCTGGAAGGCCCCTACATCAACCCAGGAAAGCTCGGCGCACAGCCCAACTTTGCCCACACGGCATTGATGGCCGAGGTCGAGGAGTACCTGCGCCTGGCACCGATCCGGGTCATCACCATTGCCCCGGAAATCGCCGGGCATGACGGCCTGATCCGCACCCTCAGCCAACGCGGCGTGCGTATGCAGATCGGCCATACCCTGGGCAGCTATGAAGAAGGCGTCGCAGCGCTGGCCGCCGGCGCCACCAGCTTCACCCACCTGTACAACGCCATGAGCCCGCTGCATCACCGCGAGCCGGGCATCGTCGGTGCCGCACTGGCCCACGCGCAATACGCCGAGCTGATCCCGGACCTGTTGCACGTACACCCCGGGGCCATGCGCGTGGCCCTGCGTTCGATCCCCTGCCTGTACTGCGTCACCGACTCCACCGCCGCCGCCGGCATGCCCGACGGCGAATACAAGCTGGGCAGCCACACCGTGACCAAATGCCTGGGCGGCGTACGCCTGGCCGACGGCACCCTGGCCGGCAGCACCCTGACCATGGATCAGGCGCTGCGCAACCTGGTGAAGATCGGCCTGCCCATCAGCGAAGCCTCACAGCGCCTGTCGCAATTTCCTGCGGATTACCTGGGCCTGGAACAACGCGGCCGCCTGCAACCCGGCAGCTTTGCCGACTGCGTGCGCCTGGACCGCTCCCTGCACCTCACCGACGTAATGGTCGAAGGAGAAACCATTGACTTCAAAAATGCTTGAAGAGGCCCTGTCCTCCTGTGAGGCCGTCGCGGCCCAACTGCAATGCCTCGACCCGCTGCTGGCCGAGGTCGCCGGCCGCCTGCGCCGCCAGCCGCCGCAAGTGGCGATGACCGTCGCCCGTGGCAGTTCGGACCACGCCGCCAGTTACTTCGCCTACCTGACCATGCAGCATGTGGGCGTTCCCGTGGCGTCGCTGCCGATGTCGGTGGTGACCCTGGCGCAGGCGCCGCTGAAAGTCAGCGGCCAGGCGGCCTTCGGCTTCTCTCAGTCGGGGCAGAGCCCGGACCTGGTCAACAGCCTGCGCCTGCTGCGCAAGCGCGGGGCCTTGAGTGTGTCGATGGTCAACGCCGAAGACTCGCCCCTGGAAGCCGCCTGCGAATTCCATGTGCCGCTGTGCGCCGGCCCCGAGCGTAGCGTGGCCGCGACCAAGAGTTTTATCGCCACCTTGAGCGCCAGCGCCCAGTTGGTCGGGCACTGGAACCAGGAAGACGGCCTGCTCGAAGCTTGCCACGCCCTGCCTGCCGGCCTGCGCGAAGCGGCGACCCAGGACTGGAGCCTGGCCATCGACGCCCTGCGCGACTGCCAGCGCCTAATGGTCATCGGCCGTGGCGCCGGGTTTGCCATCGCCCAGGAAGCCGCGCTCAAGCTCAAGGAAACCTCGGCGATCCAGGCCGAAGCCTTCAGCAGCGCCGAAGTGCGCCACGGGCCGATGGCCTTGATCGACGATAACTACCCGTTGCTGGTGTTCGCCCCGCGCGGCGCCGAACAGCCGGGCCTGCTGAGCCTGGCCACGGAAATGCGCCAGCGCGGGGCTCGGGTGCTGCTGGCCGCGCCCGACGATATCGCCGAACGCGACCTGACCCTCAGCCGCGCCGAACACCCGGCCCTGGACCCGATCCTGGCAATCCAGAGCTTCTACGTGATGGCCGCCGGCCTGGCGCAGGCCCGGGGCATGGACCCGGACCAGCCCCGCCACCTGAGCAAAGTCACTCGCACCCACTGAGTTGATTTCTGTCGTTTCCTGATGAGTACCGTGCCCATGCCCGACAATAATAATGACCTCACCCTCAGCGCCCCCCTCAGCGGGCCGGTGCTGACCCTGGGCAATGTGCCTGACGACGTGTTCGCCAGTGGCGCCATGGGCGACGGGATTGCCATCGACCCTCTCAACGATTGCCTGCATGCGCCGTGCGCCGGGGTCGTGATCCACGTTGCCCGTACCGGCCACGCCCTGACCATCCGCGCCGACAATGGCGCCGAGGTGCTGCTGCATGTGGGCATCGACACCGTCGAACTGCAAGGCGAAGGCTTTGCCTTGCTGGTCCAGCAAGGCGCACGAGTCAGCAATGGGCAGCCCCTGGTGCGCTTTGACCTGGATCGCATCGCCCGCCAGTGCAAAAGCCTGGTCAGCCTGATCATCCTCACTAACGGCGAGCAGTTCGAACTGCGCCCCGTGGCCGTGAACGCCGTCAAGGTCGGCGAAGCCCTGCTGCGCATCGTTGCGCGTCAGGCTGGCGTCGTGCAGCCCGTGATGGCCGACACCGCCCAGGCGCATGCCAGCGCCAGCGTACGCATCACCCATCGCGGCGGCCTGCATGCGCGGCCCGCCGCGCTGATCCGCAAGACCGCCCAGGGTTTCAGCAGCCTGTCGCAGCTGCATTTCGCCGGCAAATCGGCGTCGTGCGCCAGCCTGATCGGCTTGATGGGGCTGGGCATTGGTGAACAGGATGAAGTGCAGGTCACGTGCCGTGGCCAGGATTGCGACGCGGCGTTGCAGGCACTGGTCGCCGCCCTTTCGCTCACCACTGCCGAAGCCGTACAGGCCCCGGTGATAGCCGCTGCGCGTCCAGTCAACCGTGAAGCAGGCGTATTGCAAGGGGTGTGCGCCGCGCCGGGCCTGGTCTGCGGGCCGTTGTTCCGGCTCAACAGCATCGAGTTGCCAGAAGACCCACGTAACCATGCGCGCCATGAGCAGTTGCAGCACCTGGACAGCGCCCTGGAACAGGTGCGCGGCGAAATCCGCAATACCCTGGAGCACGCCCGCCAGCGCCAGGCCGTCGAGGAAGAAGAGATCTTCGCCGCCCACCTGGCGCTGCTGGAAGACCCGACCCTGATGGAGGCCGCCACCGCTGCCATCGAGCACGGCAGTGCCGCCACCCATGCCTGGCGCGATGCGATCCAGGCCCAATGCGCGGTGTTGCTGGGCTTGGGCAAGCCGTTGTTTGCCGAACGTGCCAACGACCTGCGGGACTTGCAGCAACGGGTGCTGCGCGCGCTTTTGGGTGAGGCCTGGCAGTTCGAATTGCCCGCCGGCGCGATTGTTGTCGCCCACGAGCTGACGCCTTCGGACCTGCTGCAACTGAGCGCGCAAAACGCGGCCGGTATCTGCATGGCCGAAGGCGGCGCCACGTCCCATGTGGCGATCCTGGCCAGGGGCAAAGACTTGCCCTGCGTGGTGGCGCTGGGCAGTGAAGTATTGGCGATAACCCAAGGGCAACGGGTGGTGCTGGACGCCGCCAATGGGCGCCTGGAACTCAACCCGGACGATGCCCGCCACGCCCAGGTCCACCAGATCCGCGATGCGCAGAAACAGCGGCGCCAGCTGCAACAGGCCCAGGCCCATGCTGCCGCCAGCACCCTGGATGGCGTGGGCATTGAAGTGGCCGCCAATGTCGCCTCCAGCAGCGAGGCGCAGATTGCCTATGACAACGGCGCCGATGGCGTGGGTCTGTTGCGCACCGAGTTTCTGTTTGTCGACCGCCGCACCGCGCCCGATGAACAGGAACAGCGCCAGGCCTATCAAGCGGTAATGGACGCCATGGGCGACAAATCGGTGATCATCCGCACCATTGATGTCGGCGGCGACAAGCAGCTCGACTACCTGCCCTTGCCCGCCGAAGCCAATCCGGTACTGGGCCTGCGCGGTATTCGCATGGCCCAGGTGCGCCCGGAACTGCTCGACCAGCAACTGCGTGCCCTGCTGCAGGTCAGCCCATTGCAACGTTGCCGGATCCTGTTGCCGATGGTCAGTGAAGTCGACGAGTTGCTGCACATTCGCCAGCGCCTCGATGAACTGTGCGCCGAACTGCAACTGACCCAGCGCCCGGAACTGGGGGTGATGATCGAAGTCCCGGCCGCCGCGCTGATGGCTGAGCAACTGGCCGAGCACGCGGACTTTTTGTCGATCGGCACCAATGACCTGTCCCAGTACACCCTGGCCATGGACCGCGACCATGCCGGCCTGGCCGCACGGGTCGACGCCCTGCACCCGGCGCTGCTGCGCCTGATCGCCCAGACCTGCAGCGGCGCCGCCAAACACGGGCGCTGGGTCGGCGTGTGCGGCGCCCTGGCCTCTGACCCGCTGGCCACCCCCGTGCTGGTGGGCCTGGGGGTGCGGGAGCTGTCCGTCAGCCCGCCGCAGATTGCCGCCATCAAAGACCGCGTGCGTCACCTCGACGCCGCGCAATGCCGGCAACTGAGCCAGGCCCTGCTCAACCTGAGCAGCGCCGGCGCCGTGCGCCAAGCCTGCCAACACCACTGGCCGTTGAGCTGACAACAACAAGAAAAAGGAGACTCGCCATGTACCAATTGTTTATCGAAGGCCTGCAACGCCTGGGCCGTGCGCTGATGCTACCCATCGCCATCCTGCCGATTGCCGGCCTGCTGCTGCGCCTGGGTGACACCGACCTGTTGAACATCGCGGTGATGCACGACGCCGGGCAAGCGATCTTTGCCAACCTGGCGCTGATCTTCGCCATCGGCATCGCCGTGGGCTTTGCCCGCGACAACAACGGCACCGCCGGGCTGGCCGGGGCCATTGGCTACCTGGTGATGGTCTCCACCCTCAAGGTCATGGACAGCACCATCAACATGGGCATGCTCGCCGGGATCGTCAGCGGGCTGATGGCCGGGGCCCTGTACAACCGCTTCAAGGACATCAAGCTGCCGGAGTACCTGGCGTTCTTTGGCGGGCGACGCTTTGTGCCGATTGTCACCGGGTTTTCGGCGGTGGGCCTGGGGGTGATCTTCGGCCTGATCTGGCCGCCGGTGCAGCACGGCATCAACAGTTTTGGCGTGCTGCTGATGGAAAGCGGCAGCCTCGGCGCCTTTGTGTTCGGCGTGTTCAACCGCTTGCTGATCGTCACCGGGCTGCACCATATCCTCAACAACATGGCCTGGTTTGTGTTTGGCAGCTTCACTGATCCGGCCACCGGCGCAGTGGTCACCGGCGACCTGACCCGCTACTTTGCCGGCGACCCCAAAGGCGGCCAGTTCATGACCGGCATGTTCCCGGTGATGCTATTCGGCCTGCCCGCCGCGTGCCTGGCGATGTACCGCAACGCCCTGCCGGAGCGGCGCAAGATCATGGGCGGGATCTTCCTGTCGATGGCCCTGACCTCATTCCTCACCGGGGTCACCGAGCCGATCGAATTCGCCTTTATGTTCCTCGCGCCGTTCCTGTACCTGCTGCATGCACTGCTCACCGGCCTGTCGATGGCGGCCACCAACCTGCTGGATATTCACCTGGGCTTTACCTTCTCCGGTGGGTTCATCGACATGGTTTTGGGCTGGGGCAAGTCCACCAATGGCTGGCTGGTGATCCCGGTGGGCCTGGCCTACGCGGTGATCTACTACAGCGTGTTCAACTACTGCATCCGTCGCTTCAACCTGAAGACCCCTGGCCGTGAAGACATCCAGGTGGTACAGGCCGAAGCGATGAGTGATAACCAGCGGGCCAGTGCCTATATCCGCGCCCTGGGCGGTGCCGACAACCTGCTCAGCGTCGGCGCCTGCACCACCCGTCTGCGTCTGGACATGGTCGACCGTAACAAGGCCGTGGACGCCGAACTCAAGGCCCTGGGGGCGATGGCCGTGGTGCGCCCTGGCAATGGCGGCAGCTTGCAGGTGGTGGTGGGGCCGATGGCCGACAGCATTGCCGATGAGATTCGCTTGGCCATGCCGACAGCCGGCCAGCCCTCGCCCTCATCTCCCAGCCCTCAGCCCGCGGTGGCCAACGTTGCCCCGCCCCAGGCCGAACAATGGCTGAACGCACTGGGCGGCGGCGACAATGTGCTGCAACTCGATTGCGTGGCCATGACCCGTCTGCGCCTGCGCCTGGCCGATGACCGGGCGCTGTCGGAATCCCAGCTCAAGACCCTTGGTTGCCAGGGCATCAGCCGGCTCGACGGCGGTATCTGGCACCTGCTGGTGGGCGAGTCGGCCCAAGGCTTGAGCACTGCCCTCAAGGCCCTTGCCAGCCGCGACCCGGTGCGTACCGGGGCCTGAGCCCGCTACTTATCTACCGCCCTGCCCAGGGCACGGCTGCCCATGCTGAGGGTTCTTATCCTCAGCATGGAGAGCGTGCCTGTGAGCACCACATCCCCAACCTTTGAAGGCATCAAAGGCCACCTCAATCAGATCGGTTATCACCTGCTTCAAGTCGATACGCCGCTAGTGCCCGAACACAAACCCTCTGCTGCACTGGCCTATCTGGAAAAACTCAACGGCATGCTGATGTCCTATCGGCAGCTGTATCTGAACAAGAGCCGGCCGCTCTACCGAGGGCTTACCCAGAGCAACCTGGCCAGCCGCGTGGCAACGCTCAAGACCACGCTCAACGCCCACCTGCAGCACCTCGACCGCTATGAGCAGATAGATGGCAAGCCACGCAAATCCTTTATGACCTTTGAAGCCGGGTACGTCGCCCTGGCCCATGCAACAACCCTCAGTGCCGAGGACCGCCTGTTGCACCCGCAACAGCAGGCCTTGCTTGGGCGTATAGCGCAGGGCATAACGCTGCGCCCGGGGCTGTATGCGCTGACCTTGCGTTATCAGGAACAGAGCGTCGAGCTGGCGGGGGCCTTCGTGGTGACCGAGAAATCCAGCCCGGTGCCCAGCGATCTGAGCTCTGCCCTGCCCCTGGGTGAAGTGATGCTGTTTACCCCCACCCGCGGGATCGAGTGCCTGGGCTCCCTGGCGCACTTGAATACGCACTTGCGCCAAGGCATGGACGATGCCGAGCAACGGCGCGACTTCATGCAACTGCTGCCCGTGCGTTATCGCGATATAACACCGGCCGCGATCTGGCCGCTGGAATTGACGCCGATCGACAAGACCCCGCTGTTTGAACACACCGACGCCGCCCTGATCGCCAAGCGCACCCAGGACATCGAGCGGGCGCTGAGCCTGGTCGACAATCCGCAGCCGTCAGCCGCTCAACTGATCAGTGACCTGGACCAAGCCATCAGCGCCTCTGTGCCGGACATCAGCCCACGCCTGGCATGGCGCGCCCGCCGCTTGCTGGAGCGCTACCTGCGCCAGAGCGCACCGGACTGGTACCGCCGCGCCAGTGCAGACCGTCGGGCCACACTCGCCACCCACTTGGCGAGCTACAACGAGGCACGCCAGCACCTGCTCGACCTGCTGAGCCCGGTCACCAGCCCCGAGGCACTGGCCCGCTATCAACTGCTCGAACACCTGAGCGATGAGCTGGACATCCACGACCTGCTGCCCGAGCACCTGGTGATCAACACCCGGCGCTACGTGGCCCCCATCGGCGAGTACGAACATGACCGCAACCTGATCGAGCTGGCCCTGCGCGGCCTGCAAACCGGCGATGCACTGGCGGGCTCGGACTTCCTCAACAAAACCACACTCACCTACCGGGATGGCGCGCTGCCCAAGGCCTATCGGGACCTGACCCCCGCCTGGCTGGCGCAGACGCTGACCACCCTGCAGCCACGTATCGACTTTGCCGACGCCCAGCAGCAGATGCACGGCAAACCCGCCGTCAGCCGGGCAATCGAACAGATGCTCGACCAGCGGATCAACGCACTGGCCTACACCGCCTTGCTTCAGGGGCACCTCACTGAAGAGGACTTCCAGTTGGTGCAGAGCCTGCGCCAAGGCACCGACCCGCGCCTGAGCGCCGCCACCCTGTCGCTGCACGAAGCCCAGTTGCAGGATATGTGGGTGCTGCGCCAGACCGATGCCAACGGCAGCGTGATCCGTGTGCTGTTATGCACCCCCGAGGCACCGCGCGAGCAGCAGTTTCAGGCATTCGACAGTGAGATCGCGTGCCAGAACCATATCCTCGGCTGGAGCCAGGACAGCGGCGGCCTCACCGACTACCTGATCAAGCGGGTTGCCCTGCGTTTTCGCGATGCAATGAAACAGGTATTGACGGGCCTGAGCTTCAAGTTTCACGCCCGGGAATACACACAGATCCGCTTTGGCAATATCGGCAAGCATGCCGACTGCCTCCAGACCATGTCGGCCCATGTCCTGGCAACCCGGGTCGATGACTATGAATTCGGCACCCCGAACTGGTATCGCTCCACCAGCGTCGACAACCGCCAGAAACTGCTGAAACTGGCGCAAGACAGCGAAGGTGCACTGCAGGCCTACAACGACTTTCCGTTGTCCGATGCACACGTTCCCAGCTTCTCCACCTACGTGCACGAACGGGCCAGAAAACGCCTGAACGAACTGCTCGGACGCCATCAGAACGACATCGACCCCGATACGGTCTGGGCCTTCTCGCCCCCGGCGCTGCTCGCCTCATGGACCCCTGCCCCCCTGACCTACACCCAGCTGTACCGCGATGGCTACGCCGACGGCGTAGGCTTTCTTGACGCGAAATTTTCGCGCGCCGCTCGCTTCAAAGGCCCGCCCGGTGTTGACCTGAGCCCGCTGACCGCTGAAAAGGTCGCCCGCTCGATCACCGGCATCTGGGTTGGCCAACACTACATCAACGAAGTCAAACGCCGGCTGCTCAACGCCGGCAGTGCCGACTATGCCTTGCGGCGCAATGCCACCCTGAGCATTACCCAACGGCAGATGCAGAACGCCGCCCTGGAATGCCGCCTGCAAGGGCATATCGCCGGGGTCGATGGCGACTGGCTGGAACGCAGCATTGCCAGCATGGGCGATACCCGCACCGAGGTCCGTGGCACCTACGCCCTCCACCGCTTGCTGGTAGACGGCGAATGGGTGATCGATAACTTCCTCTTCAGCCACGCCGGTTTCCCGACGTTGCTTTACACCCCAAACGCACCCGACGGCATCAGCTTTCGTGAGGCGCGACAGTTCAACTATCTGCTGAAAAAGACTCCCGGCATGGTCGGCTATTTCACCCTGCGGGTCGGTGCTCAATCCCAGGCGCGCGTACGCAACTTCCTGGAAGAGGCCAAGGCGCAATTACCCGAGGACTTGAACAAAACCTCCGTGAGTCCGCCGCGCTATGACTCGACCCACGGGCAAACCCCATTACTGGACCTGCGCCAGGCGCTGTACGACATGAAGCAGCAGCGCAAGATTGACGACGTTGAAGGCACCACGGCGAATCGCAGCCAGATGATCAGCAGTATTCTGTGGACCTGCGTGGAGTGGGTCAGCGGTATCGCTACCGCGCCGTTCCCCACCCTCAGCCTGAGCCTGGGCATGCTGTTGGCATTCAAGGACGGCATGCTGGCCCTGCACGCCTATCAGCAGGGCGATACGGGGGCGGCCGTGGAACACTTGATCGGTTACGTGCTCAACAGCGCCGGGGCGGCTTTTACCGATCTGCGCCCGGCCCTGGTGTCGCTCAAACAACTGGTAAAACCGGCCGTGCGCCCGGCCACCGACGCTGCTGCGGCGCTGAACGAGGTCTTGAAGCTGATCCAGCCACTAGAGCCCAAGCCACTGGCGCTTGAGGACATGCAAGCCGTGCTGTTCGGTGGCGAAGGCCTGTGGGCAAAAAAGACCCCCGACCCGCTCGGCCGTTATTTGCTGTACCGCCTGGACCCGGCGACCGGCAGACTGGTTTCCACTACCCGCCTCGCCGCCCCCGATGCGCAAGGCGTCTGGCGGCGTACCGGGGTGACTGGCGGCGCGCCGAAATATGAAAAGCTGCCCGACCCACCCGAGCCATTGAAGAACTATGAAATCCCGGCGAAGTACGCGGGCAAACTGGAGCTGGCCCTGAACCCGGATGTACGGGCCGGGATAGTGCAGCGAACCGAATGGGAGTTCGGCTCCCGGGACGTCGCACTGGAGAATGCTGCCCGAGACTTGAAAGCGGTGCGCGCCGCCTACTTGCAACAGGCCGAGCAACTGACAGCCGACGCCCGCCACTTTTTCAAACATCTCGCCCCACTACCAGCCCGCACCGATGTGCCGGCCATCGGCGCCGACACGTCCTTCTCGCAATGGATCGCCAGCAATGCCTTTGCCGGGAACAAGCCCCTGGTCATCGGCGCGATACCCGGCTCCATTGCCGCTAAACAACTGCTGATCACGCAGATGAACAGCTTGCTCAACCAAGGCTTCAAACACCTGTACATCGAGCACCTGCCGGCCGATATATTCCGGGCGAAACTGGAGAAGCTGAACAGCGGGAAATCCTGGCAACATATCCAACGGCACCTGAAAACCATCGATACCGCCTTGGGTTTTGCCGAGAATGCCGAATACTCCTACGTGGCCCTGGTGCGCAAGGCCCAGGAAAAGGGCATGAAGATCAGGGCCCTGGACGCATCCACCTCCTATCTACTGGATGACGTCCTGCAAATGGCCGACACCCCGACCACCACGCCCCGGGACAACGGGATCAGGAACTTCTACTCCCACAAAGCCCTCGAGACCGACGCCATCGGCACACCCGGTGAGCGCTGGGTGGCCCTGGTGGATTCATCGCGCCTGCGCACTTTCGATGACACCCCCGGCCTGGCCGACTTGCAAGGTGCCGTTGCCCTGCGGGTGGACGACGTGGCCCCGGGCCAACCCGTGGGGATCTGGCTCGACACCGCCGGTGCCATTGCGGGCGATCCCTTGGCCAAGGGCGATTACCGCCTGGCCCTGCAGACCGCGTACAAGGCACCCGAACCCGCAGCGTCGTCCAGCGCGGCGACTGCCGCGGTCGTGGCGCATTACAGCGACTACGACATTCCCCTACCGCTCAGGGACAACCTTGCGCAACAGATCGTCGCCCACCGCGGGTTGGACAGCCGCTACTTTGCGCTGAATCCGCACGAGCGCGAAGCATTCCAGGCCTTCCAGAGCGCCAGGGATCGCCTGAGTAGCGATGCCCAGGCCTACCTGGCCAGCCAGGTACCGCCGGCAAGGCCAGACCCGGCCGAACTGGCCGCCCACACGACCCCGGAGGCATTTCTGGAAAAACTGCGTCAAAGCGAGTTCCCGGGGCTGATCCTTGGTGAAGGGCACCAGGAGCAATCCAGCAAGCGCTGGCTGCGCGACCACATGAAAAAACTCAAGGAACTGGAGTTCAAGACGCTGTACGTCGAACACCTGCTGACCGATATGCATCAGGCGGACCTGGACATGTTCCTCAGCACGCAGCGGCTGCCGGACACACTCAAGCGCTACCTCACACGGCTGGATCGCGGCCATATGCCAGGCTACAACGGCAACGATACCTACACCGAAGTCATCCAGGTGGCGGCCAGGCATGGCCTGCGCATCCGGGCCCTGGACTGCACGGCCAGTTACCACGTCAAGGGGCTGCGGGACACGGTGCAGTCGCGCAACCAGATGTTCAGCTACTTCGCATCGCAGGTGATCAAGGCCGACCAGGCGGCCCACGGGCCGCATAAATGGCTGGCCTTCATCGGCAGCGCCCACACCAACATCAACCTGGGGGTGCCCGGCCTGGCGGAGCTGCAAGGCGCCGTCAGCCTGCAAATCCGGGACACGGCGCCGGCACTGGCGCAGAACATTCGCCCCGGCACCTGGGAGACGTTTGCCGAAGGCCTGACGCCTTACACCCGAGCCCTGCGCAGCGATTTCATCCTGGACGCCGGCGTAGAAGGCATCAAGGCCCCCTCCCCCTTTGTCCCAGCGGACAGGACACGCCTGAACCGTCCCGGCCTGTTCCTGATCGAACGCCCGTCGCCGGCGCAGAGCAACCTGCTGCATCGTTCCCGCAGCGGGGAAATCGTCTCGACACCGATCAAGGTCGACCACAACGGCCTGTTTTATGTCGAGCGCTGGGAGCCGATGCAGGGCAAGCGGTTCAGCTACGAAAACCTGTTGATCAGCGCCTTGAAGGCTGAAGTGGGGCTGGTGCCCGCACCGTGAGTGATTGAGGCTTGCCCATGGCGGCATGATCGCCCACAAAAAAACCCGCTGGCCAAGTCGGCCCAGCGGGTTTTCTGTCTACAGCCGGCCGATCAGAAATCCGCCAGCTGCCACACCTCATAAGCCGGTGTTTCATAGGGGTGGCTGAGCTTCAACGCAGCGACAACTGCCTTGATCAACTCATCGGCCACCACCAGCTCGACCTTCCATTCTTCAACCACTTCGACCTGGCCCACCTGCCCGATAAACGGCTGGCTGCCGTCCATCGGGCGGAATTGGCCCTGGCCCAGCACTTGCCAGGCACAGCTGTCGTAGTCGCCGATGCGCCCGCCACCGGCCGCGAAGACGGCGCTTTTCACCGCCTCCACATGGCTGTCGGGCACAAAGAAGCTGAGCTTGTACACGGCCTTAGTTCACCCACACACGAGCGTTACGGAACATGCGCATCCACGCACCGTCTTCGTTCCACTCTTCCGGGCGCCACGAGTTCTGCACGGCGCGGAACACTCGCTCCGGGTGCGGCATCATGATGGTCACACGACCGTCGCGGCTGGTCAGCCCGGTGATCCCGCGCGGCGAGCCGTTCGGGTTGGCCGGGTAGTTTTCGGTGACCTTGCCGTGGTTGTCGACAAAGCGGAGGGCCACGGTGCCGGACAGGTCGGCTTCGAGCAGCGCTTCTTCGCTGGCGAACTCGGCATGGCCTTCACCGTGGGCGATGGCGATTGGCATGCGCGAACCGGCCATGCCTTGCAGGAAGATCGAGTTCGATTCCTGCACCTGCACCATGGCCACACGGGCCTCGAACTGCTCGGAACGGTTACGCACAAAGTGCGGCCAGAACTCGCTGCCCGGGATCAGTTCGTGAAGGTTGGACATCATCTGGCAACCGTTGCACACACCCAGGGTGAAGCTGTCGTTACGCTCGAAGAAACCCTGGAACGCATCGCGGGCACGGCTGTTGAACAGGGCCGACTTGGCCCAGCCTTCACCGGCACCCAGCACGTCGCCATAGGAGAAACCGCCGCAGGCCACCAGGCCCTTGAACTCGTTGAGGTCAACACGACCGGCGAGGATATCGCTCATGTGCACGTCAATCGCATTGAAGCCGGCACGGTCGAACGCGGCCGCCATTTCCACCTGGCCGTTGACGCCCTGCTCACGCAGCACGGCAACCTGTGGGCGGATGCCTTTCTTGATGTACGGCGCGGCGATGTCCTGGTTGACGTCGAAGCTGAGCTTGGTGCTCAGGCCCGGGTTGTCTTCTTCCAGGATCACGTCGAATTCCTGCTCGGCACAGGCGACGTTATCGCGCAGGCGCTGGATCTGGTAGCTGGTCTCGGCCCACTGGCGTTGCAGCAGGCGGCGCTGGCCTTCAAACACGGTGTCGCCGTTGAACACGATGTTGATCACACCGTTGTTGATCGGCTGGCCGACCACGGCCACGCAGTCGCCCAGGCCAGCGGCGCTGAACTGTGCAAGCACGTCCGGGGTAGCGTCCTGGCGCACCTGGATGACCGCGCCCAATTCTTCGTTGAACAGGATGGCAGCGATGTCAGCAGAAGTTTCCGCCAGGCCGTCGAGGTTCAGGCTCAGGCCGCAGTGACCGGCGAAGGCCATTTCCACGACGCTGGTCAACAAACCACCGTCGGAACGGTCGTGGTAAGCCAGCAGGTGGCCATCGGCATTCAGGCCCTGGATCACGGCGAAGAAGGCTTTGAGGTCTTCGGCGTCATCGACGTCCGGCGCCTGCTTGCCGAGCTTGCCGTGGGTCTGGGCGAGGATCGAGGCGCCCATGCGGTTCTGGCCACGACCGAGGTCGATCAGGATCAGGTCGGTGGTGCCCTTGTCCATGCGCAGTTGCGGGGTCAGGGTCTGGCGGACATCGGTGACTGGCGCAAAGCCGGTGACGATCAGCGACAGCGGCGAGGTAACGCTCTTGTCGGTGCCTTCATCGTTCCAACGGGTGGCCATGGACATGGAGTCCTTGCCCACCGGAATGGTGATCCCCAGTTCCGGGCACAGCTCCATGCCGACTGCCTTGACGGTGTCGTACAGGCGCGCATCTTCGCCGGGGTGGCCGGCAGCGGACATCCAGTTGGCCGACAGCTTGATATCGGACAGCTTGCCAATACGCGATGCGGCGATGTTGGTGATGGTTTCACCAATGGCCATGCGGCCCGACGCCGGGGCGTCCAGCAGGGCCAGCGGGGTACGCTCGCCCATGGCCATGGCTTCACCGGTGTACACATCAAAGCTGGTGGCGGTCACGGCAACGTCAGCCACCGGTACCTGCCATGGGCCGACCATCTGGTCACGGGCAACCAGACCGGTGATGGTGCGGTCGCCGATGGTGATCAGGAAGCTTTTGCTCGCCACGGCCGGGTGGTGCAGCACGCGCTCGATGCTGTCGGTCAGGTCCAGGCTGCTTGGGTCGAAATCATCGCCCAGCTCGGCTTCACGTACCGCCGAACGGTGCATGCGCGGGGCCTTGCCCAGCAGCACTTCGAGGGGCATGTCCACCGGGCTGTTGCCGAAGTGGCTGTCGGTCACGGTCAATTGCGGCTCGGCAGTCGCTTCGCCGACCACGGCAAACGGGCAACGCTCGCGTTCGCAGATGGCCTGGAAGCGCGCGAAGTCTTCAGGGCCGACCGCCAGTACGTAACGTTCCTGGGATTCGTTGCTCCAGATTTCGTGCGGGGCCATGCCCGGCTCGTCGTTTGGAATATTGCGCAGTTCGAAACGGCCACCACGGTCGCCGTCATTGACCAGTTCCGGGAAGGCGTTGGACAAGCCGCCGGCGCCGACGTCGTGGATAAAGCTGATGGGGTTCTTGTCACCCAACTGCCAGCAACGGTCGATGACTTCCTGGCAACGGCGTTCCATCTCAGGGTTTTCGCGCTGAACAGAAGCGAAGTCCAGGTCCGCCGAGCTGGTGCCGGTGGCCATGGAGGAAGCCGCGCCGCCGCCCAGGCCGATCAACATGGCCGGGCCGCCGAGCACGATCAGCTTCGAGCCGACGAGGATCTCGCCCTTCTGCACGTGGTCTTCACGGATGTTGCCCATGCCGCCGGCCAACATGATCGGCTTGTGGTAACCGCGCACTTCATCGCCACGGGGGGTGGTGATGGACTGCTCGAAGGTCCGGAAATAACCGGTCAGGGCCGGACGTCCGAATTCGTTGTTGAACGCGGCGCCGCCCAGCGGGCCTTCGATCATGATGTCGAGTGCGGTAACGATGCGCTCAGGCTTGCCGTATGGCACTTCCCACGGCTGTTCGAAGCCTGGGATCTGCAGGTTGGACACGGTGAAACCGGTCAGGCCCGCCTTGGGCTTGGCGCCACGGCCGGTGGCGCCCTCGTCGCGGATCTCGCCGCCCGAGCCGGTGGCTGCGCCCGGGAACGGGGCAATCGCGGTCGGGTGGTTGTGGGTTTCAACCTTCATCAGGATGTGCACCGGCTCCTGCACCGCGCCGTACTGGCGGGTTTCCGGGTCCGGGAAGAAACGGCCGGCGACAGAGCCGACGATCACCGAGGCGTTGTCTTTATAAGCCGACAGAACGCCTTCGCTGTGCATCACGTAGGTGTTCTTGATCATGCCGAACAGGCTTTTTTCCTGGCTCTGGCCGTCGATATCCCAACTGGCGTTGAAAATCTTGTGACGGCAGTGCTCGGAGTTGGCCTGGGCGAACATCATCAGTTCGATGTCGTGGGGGTTGCGCTGCAAACCGTTGAAGGCGTTGACCAGGTAGTCGATCTCGTCTTCGGCCAGGGCCAGGCCCAGCTCGGTGTTGGCCTTCTCGAGGGCGGCGCGGCCACCGCCGAGCACGTCAATCGCGGTCAGCGGCTTGGGCTCGGCATGGCTGAACAGGCCGGCAGCCTGTTCCAGCTGGCTGACGATGATCTGGGTCATGCGGTCGTGCAGGCTGCTGGCAATCAGCTCGGCTTCGGCATCGCTGAACTGGCCAGCCACGTAGAAGGCGATCCCGCGTTCCAGGCGCTGGATTTTTTCCAGGCCACAGTTGCGGGCGATATCGCTGGCCTTGCTCGACCAGGGCGAGATGGTGCCGAACCGTGGCAGAACCAGGAACAAGCGGCCAGTCGGCTCTTGAACGGGAACGCTGGGGCCGTACTTCAGAAGGCGTGCCAGCACTTGCTGTTCGTCGGCGGTCAAAACGCCGTTAACGTCGGCGAAGTGAGCAAATTCAGCATACAAGCCAGTGACAGCTGGAACCTTCTGGCTCAGTTGCTCAAGGAGTTTGCTGTGGCGAAAGGCAGAAAGGGCAGGAGCGCCGCGCAGGATCAACATCTTCGGGACAGCCTCGGGAAGGGGGTGTGCTTTGAGGCCGTGCATTCTAGCGTAAACCTGCGCCAACGGCACCCGAAACGGTGCCGCTGGCCGCTGCCGAACGTCAGTTGGCACAGATTGCACGGTATCGGGGCGTTTTCCAGGGTGGCCGACGCAGTTATTTTCACCCTCACCATTGCGCCCCAGGCCACGTTTCTGCGGGCTGCAGCACAGTTTCGCAGGCGCTAGCAGACAACTCCCATGCTGTCGAGATATGGCGCCGTGGGCCGTTTGCGTATACTGCCCAGATGTTCTCCCCAACTGCTTTGCGCCCGCGATGTGCCAAATGGCTCCTCGCCACCGGACTCTTCCTGATGCTCAGCGCCTGTGTTGATAAGCCCAGCACGCTCGAGCGAATCAAGGAGGATGGCGTATTGCGGGTGGTCACCCGAAACAGCCCGGCCACCTATTTCCAGGACCGCAACGGCGAAACCGGTTTCGAATACGAACTGGTCAAGCGCTTTGCCGACGACCTGGGGGTCAAGCTTGAAATCGAGACCGCCGACAACCTCGACGACCTGTTCGACCAGTTGGGCAAACCCAACGGTCCGGTATTGGCCGCCGCTGGCCTGGTCAGCAGCGAGCAGCGTAAACAACAGGTGCGCTTTTCCCATGCGTACCTGGAAGTCACCCCGCAGATCATCTATCGCAACGGCCAGTCCCGCCCCACCAACGCGGCCGACCTGGTGGGCAAAAAGATCATGGTGCTCAAGGGCAGCACCCATGCCGAGCAACTGGCCGAGCTGAAAAAGCAGAATCCTGCGATTGAGTACGAAGAGTCCGATGCCGTTGAAGTGGTCGACCTGCTACGCATGGTCGATGAAGGGCAGATCGACCTGACCCTGGTCGACTCCAATGAAGTGGCGATGAACCAGGTGTACTTCCCCAACGTGCGGGTGGCCTTCGATCTGGGCAACGCCAGCAACCAGAGCTGGGCCGTGGCTGCCGGTGAAGACAACAGCCTGCTCAACGAGGTCAACAGCTACCTCGACAAGGTCGAGAAGAACGGCACCCTGCAGCGCCTCAAGGATCGTTATTACGGGCATGTCGATGTACTGGGTTACGTCGGCGCCTACACCTTTGCCCAGCACTTGCAGCAACGCCTGCCCAAGTACGAGAAGTTCTTCAAGACCTCGGCCAAGGAAGAAAAGGTCGATTGGCGACTGCTGGCAGCCATTGGTTACCAGGAATCGCTGTGGCAACCGACCGTCACTTCCAAGACCGGCGTGCGCGGCCTGATGATGCTGACCCAGAACACCGCCCAGGCCATGGGCGTGTCCAACCGCCTGGATGCGCGGCAGAGCATCAAGGGTGGCGCCAAGTACCTGGCGATGATCAAGAGCGAACTGGACGACAAGATTCTCGAACCTGACCGCACCTGGTTTGCCCTGGCGGCCTATAACGTCGGCGGCGGTCACCTGGATGACGCGCGCAAGCTGGCGCAAAAGGAAGGCCTGAATCCGAACAAGTGGCTGGACGTGAAGAAAATGCTGCCGCGCCTGTCGCAGAAGCAGTGGTACAGCAAGACCCGCTACGGCTACGCCCGGGGCGGCGAGCCGGTGCACTTCGTGGCCAACATCCGCCGTTATTACGACATCCTGACCTGGGTGACCCAGCCGCAGCTGGAGGGCAACCAGATGGTGGAAGGCAACCTGCATGTGCCGGGCGTGGACAAGACCAAGCCGCCGCAAGATACCCCCCAACTCTGACCCCCGGGTCCGATCAGACAGCACAAAACCCAATGTGGGAGCGGGCTTGCCCGCGATAGCGGTGGGTCAGTTGATGAGTATTTGACTGACCCACCGCTATCGCGGGCAAGCCCTCTCCCACATTTATTTTGTGGTGTTCTACAGGCCAGTGATCAGATGCACCACCCCGCCCGCCAGCACCATCACCGCCGTGATACCCGCCGCCTTCAGCGCCGCCTCGTCCACTAGCGCCGGGTCCTGTAGCTGCACGCGGGTCCGCGTCAACGCCACCCGCTGCTGCGTCTTGAGATTCGCCGCCCCGCCCAATGCACTCAGCACCGCCGGCGCCAACATGCCGTCAGCCTTCGGCTCGGCAACCGCCGTTTCCGCCACCAGGTCCGGGGTCAGGGCTTTCCAGAACGCCTGCTGCAATTTCTCGAACATATTCAGTTCTCCACAACCAATGAGGTTTCGACGGTCGCTGCGTGGTACAGGCTCAGGGCCTCGCGCACCTGGGCGGCCTCTTCCAGGTTCAACACCTGGTGGGCGATCAGTTGGCAGTCCGCCAGGTCCAGGTCACGCACGGTGGCCTTGATACTCGGGATCAACGGTACGCTGACGGACAACTCGTCCACCCCCAGCCCGATCAACATCGGCACCGCCAGTGTTTCGGACGCCAGCGCGCCACACACACCCACCCACTTGCCATGGGCATGGGCGGCCTTGACCGTGGTGGCGATCAGCCGCAGCACCGCCGGGTGAAAGCTGTCGGCCTGGCTGGCCAGGCGCGGGTGGTCGCGGTCCATGGCCAGGGTGTATTGGGTCAGGTCATTGGTGCCGATCGAGAAAAAGTCCACATGGGGCGCAAACACGTCCGCCATCAATGCCGCCGACGGCACCTCAATCATGATCCCCAGCTTCGGCAGCTCGGCAAGCCCCAGGGCCAGCGCTTCCTCTTCGAGGATCTGCCGGGCCTGATGCAGCTCCGACAACAGGCTGACCATCGGCAACATGATATGCAGCCGCGCCAGGCCCGCGCTGGCAAGGATTGCGCGGAACTGCTCGCGCAACAGTTGCGGGCGCTCCAGGCACAGGCGAATGCCGCGCAGGCCAAGAAAGGGGTTGGTCTCGCTGTCCATCGGCACATAGGCCAAGGGTTTGTCACCGCCCACATCCAGCGTGCGTACCACCAGATTGCGCTCGGTGCCCAGGACACCGGCAATGGCGCTGTAGGTCTGGGCCTGTTCCTGCGGGCTCGGCGCGCGGTTGCGGTCCAGGTAGAGAAACTCCGAGCGCAACAGCCCGACCCCCTCGGCCCCCAGGACCAGGGCTTGCTGCACCTCCTGCAGCGAAGCGACGTTGGCGGTCACCTCAATATGATGACCATCGCGAGTGATGGCGGCCAAGGCGGCCTGCTGCAGATCGCGCTGGTGGCGCACAACCTGCTGCTCGCGCGCAGCCCGCAGCGTCTCGATCACCGCCAGGTCCGGGTCGAGGTGCAGTTCGCCTTTGTCGGCGTCCAGCAACACGGGCTTGCCATCGGGCAACGCCAGGACCTGGGCCGGCACACCGCACATCGCCGGCAAGCCCAGGGCGCGAGCAAGAATGGCGACGTGGCTGGTGGCCCCTCCGGCCACGGTGATAAACCCCAACACCTTGCCCGGATCGAGGCTGGCGGTTTGCGAAGGGGTCAATTGCTCGGCAATCAGGATGGCCTGCTCCGGCAACTCCCAGGCGCCGTCTTGAACCCCGAGAATCAGCTTGAGCACGCGCTGGCCAACATCCGCCATGTCGGCGGCGCGTTCGGCCAGCAGGGGGCTGCCTGATTGCTCGAATAGCTCGGCGGTAGCGAGTGTGGCGCTGTTCCAGGCAAACGCGGCGCTCTTGCCTTCGGCGAGCAGGGCGTGGGCTTGTTCAAGCAGGGTCGGGTCTTCGAGCAATTCCTGATGGGCACGGAAAATCTCTACCTGGGCCCTGCCGCCGGGCTTGTCCTGCAACGCCTGCAGCGCTTGGGTTGCAGCGCGCAAGCCACGCTCCAGAGCGGCCCGTTCCAGCGCCTCGCCAGCCCCCTCTTCAGGCACATTCAGCTGCGGCTCGGCCACCTGCACCACTTGGCCAAATGCCGAACCGGGCGACGCACAGACGCCGCGCAACACGCTCGCCGACGACAGCGGCGCGACCGGTTTAACCTCCTCGGCCAGCACCGCTACGGTTTCGCCACAGCCCTCCAGCAACAGCGCGACCAGCGCCTGAATCGCAGCCTCGGCGTCCTGCCCCGCCGCGCTGACTTGCAAGGTATCGCCCTGCACCGTCTGCAACGCCATGATCGCCACCAGGGACTTGGCGTTGGCGCTCTGGGTTTGCTTGTGCAGGCAGATGCTCGCATTGAAGCCCTTCGCCGCCTGGGCCAGCACCGCCGCCGGGCGGGCATGCAAGCCGTTGGCATTGGGCAGCGTGAGGGGTTTGGAAAATAGCGCGTCGCCCTCCTCTTCCTCGTCGTTGGCCGCACGGATTACCGGGGTCACCCGCAGCAACGGTTGCCCGGCGGCGACTAGCCCGGTGTCCGTTGCCAGCAGCACAAATGGCTCGCCGCTGACCACCAGCATCAGGGTCAGCAAGCTGCGGGCATTGAGCGCGATAAAGTCGGCATCAAACTCGATCAACGGCTGACCCGCCTCGACCCGCTGGCCTTCCTCGACCAGCCGGGTGAAACCCTTGCCCGCCAGGTTCACGGTATCCAGGCCGATATGCATCAGCACCTGCACGCCGTGGTCGTCGGTGACGCTGACCGCATGCCCACTGTCCTGGACATTGCTGATCACCCCGGCCAGCGGCGCGCAGAGGGTCTGCGAGGTGGGGTCGATACACACGCCATCGCCGATCAGGCGACTGGAGAACACCGGATCCGGCACCTGGTCCAGGGGCAACAGCACACCCGCCAGGGGCGCCAGCAGTTCCAGGGGTTGAGTTGTGGTCATGACATCACCTGCTGTTTGGTTCTGTAAAAATCATCGGCCGAGTACAAATCCCGGGGTGAAATGGGCCCCAGTGGGAGCTGGCTTGCCTGCGATTGCATCAATACGGTTGCACTGGAACACCGAGCCGCCGGTATCGCGGGCAAGCCCGGCTCCCACATAAAGCCGGTGTTTATTTCCACCAGTATTCGACCTGCACACCGAAGTTGGAGCCATGCCGCGCGGTGCCGTAGGAGCCGGTGTCGGACAACGCCGAACCCGCCGCCAGTTCATTGGCCGCGCGCTTGGCCGCTTCGTTCCAGGTGGCATAGGTGTAGTACAAACGCACCTCCGGCCGCGCCCAGAAATCCGGGCCTTTGGGCGACCAGGTCGGGGCGAAGGTGAATTTGCTGAGTTTGCGCGTGCCGCCGCTGGCGTCGACCTGATCATGCCCCAGTTCGGTGACCAGCTTGAACTGCTCGCTGATGGCATACGCCGGGCGCACACCGATGGACATCCAGGTCTGGTCCTGGCTGCCGGGGCGCACGTCTTTCTGGTACACCGCCTCGACCTGGCCGCCAAAACGCGGGGTCACTTGCCAGTCGAAAAACTCCACCGCGCGGTAGCTTTTGCTGCTGCGCTCCAGTGCCGTGTTGCCGGTGTAGCCAAGGCCAGTGCCCGGCCCTTCGCCGTACTGCAGGGCGAACTTGTTCTTGCCACCGAGGAACGCGGCCTGCACATGCTGCGCAGTGAGGGCCCAGCCACTGTGGGTGTCGCGCCCGCCCGCCTGTTCGATATAGCTCAGGCCCAGCTCCAGCTCGCCGCCGGGGTTGGTCTTGAAGCCTGCGACGTTGAAGTCGTGACGGGTGGCGTATTCCTTCTGGTACAGGTTGTCCTTGCGCGACAGGGCGTAGCTGTATTTCAGATCGCCGATCAGCACGTCCTCGATGCCGCCGCCGGTGGCGCTCTGGTTCCAGTAGTAGAAGTCGGAAATATGGATGTCATTACGTTTGTAGTAGCGCCGGCCGGCCCACAATGAGCCGCCATTGAGGCTAGGCATATTCGACCACTGCGCATACATCTGCGGCATGCGCGCCGAGCCGTTGTTTTCGCCTTGGAACTTCAGCTCGCGGTCGTACTTGTTGTACAGCGAGGCCATGGCATCCACGCTCAGCACCGAGCCGTCATCCAGGGTGAACAGGTCCTGGCGCAACTCCAGCTCGGCATATTGTTCGCATTCGTTGCCCAGGCGGTATTTGGATTGGGCGCCCGGCAGTTGGAAACATTGCTGCGGGCCGCTGCCGGTCGAGGTGCCGGCGCCGCTGCGCAGGTAACCGGCAAATTCCAGGGCATGCGCCGCCAGGGGCAGGGTCAGACAGGATGCAACGAGGCCCAGCTTTATTGTTGTTTTCATGAAGCGCTCCATTATTTTTTCTTATTTTTTCCCTGTCGGAGCCGGCAAGCCGGCGCCTGAAAAGGGGATGTTTCAGTCGGTCAGGTGCAGCACAAAAGACTCGTAAGGACGCAAGATGACCGTGTCCGTGGGTACCGGGCAGTCGGGGTAGTTGCTGATCAGCAGGCGTTGCTCACTCGCCGCGCTGATCAGGTTGTTGGGCAACCGGATTTCGCAGGGCTGGCCATAGAAGTTGTTCAGCACCAACAGGCGCTCGCCATGGCCTTCACGCAGGTACGCCCAGACCTTGTCGTGGTCCTGCAGCAGTTGGCGGTAGACGCCTTCTTGAATCAGCGGCTCAAGGCGCCGCAAAGCGATCAGCGCGCGGTAGTGATGCAGCACCGAATCCGGGTCATCCAGCTGGCTCTGGACATTGATCTGCGCCGCATTGGCCGGGATGCCGATCCACGGTTCAGCGCGGCTGAAACCGGCATTGGCCTGGCTATCCCACTGCATCGGGGTACGGCCGTTATCGCGGGATTTCTGCTTGATCGCGGCCATGCTCGAGGCCTCGGACTCACCGGCATCGCGCTTGAGGCGGTAGATGTTCAGGGTCTCGACATCACGGTACTGCTCGATGCTGTCGAAGCCCGGATTGGTCATGCCCAGCTCTTCGCCCTGGTACACAAACGGCGTGCCCTGGAGGAAGTGCAAGGCCGTGGCGAGCATCTTGGCCGAGACCACGCGGTATTCGCCGTCATCGCCAAAGCGCGAGACCACCCGCGGCTGATCATGGTTGCACCAGAACAACGCGTTCCAGCCGCCCCCGGCCTGCATGCCCAGTTGCCAGTCGGAGAAAATCCGTTTGAGTTGCTGGAAGTCGAAGTCGGCGCGCACCCACTTTTGCAGGTTGGGGTAGTCGACTTTCAGGTGATGAAAGTTGAAGGTCATCGACAGCTCTTTCGACTCTGGTCGCGAGTAGCGAATGCAGTGTTCGAGGCTGGTGGAGGACATCTCGCCGACGTTGATCAGTGCGTGGCCCTCGAACACTTCGCGGTGCATTTCCTGCAGGTAGGCATGTACGTTCGGCCCATCGGTGTAGAAGCGCCGGCCGTCGCTGTTGTCTTCGGGAAAATCCGCCGGCTTGGAGATCAGGTTGATCACGTCCAGACGGAAGCCGCCCACGCCCTTGTCACGCCAGAAGCGCATGAGTTTGTAGACTTCGGCGCGCACCTTGGGGTTGTCCCAATTGAGGTCGGCCTGGGTGTGGTCGAACAGGTGCAGGAAGTACTGGCCGGTCTGCGCCTCGTATTCCCAGGCCGAGCCGCCGAACTTGGATTCCCAGTTATTGGGCTGGTCACGCCAGATGTAGAAGTCGCGGTACGGGTTGTCGAGGCTGCTGCGCGCCTGCTGGAACCACTCGTGCTCGATGGAGGTGTGGTTGACCACGATATCGAGCATCAGCTTGATGCCGCGCTTGGCCGCTTCGCTGATCAGCAGGTCGCAGTCGGCCATGGTCCCGTAGCTGGGGTCGATGGCGTAGTAGTCGCTGATGTCATAGCCATTATCGCGCTGGGGCGAGCGCAGGAACGGGGTGATCCACAGACAATCGACGCCCAGCCACTGGAGGTAGTCGAGTTTGTCCACGATGCCCAGCAGGTCACCGGTGGCGTTACCCGCATGGCTGTGGAAGCTTTTGGGGTAGATCTGGTAGATCACCGAGTGTTGCCAGTCTTGCATGGTGGGCTCCTTCAGTAGAGTGGTGTGCTGGTCTTGCGGGCCTCATCGCGGGCAAGCCCGGCTCCCACAGGGGAACGCATTCCAGATGTGGGAGCTGGCTTGCCTGCGATGGCGATCTATCAGGCGACGCGATAACCCGGCCGAACAATTTTCATGCTCAACCCGCAGGTCAGAACAAACGGCACGACAATCGCGATGACCATGCCGATCACAAACATCGCGATGGATTGCGGCACGATCGAAATAAATCCGGGCAGGCCGCCCACGCCGATGGCCGAGGCCTGCACCTTGTTCAGCGAGAGGAAAATGCTGCCCAGGGCCGAGCCCAGCAGGGCGGCATAGAACGGGAACTTGAAGCGCAGGTTCACCCCAAACATCGCCGGTTCAGTGATTCCGAAGTAAGCGGAAATCGCCGAGGTCGAGGCCATGCTTTTGTCCCGCGCATTGCGGCTCATGTAGAACACCCCGAGGGCCGCGCTGCCCTGGGCCAGGTTGGACATGACAATCATCGGCCAGATAAACGTGCCACCCTGGGTCGAGATCAGTTGCAGGTCCACGGCAAGGAACATGTGGTGCATGCCGGTAATCACCAGCGGCGCATACAGCAGGCCGAAAATCGCCCCGCCCACCATTGGCGCCAGGTCAAACAGAGTGACCACGCCTTCGGTGATCAGGATGCCGAGGTGCCGGGTCACCGGGCCGATGATTGCCAGGGCCAGCACGCCGGTGACGACGATGGTGGTGATCGGCACGACGAGCAATTGGATGGCATTCGGCACCCGCGCCCGCAGCCATTTTTCAATCACGCTCATGACGTAGGCGGCCATCAGGATCGGCAGGATCTGGCCTTGATAGCCGACCTTCTCGATCTGGAACCAGCCCAGAATATCGAAGTACGGCAAGCTCTGGCCGTCGAGCCCGGCCACCGCCTTGCCGTAGTTCCAGGCGTTGAGCAAGTCCGGGTGGACCAGCATCAGGCCGAGCACGATGCCGAGGATTTCACTGCCGCCAAAGCGCTTGGCCGCCGACCAGCCCACCAGCGCCGGGAGGAACACAAACGAGGTGTTGGCCATCAGGTTGATCAGGCTCCACAGGCCATCCAGGTTCGGATAAGCCTCGAGCAAGGTCTGGCCCTCGATGAACATGCCCTTGGCGCCCATCAGGTTGTTGATACCCATCAGCAGGCCGGCAATGATCAGCGCCGGCAGGATCGGCATGAACACATCGGAGAACACCCGCACCAGGCGCTGCATGGCGTTGGTCTTGTCGGCGCCCTTCTTCTTCACATCGGCAATGGTGGCGGCGGCGAGGCCAGTCTGCTCGCGCAGGGCGGCGTAGACCTTTTCGACTTCGCCGGGGCCGATGACGATCTGGAACAGACCGCCGGTGAAGAACGAGCCCTTGACCAGGTCGACCTGGTTCAACGCACTGCCGTTGACCAGGCTCGGGTCCTTGAGGGCCAGGCGCAGGCGCGTCACGCAGTGGGCCGCCTGCTCAAGGTTATCGCTGCCCCCGAGGTTCTGGAGAATCTCGCGGGCGATGTTGGAATAGTCGTGGCTCATGCTTGTTCTTCCACTTTAGATTCTTGTTATTGGCAGCATGCCGAGGGCAAAAGTACTCGTACAGACGAGTTAAAGCAACAACTCGTCTGTACGAGTTACAAAAATAGTCGCCCACCGCTTTCCAAGGGGCCAATGGACAAAGCCCGCCTCTGCCACTAAGGTTCCTGCCTTGAACGCAAACGCGGCACAGAGCCCTCTCCATGAGTAAATACAACCAGATCTACACCGATCTGCTTGCCAGCATCACCACCGAACGCCTGCAACGCGGCACGCGCCTGCCCTCCGAAACCGAATTGATGGACACCTACCAGGCCAGCCGTGGCACCGTGCGCCGGGCCATCGAGCAATTGCAGGAGCGTGGGTTCGCGCAAAAAATCCATGGCAAGGGCACCTTCGTGCTGTCGCCCAATCCGATTGAGTTTCAACTGGGCGGCATCGTCAGCTTCCACGAAACCCACGCCGACCTGGGCGATGACGTACGCACCGAAGTGGTCGAGTTCACCCAACTCCCGCTGGAAGGCTCGCTGCTGCAACATATCGAGGCCGAGCCCGGCACCCTGATTACCCGCATCAAACGGGTGCGGCGCATCGGCGGCAAACGGGTGATCCTCGACATCAACCACTTCGTCGCCGAACTGATCCCCGGATTGGACCAGGCGATTGCCGAGCAGTCGATCTACGCCTTCATCGAACAGACCCTGCATCTGCAGATCAGCTACGCCCAGCGCACCATCGAAGCCCTGCCCCGCAGCAAGGACGACCAGGCGCACCTGGACCTCGACGGCCAGAGCCATGTGATTGTGGTGAGCAACCAGACATTTTTGCAGGACGGGCGGCAGTTCGAATACACCGAGTCGCGGCATACGCTGGATAAGTTTTACTTCTCGGATATCGCACGGCGCTGAAGCAGGAAAGAGGAAAAGCCCTGTGAATATTCCAAACAAATGGCGTGAACAGTTCCCCCATGCGCTGATCGAGCAGCAGGCCATCGGCGAGTCGCGGGCTGACGTCTTCCGGCTACGCAGGGACAACGGCACGGACCTGTTCCTGAAGGCCGAGCCCCTCGTAGAACACGCCGAGCTTGCCGATGAAATCGAGCGCCTTCACTGGCTGCAACAGCAGGGCCTGCCGGCGCCGGTGGTGCTGGACGAGGTGCAGGAAAACCATCACCACTGGCTGCTGATGAGCGCCATCCCGGGACAGGACCTGGCCAGTAGCAGTGACCTTTCTGCCGCGCAGATCATCGACATCCTGGCCAACGCCCTGCGTACATTGCACCAGATCCCCGTGGCGCAATGCCCCTTCGATCACACCCTGGAACAGCGCGTCACCGTCGCCCAGGCACATATCAACGCCGGGCTGATTGATGTAACGGACTTCGACGATGAGCGATTGGGACGCAGCGCCACCGATGTGTTCGCCGAACTCCTGTCGACACGGCCCACCACCCATGACTTGGTGGTAACCCACGGCGACGCCTGCCTGCCGAACTTCATGGCAGCGGACGGTCACCTCAGTGGTTTTATCGACTGCGGCCGCCTGGGGGTCAGTGACCGTTATCAAGATCTGGCCCTGGCGGCCCGCAGTGTCGAGCGCAACTTGGGGCAGGAATGGGTCAGGCCGTTCTTTGAGAGGTATGGTGTGGAACCTGATGAGCAGCGAATGGCTTTTTACTGCCTGTTGGATGAGTTTTTCTAGTTACTCCTGAGCAGCCCTCGACACTACCTCGACAAGCTCGCTGATACGACGCATACGATATCCGAGCCAAACCATGAGGAAGAACGCCATGCTCACGAAGAGCCTGTTGCTGAGTTTTTGCGCTGTGTTATTGATTGGCTGCACAGGCAGGGGCTTTCAACCTCCGCCGCCGGAATTTACCAATTGGAAGAAGAACGGAGTGTCTGAAGAAGGCGTCAAGAGTGCTATGACCGCCTGCGGCTATATCAACCTGACAGGGACAGGGGACAGGACGCCGATTGACCAGGTGCTCACGCAGTTTTATTGCATGAAAGACGCCGGCTTCAAGCGCACAGATAACATCGACCTGTGCAAGGAAGGCCGCATCGGCGAATCACCGGTGTGCGAAGGCCGCCGGTAACCCATTACCAAAAGCCCGCAATTAAGCGGGCTTCAGGGTACTTTTTGCTAGAGGGTGCCGGACAATGCCGGACATCCAATCATTCCCACTCAATCGTCGCCGGCGGCTTGCTCGACACGTCATACGTCACGCGCGAGATACCTTCGATTTCATTGATGATACGGCCGCTGACAGTCTCCAGCAGTTCGTACGGCAGGTGTGCCCAGCGGGCGGTCATGAAGTCGATGGTTTCTACGGCACGCAGGGCCACGACCCAGGCGTAGCGACGGCCATCGCCGACCACCCCAACCGATTTCACCGGCTGGAACACGACGAAGGCCTGGCTGACTTTGTGGTACCAGTCGGCCTTGCGCAGTTCTTCAATGAAGATGTGGTCGGCACGACGCAGCAGGTCGGCGTATTCCTTTTTCACTTCACCGAGGATGCGCACGCCCAGGCCCGGGCCTGGGAATGGGTGGCGGTAGACCATGTCGTACGGCAGGCCCAGTTCCAGGCCCAGACGACGAACTTCGTCCTTGAACAGTTCGCGCAGCGGTTCTACCAGCTTGAGGTTCATTTCCTCAGGCAGGCCACCCACGTTGTGGTGGGACTTGATCACGTGGGCCTTGCCGCTCTTGGCGCCGGCCGACTCGATCACGTCGGGGTAGATGGTGCCCTGGGCGAGGTACTTGATGTTGTCCAGTTTGTTGGACTGGGCATCGAAGACGTCGATGAAAGTGCGGCCGATGATCTTGCGCTTCTTCTCTGGGTCGGACTCGCCGGCCAGGTTGTTGAGGAACTGATCTTCGGCGTTGGCACGGATCACCTTGACGCCCATGTTCTCGGCGAACATGGCCATCACTTGCTCGCCTTCGTGCAGGCGCAGCAGGCCGTTGTCGACGAACACGCAAGTCAGTTGGTCACCGATGGCCTTGTGCAGCAGCGCAGCAACCACGGAGGAGTCTACGCCGCCGGACAGGCCGAGCAGGACGTTGTCAGTACCGACCTGGGCACGCACGTTGGCGATGGCGTCTTCAGCGATCTTCGACGGGGTCCACAGGGCTTCGCACTGGCAGATGTCGAGGATGAAGCGCGACAGGATGCGGCCGCCCTGCTTGGTGTGGGTCACTTCCGGGTGGAACTGCACGCCGTAGTAGCCGCGCTCGTCGTTGAACATGCCGGCAATCGGGCAGCTCGGCGTGCTGGCCAGGATGTGGAAGTCTTCCGGCATCTTGGTGACCTTGTCACCGTGGCTCATCCAGACGTCGAGGCCGAACAGGCCGTCGGCGTCGATGTGGTCTTCGATGCCGTCCAGCAGGCGGCTCTTGCCGACCACGTCGACACGGGCGTAACCGAATTCACGCAGTTCGGAACCTTCAACCTTGCCGCCCAGTTGCTCGGCCATGGTCTGCATGCCGTAGCAGATACCGAAGACCGGCACGCCCAGGTCAAACACCGCTTGCGGGCAACGCGGGCTGTTGGCTTCGTGCACGGACTCGGGGCCACCGGCCAGGATGACACCTTTAGGGGCGAATTCGCGGATCGCTTCGTCATCCATGTCGAACGGGTGCAGTTCGCAGTACACGCCGATTTCACGCACGCGGCGGGCGATCAGCTGGGTGTACTGGGAACCGAAGTCGAGGATCAGGATGCGGTGGGCGTGAATGTCGAGGGCCATGAAGTCAGTCTCGTCTAATGAATCAGAAACAACTCGGGGCTGAAAGAACAGCCCCGGTTACTTAACGTTTTGCTGGAAGCCTCAACCTACGCGGTAGTTTGGCGCTTCCTTGGTGATCTGCACGTCGTGGACATGGGATTCAGCCATGCCGGCGCCGGTGATCCGTACGAACTCTGGCTTGGTGCGCATTTCTTCGATGTCGGCGCTGCCGGTGTAGCCCATCGAGGAACGCAGGCCGCCCATCAGCTGATGGATGATGGCGCTCAGGGTGCCCTTGTACGGCACACGGCCTTCGATGCCTTCCGGTACGAGCTTCTCGGCGCCTGCCGAGGAGTCCTGGAAGTAACGATCGGAGGAACCTTGCGCCTGGGACATGGCGCCCAGCGAACCCATGCCACGGTAAGCCTTGTAGGAACGGCCCTGGAACAGTTCGATCTCGCCTGGTGCTTCTTCGGTACCGGCGAACATCGAGCCCATCATCACGCAGGAGGCACCGGCTACGATGGCCTTGGACAGGTCACCGGAGAAACGGATGCCGCCGTCGGCGATCAACGGTACGCCAGTGCCTTCAAGGGCAGCGGCAACATTGGCGATGGCGCTGATTTGCGGCACGCCCACACCGGCGACGATCCGCGTGGTGCAGATCGAGCCAGGGCCGATACCGACCTTGACCGCGTCAGCGCCCGCTTCGGCCAGGGCCTTGGCCGCTGCGCCGGTAGCGATGTTGCCGCCGATCACCTGTACGTCAGGGAAGTTCTGCTTGACCCAGCGCACGCGGTCGATCACGCCTTTGGAGTGACCGTGGGCGGTGTCGACCACCACCACGTCAACCCCGGCAGCGACCAGGGCCGCAACGCGGTCACCGGTGTCTTTACCAGTACCAACGGCGGCGCCAACGCGCAGACGACCTTGGTCATCCTTGCTGGCCAGCGGGTAAGCCTTGGCTTTTTCGATGTCGTTGACGGTCATCATGCCTTTGAGGGCGAATTTGTCGTCGACGATCAGCACGCGCTCGATGCGGTGCTTGTGCAGCAGTTCACGCACATCGTTCTTGTCGGCGCCTTCCTTGACCGTGACGAGGCGCTCTTTAGGCGTCATCACTTCACGGACGGTGACTTCAAGACGGTTTTCGAAGCGCACGTCACGGGAAGTGACGATGCCGACCAGGTCGCCATCATGCAGCACGGGAACACCGGAGATGTTGTGCAGGCGGGTCAGGTCGAACAGGTCGCGCACGGTGGCGTCGGCTTCGATGGTGATTGGATCTTTCACCACACCGGCTTCGTAACGCTTGACCTTGCGCACTTCGGCAGCTTGCTGCTCGATGGTCATGTTCTTGTGGATGATGCCGATGCCGCCTTCCTGAGCCATGGCGATTGCCAAACGGGCTTCAGTGACGGTGTCCATGGCAGCGGAAACCAGGGGAATATTCAGCTCGATGCCACGGGTTAGGCGGGTCTTGAGACTGACTTCGTTAGGAAGCACCTCGGAATAACCGGGCACTAAGAGAATGTCGTCGAATGTCAGAGCTTCTTGGCTGATACGCAGCATCGCGGGGGCTCCCGAGCGGGAAAATGGAAGCGCGTCATTATACTCAGACACCCCTCGGGCCTCAACGTAAAACTCTGACAAACTTGGTAATACTGATAGATGGGGAATTTCCAGGCCCTGATCGTTCCCAGGCGGAGCGTGGGAATGATCGGGGCGCTCCTAGAGTTCGACTTTGACCCAGCTGATTTTCTGATCGAGCCAGTCGGCAAACTCGTCGATAAAGCTCTGCTTGAAACCCGCTTCCGCCCAGTTGTTGAAGATGAAGCCCAGGTTGGAGAAGCCGCATTCCTGCAGGAACAGAAACCCGTTGATGTCATCTTCATGCCCACACAACGGGCAGGTGAAGTTGTCGGTGTGGCCGGGCATCCAGTCTTCCAGGCTGTCGAACAGCGCCTCGCCGACTTCTTTAAGGCATTCCGGGCAGCCGGCTTCTTCGAGAAAGCCCTTGGCCGGAGTGTAGATGCAGCGTTTGTAGATGATTTCCAGGCCATTGACCGGCTCGTTGAACGGCAGCGCCTCGGGGTGCAGCACCACGGCGCGGGCACCGTCGGCCAGGGCGTAGCCCATGCGGTTGCCGGTGCGCCCGCAGGTGGTCAGTTCTTCCTTGATGATGTTCTTGCGCACCAGCCAGCGCACGATGGCCCGGGCGCGGGGTTCGTGGACGGGCAAGGTGGAGATTTTCGGGACAAGGATGCTTTGGGAATTCATGGGAGTCCTGCGGTGTGGCGTCTGACGCCATCGCGAGCAAGCCCGCTCCCACATTCGATTGCATTTCAATGTGGGAGCGGGCTTGCCCGCGATGAGGCCCTAGAGCCCGGCAGCTTAATCCCTGAAACCCACAGGTCAAGTACTCAAATACCGCCCAATCAAGGCAATGCCACTGGCCAGCACCAACCATGTCACCAAGCGCACAAACGCCTCACGGGACATGCGCAGGGTCAATCGCCGCCCCGCCCACAGCCCCAGGGCCATCGCCGGCAACAGGCACACCGCCAACATCAGCAACGGCAACTCGGCATACACCCCGGCGATCAAAAACAGACTCAGGCGCACCACGGTGCTCGCGCTGATCAGCGCGCTTTGGGTCGCCCGCGCGCCGTCCTTGGGCAGGCGGCTGTTCAGATAGATCGCATATAAAAAGCCGCCACTGCCAAACAACGCACCAAACAATCCGCCCACCACGCCCATGGGGACCGACCAGCCGGCAGCCAGGGCCGTGGGCTTGGCCCTTACCGCCAGGCTGTAGATGGCATAGGTGCTGATAAACAGGCCCATCAACAGCAGCAGCAGGTCCGAGTGCAGGTTGAGCAAGAAGATCACGCCGAGGGTGCAGCCAATCGCCATGCACGGCAGTAATCGCAACAGCTCCGGCTTGACCACATCCCGCCGCGATTGCAGCAGGTTGCCAAAGGCCGCGACGAAATCCAGCAGCACCAGCAGCGGGATGATCTTCGACAGCGGCATAAACATAATCAGGATCGGCCCGGCCACCAGCGCCGTGCCGAAGCCGGCGATGCCAAACACGATGTAGGCCAGGGCAATCCCCAGGCCGATTACCAACCAGTCCAGCGCCCCGAACGACCACTGCCCCATCAATTCAACCAGGCTCATGCAATATTCCTTGTCAGCGATGGCCCTCACTTTAGCCAAGCGGATGGGTTGCGACTAATATCTTCCAAGCCCCCCACCTATCTCGAAAAGGCATGACTCGTGATTTCCACCCGGCAACTGCGTTACTTCGTCGAAATCGCCGAGAGCGGCAGCTTCAGCGCCGCCGCCGAGCGCCTGTTTGTCGCGCAATCGGCCCTTAGCCGGCAGATCAAGGAGCTGGAAATTATCCTGCAAACCCCGCTGTTCGAGCGCACCGCCCGCCAACCCAGACTGACCGCCGCCGGCGAGGCGTTTTATCCACGGGCGCGCAACCTGCTGGGCGAGTTGCACAAGGCCAGTGAACTGGCGACCCAGGTCGGCCACGGCCAGCTCGGCACCCTGCGCCTGAGCCACTCCAGCACAGTGCCGATGAGTGGGCGGGTACTGCGCGGGATCAGCACCTGGCTGGAACAGTGCCCAGGGGTGTCGATGGATATCGTCAAACTGTCCTCCGAAGCGCAGTTGGAAGACATTGCCGATGGTCGCCTGGAGGTCGGCCTGCTGCGCCTGCCGGTACTGCGTCAGCGCGAAGGGGTGCGCATCGTGCCTTTATATAAGGAGCCACTGTTGCTGGCCGTGCCGCCAGCGCACCCTTTGGCCCAGCACACATCGGCCATTGAACTGGCACAGTTGAAGGACGAAGCGTTTATCTCGATCCCCCACCCGCAACGCGGGGGTCTGAGTTATCTGTCGGCCGAATTGTGCATGCGTGCCGGATTTTTCCCCAAGGCCGCACGGGTGATGTCGCGCAAGACCACCCAGTTGCAGCTGATCCAGGCGGGGTTTGGCATTGCCCTGCTGCCCGAGTCGATGCGCGATATTGCCCCAGCCAATATTCACTTCCTGCCCCTGGCCGACCCCGATTGCCACAGCACCGTGGCCCTGGCCTGCGCGCAGGCGCCGAGCGCGTTGGTGGCGCAGTTCTGTCAAACCTTGGGCGAATGCCTATAAACTGCCGCCCATGACTAAAGATCTCTTCCCATGATTAAAGACCCGTTTGCCCGCCTGGGCCTGGACCGCGAAGTCCTGACTGTCAGCCAGCTCAACGGCCGCGCGCGGGTGTTGCTGGAAGACGTGTTCACCAATATCTGGGTCGAAGGCGAGATCTCCAACCTCGCCCGCCCCGCCTCCGGCCATGTGTACTTCACACTCAAGGACAGCGGCGCACAGGTGCGTTGTGCACTGTTTCGCAACAATGCCGCACGGGTGCGTCAGGCACTGAAGGATGGCCTGGCGGTCAAGGTGCGGGGCAAGGTCTCGCTGTTCGAGGGCCGTGGCGACTATCAGTTGATCCTCGACACCGTGGAACCGGCCGGTGATGGCGCGTTGCGCCTGGCCTTCGACGCCTTGAAGGAAAAGCTCAGCGCCGAAGGCTTGTTCAGTGCCGAGCGCAAGGTGGCGCTACCGGCCCATCCACGCCGCATCGGGATTATCAGTTCGCCCACGGGCGCGGTGATTCGCGACATCATCAGTGTGTTCGGCCGCCGTGCGCCGAACGTGCAACTGACCCTGATCCCCACTGCCGTGCAAGGCCGCGAAGCCGTGGCGCAGATTGTCCGCGCCCTCAAGCTGGCGGATGCCCGTGGCTTCGACGCGCTGATCCTGGCCCGTGGCGGCGGCTCCCTGGAAGACCTCTGGTGCTTCAACGAAGAAGCCGTGGCGCGGGCCATTGATGCCTGTATCACGCCCATCGTCAGTGCGGTCGGCCATGAGACCGATGTGTCCATCAGTGACTTCGTGGCCGATGTGCGTGCGCCTACGCCGTCGGCGGCGGCTGAGTTGCTGGCGCCGGATGCGAGCAATCTGGTGCGCCAGGTCGAAAGCCTGCACCGGCGCCTGGTGATGCTGATGCGCAATCGCCTGACCCACGACCGCCTGCGCCTGGAAGGCATGGCCCGCCGCCTGCGTCACCCCGGTGAGCGCCTGCGCCAGCAGGCCCAGCGCCTGGATGACCTGGATATGCGCCTGCGCCGCGCGTTCGAGCGCAGCCTCAACACCCGCCGCGAACGCCTGATCCGCCTGGAAACGCGCCTGGCCGGGCAGCATCCGGGGCGGCAACTGGCTCTGCTGCGCCAGCGCCTGGACAGCCTCGCCGAGCGCCTGCCCCGGGCCATGCGCGAGGGCCTCAAGGCCCGTCGTCTGCAACTGCAAAGCCAGGTGCAGACGTTGCAGGTGGTCAGCCCGCTGGCGACCCTGGGCCGTGGCTACAGCATCCTGTTGGACGAGCGCGGCCAGGCGATTCGCAATGCCGCGCAAACCCACACCGGCCAACGCCTGACCGCGCGCCTCGGTGAAGGCCAATTGCAAGTGCGGGTGGAAGATAACCACCTGACACCCGTCACCCTTTCATTACTGGATTGATTGATGCCTCGTCTATTTAGCCTGCTGATGCTGCTGTGCCTCGCCTTCAATGCCCACGCCGACAGCTACATCACCCGCACCCTGAACAAGCCGGTACCCGGCGGTGTGGCCGTGGTCGACCTGGGCCCCGCCGCCGCCGCACCGAAAGCCACCTACCAGGGCAAACCGGTGCTGGTGGTCAAGGAACAGGACAACTGGCTGGCGATTGTCGGCATCCCATTGACGGTAAAGCCCGGTAACGAGCGCATCAGCAGCGGCGGGCGCACCCTGCCGTTTATCGTCGGTTTCAAGAAGTACCCGGAACAGCGCATCACCCTGAAGAACAAAAGCCAGGTCAACCCCGCTCCGGCGCAGCTCAAGCGCATCGAAGGCGAACTGGCCGTGCAACTCAAGGCTTACCGCAGCTTCAGCCCGAACCTGCCAAGCAACCTGGTGTTGGACAAACCAGTGAACGGCCCGCTGTCGAGCAAGTTCGGCGTGCGCCGCTTCTTCAACGGTGAAGAACGCAACCCGCACTCGGGCCTGGACTTCGCGGTGCCTGCCGGCACGCCGATCAAGACCCCGGCCAATGGCAAGGTGATTCTGGTGGGCAATTATTTCTTCAACGGCAATACGGTGTTTGTCGATCATGGCCAGGGCTTTATCAGCATGTTCTGCCATATGTCGAAGATTGACGTGAAGGTGGGCCAGCAATTGGTGCGTGGAACGGTGGTGGGCAAGGTCGGGGCGACGGGCCGGGCGACCGGGCCGCATATGCACTGGAATATCAGCTTGAATGATGCGCGGGTCGATCCGGCGATCTTTATTGGGGCGTTCCAGCCTTGATGTGATCGCTGGGCATACGGGCGTTATCGCGGTGCAACGATTCAACGTGCCCGCGATGACGCCAGCTCAATTCCACTGATTGCGCATCCCGAAACCCTCACGCAAACAAAACAAAGGCTTGAGCGTTTACCAACCATAAAATCTCGTTTCTTACAGAAATAGCAGAACTTCTCTCAATTTTTTTCGACTGCTTGCCATCTTTCACCCCGACGGTTAGGGTTGAGCTTATGAAAACCTCTCACACCCTCATTCAGCTCCGTCAGCACCGCAGCCTGTGCCTCGTCAGCGCACGACTGCCAGGCTGAATCGATCTGCCTCGTCCCCGGTTTGCATCCCTAATAAACGCTTTCTGGCAGGCCGCCTCTTCTCGGCCCTACAACAAGGATTCTTCTGATGAGCATGCTCAAAGACCCGTCTTCGAAATACCGCGCATTCCCGACCATTGATATCCCGGACCGCACCTGGCCGTCGAAGACCATCACCACCGCGCCGATCTGGTGCAGCTCCGACTTGCGCGACGGCAACCAGTCGCTGATCGAACCGATGGATGCGGTGAAAAAACTGCGCTTCTGGAAAACCCTGGTCGCGGTGGGCGTAAAGGAAATCGAAGCCTCGTTCCCGGCCGCTTCGCAGACCGACTTTGACTTCGTGCGCACCCTGATCGAAGACAACCACATCCCCGAGGACACCACCATCCAGGTGCTGACCCAGGGCCGTGAAGACTTGATCGCCCGCACCTTCGAATCCCTGCGCGGCGCCAAGAAAGCCATCGTGCACTTGTACAACGCCACCTCGCCGTCCTTCCGCCGTATTGTGTTCAACCAGGACAAGGACGGGATCAAGGCCATCGCGGTCGACGCGGCCAAGTTGTTCGTCAAGTACGCCGCCCAGCAGCCGGAAACCCAGTGGACCTTCGAATACTCCCCGGAGACCTTCAGCGCTACTGAACTGGAATTCGCCAAGGAAGTGTGTGACGCGGTGATCGAGGTGTGGAACCCGACGCCTGAGCACAAGATGATCCTCAACCTGCCGGCCACCGTGGAATGCGCCACGCCGAATATCTATGCCGACCAGATCGAGTGGTTCGGTCGCCATATCAACCGTCGTGACAGCGTGATCATCAGCCTGCACACCCACAACGACCGTGGCACCGGTGTCGCGGCTACCGAGTTGGGCCTGATGGCTGGCGCCGACCGTGTCGAAGGCTGCCTGTTCGGCAACGGCGAGCGTACCGGTAACGTTGACCTGGTCACTGTGGCGTTGAACCTCTACACCCAGGGTGTGGACCCTGAGCTGGACTTCTCCGACATCGACGGCGTGCGCAAAGTGGTCGAGGAATGCAACCAGATCCCGGTGCACCCACGTCACCCATATGTCGGCGACCTGGTCCACACCGCATTCTCCGGCTCCCACCAGGATGCGATCCGCAAGGGCTTCGCCCAGCAGAAACCGGATACCTTGTGGGAAGTGCCGTACCTGCCAATCGACCCGGCCGACATTGGCCGCAGCTACGAGGCGGTGATCCGCGTCAACAGCCAGTCGGGCAAGGGCGGCATCGCCTACCTGCTGGAGCAGGAATACGGCATCAGCTTGCCACGCCGCATGCAGATCGAGTTCAGCCAGGTGGTACAGGCCGAAACCGACCGCGTGGGCCTGGAAATGACCGCCGCGCAGATCCACGCGTTGTTGCAGCGTGAATACCTGCAAGCCAACACCCCGTACGCGTTGGTCAGCCATCGCCTGCAGGAAGAAAACGGCAACAGCTCGGTAGAAGTCGAAGTCTCCGGCAAGGGCCAGGGCGAAACCAACCTGCGCTGGCACGGCAAGGGCAATGGCGCACTGGAAGCACTGGTGGCCGGCCTGCCGATTGGGGTCGAGATCATGGACTACAACGAACATGCGATCGGCGCGGGGACCAACGCCAAGGCCGCGGCTTACATCGAGCTGCGCGTGAACGGCGAACGTCCGGTGCATGGCGTGGGGATTGATGAAAACATCACCACCGCCAGCTTCAAAGCGGTGTTCAGCGCCCTGAACCGCTCGTTGAGCCAGCTGGAAGCGAAAGCAGCGTAACTGACCGCTGAAAAGCCAAAGGCCCCTGGATGCGAATCCAGGGGCCTTTTTAGTTTGGGGTTGTGGTGGTGCTGATGGCCTCATCGCGGCATAGGTATCTACACAACTCTTTTATCTAGTGCTTATTGGGTTTGTGTACATATCCGTTGCTGCGGTCATGGCCACTTAGGGTTCCGCCCTTACGGCGGCTCACTTTGGAGAAGCCCCAAAGTAAGCAAAGCGCTCTTGCCCCACCACTCGGTGCCGGGGTGCCCACTGCGCAATACCTGCCTGCGACCATCGTGGTTTAACGGGGCGCCTAAGATCAAAAGCCAGATCAAAAGCAGAACAACAGCGACAGCAACAGCAAAGCCGGGGCGCGAAGCTGCATTCCCCCTTGTGGGAGCTGGCTTGCCTGCGAAGGCGGTGTATCAGCCAATACATTTATCGACTGATACACCGCCTTCGCAGGCAAGCCAGCTCCCACAGGTATGTGCGTACATCTCGACGATCAGGTCGGCTGTCAGGCCGCCTCGCTTTGCTTTTGATCTTAGGCGCCCCGTTAAACCACGCTGGCCGTCAGGGCGGAACCCTAAGTGGCCATAACCGCACCAACGGATATGTACACAAACCTAAGAATCACTAAAAAAATCTGTAGATACCTATCCTCATCGCGGGCAAGCCCGCTCCCACATTTGGAATGCATTCCCCTGTGGGAGCGGGCTTGCCCGCGATAGCTATCCCACTGACAACGGGCCCCAGTCAGACAAACTGAAAACTATCGGCATCCAGATTCGCCGGAAACCGCGTGCGATAGTCCGCCAATTGCGCCGCGTCCAGGCACACCTGGAACACCCCGTCCGCCTCCCCTGCGCTCAGCAGGCTTTCGCCCTGAAAGTCCAGGACCTGGCTGTCACCGGTGTAGGCAAAGCCCTTGCCATCCGTACCCACTCGGTTCACGGCCGCCACATAACACAGGTTTTCGATGGCTCGAGCCGGCAACAGGCGGTTCCAGTGCTGACGCCGTGCCCCCGGCCAGTTGGCGGTATACAGCAGCAGGTCAGTGTCCTGGGCATCACGGCTCCACACCGGGAAGCGCAGGTCATAGCAGATCAGCGGGCGAACCCGCCAACCCTTGAGCTCGAACTGCACCTGGCGCTCGCCGGGGGTGTAGTGATTGTGTTCACCGGCCATGCGAAACAGGTGGCGCTTGTCGTAGTGCAACACCTCGCCATCGGGCCGCGCCCACAACAGGCGGTTGCGGTGGCTGCCGTCAGCGGCCTGGATGATCACGCTGCCGGTAATCACCGCGTTGTACTTCCGGGCCTGGGTCTTGAGCCATTCATGGGTCGGGCCGTTTTCGGCTTCGGCCAGCAATTGGGACTCCATGGAAAAGCCGGTGGTGAACATTTCCGGCAGCACGATCAGGTCGGCGCCCCTGGCCTGCTCCAGCAGCAGCTCGAAATGCTCCAGGTTGGCCTGGCGGTCATGCCAGGCCAGGGTGGTCTGCACCAGTGCAATGTTCAGGTCAGGTAAAGCACTCAGATCACGCATAGTTTCTCGGCTGCTTGACGCAGCGTCTCCTCGCGTTTGGCAAAGCACAGGCGCACCAGGCGCTGGCCTTGGGGTGGGGTCCGATAGAACACCGAGACCGGAATTGTCGCCACGCCATGCTCGCGGGTCATCCACAGCGACATGGCCACGTCATCCAGGTCCGGGCGAATCTGTGAGTAATCCACCAGTTGAAAGTAAGTACCGGCCACCCGCGTGAAACTGAAACGCGAGGGGGCCAGCAGATCGCAGAACAGGTCACGTTTGGCCTGGTAGAAAGCGGGCAGTTCCTCGACATGCTCCGGGTGTTCGGCCATAAAGTCGGCCAGGGCGTACTGCAATGGGGTTACACCGCAGAAACTGACGTATTGATGCACCTTGCGCAGCTCCGCACTCAAGGCCGCTGGCGCCACCACGTAGCCGGTCTTCCAGCCGGTGACGTGGTAGGTCTTGCCAAAGGAACTGACCACGAACGCGCGCTGATACAGCTCTTCATGGGCCAGGACGCTGACGTGGGGTACGCCATCGAATACCAGGTGCTCGTAGACCTCATCGCTGACCAGATAGATATCGCGATCGCGGATCAGCTCGGCCAATTGGTCGAGCTCGGCGCGAGTGATCAGGGCACCACTGGGATTGTGCGGGGTGTTGAGGATGATCATGCGTGTACGCGGGGTCAGCGCGGCCTTGATCTGTTCGAAATCCAGGCTGAAATCCGCCAGCCCCAGTTGCACATGCACACAACGCCCTCCAGCCAGCTCCACCGAAGGCTCGTAGCTGTCGTAGCACGGGTCAAAGACAATCACCTCGTCACCACTGCGGATCACTGCCTGGATCGCACAGAAGATCGCCTGGGTGGCGCCGGGGGTGATGGTCACTTCGCTGTCGGGATTGACCGACACGCCATAGCTGCGAGCGATCTTGGCTGCCACTTGCTGACGCAGGGCCGGCAGGCCGGTCATCGGCGCGTATTGGTTATGACCACTGGCAACGTGTTTGCCCACCGCGTCGAGCAAGGCCTGGGGACCATTGAAATCAGGAAAACCCTGGGACAGGTTCAACGCGCCGGTTTCTGCAGCGAGTTGCGACATGGTGGTGAAAATGGTGGTGCCGACGTTCGGCAACTTGCTGGTGATCATGCGGTGGGCCCCTGGCGGTGAGTTACAAGTTGTAAGCTGCATGCGCCGAGGGGTCAATCGTGAGGCACAAAAAAGGGCTCATTCAGAGCCCTTTTTGGGTAACGCCTAACGTCTGTAGGAACTGGCTTGCCTGGGATGGCGCTGGGTCAGTCAGCAGGTTGGTGTCTGATCTATCGCTATCGCGGGCAAGCCCGCTCCCACACAAGCCCGCTCCACTGTCAGCGGCGGTCTTTACGCTTTTTGTCAGCCTTTTTGTTGTGGCTCATCAAGCGACGTTTCTTGTTCACTTGGCGGTCAGTCAGGCTGTTCTTGTTACCTTCGTACGGGTTCTCGCCACCTTTGAACTCGATGCGGATCGGTGTGCCGACCAGCTTCAAGACACGGCGGTAAGTGTTTTCCAGGTAACGCACGTAGGACTTGGGCACCTTCTCGATCTGGTTACCGTGGATCACGATAATCGGCGGGTTGGCACCACCCAAGTGGGCGTAACGCAGCTTGATCCGGCGGTTGTTGACCATCGGTGGCGCGTGTTCGCCCACCGCGTCTTCAAGGATCTGGGTCAGGCGGTTGGTCGGCCAGCGGGTGACCGCCGACTTGAACGAGTTCTGTACCGAAGCGTAGAGGTTGCCCACGCCAGTACCGTGCAGCGCCGAGATAAAGTGGATATCGGCGAAGTCGACGAAGAACAACCGGCGTTGCAACTCGACCTTGACGAAGTCACGCTCGCTTGGGGTCATGCCGTCCCATTTGTTGATCGCGATCACCAACGCCCGACCAGCCTCCAGGGCAAAGCCCAGCAGGTTGAGGTCGTGGTCGACCACGCCTTCGCGGGCGTCCATGACGAAGATCACCACGTTGGCGTCTTTGATCGCCTGCAGGGTTTTGACCACCGAGAACTTTTCAACTTCCTCGTGGATCTTGCCGCGCTTGCGCACACCGGCGGTATCGATCAGCGTGTACTTCTCGTCGTTACGCTCGAACGGGATGTAGATGCTGTCGCGGGTGGTGCCGGGCTGGTCGTAGACGATTACCCGGTCTTCACCGAGCATGCGATTGACCAGGGTCGATTTGCCCACGTTGGGGCGGCCGATGATAGCGATCTTGATCCCGTCTTTTTCACTCGGGCCAGGAATGCGCTTGGCTTCCTCACCTTCGGCGACGATCTCTTCTTCGCCTTCAACTTCTTCGGCGTCATCCTTGGGGAAGTCGCGCAGGGCGATTTCCAGCATCTGGGTGATACCGCGACCGTGGGCACCGGCGACAGGAATCGCGTCACCCAGGCCCATCGGGCTGAATTCGGCACGGGCCGCTTCAGGATCGATGTTGTCGATCTTGTTGGCGATCAAATAGGAGCGCTTGTTACGTTTGCGCAAGTGCTCGCCGATCATCTGGTCGGCGGCGGTGTAGCCCGCACGGGCGTCCACCAGGAACAACACGACATCAGCTTCTTCAATGGCCAGCAGCGACTGCTCGGCCATCTTTTCGTCCATGCCATGCTCGTCACCGGAGATACCACCGGTGTCGACAATAATATAGGAGCGCCCTTGCCACTTTGCCTCACCGTATTGGCGATCACGGGTCAGACCGGACAAGTCGCCGACGATGGCGTCGCGAGTCCTGGTCAGGCGGTTGAACAAGGTGGACTTGCCGACGTTAGGTCGGCCCACCAGGGCGATTACGGGAACCATGCGGCTCTCCACTGCGTTATTTCAGAAAATACAAAAGCCGCTGCAAGGCAGCGGCTGGTGCTCGGGGCAACACCCGAAGGTGTCGCATGCCCTGCCGAAGCAGGGCCGCCTGGGGGTTACCCCAAGCATAGTTCTTACTTGATGGTCAGGGCTTCCAGCTTGCCGCTGTTACCAAACACATAAAGCATGTTGCCTACTACCAGCGGACGCGCACGCAGGCCGTCGCTGTCGATACGTTCACGGCCGACAAAGCGACCATCTACCTGGCTCAGCAGGTGCAGGTAACCTTCCAGGTCGCCTACCGCTACATAGCTGGAGAACACTTCCGGAGCCGACAGTTGACGGCGAGCCAGCGAGTCATTGCTCCACAGGGCTGTGGTGGAACGCTCATCGACGCTTTCAACGGTGCCCGATGCCAGGCTCACGTAGACGCTACCAAAACCTTGGGCGACACCGGCGTAGCTGGAGGCATCACGCTGCCAGAGGACGCGGCCGCTTTGCAGGTCCAGCGCCGCGACACGGCCCTGGTAAGTGGCGACGTACAGGGTTTCACCCGACAGCAGCAAGCCGCCGTCGATGTCCACCACACGGTCCAGCTCGGAACGACCTTGCGGAATGGCGACCCGCGATTCCCAGGCTGGCACGCCGTTCTGGGTATCCAGGGCGACCACTTTACCGGTCGAAAGACCTGCCAGCGCCAGGTTATTGGTCACAACCGGACCACTGGTACCGCGCAACGTCAACACCGCAGGGGTGCTGTCGTACAGCCAGCGCTGCTCACCGGTGTTGGCGTCAAGACCGATGACACGGTCATCCTGGGTCTGCACCACGACGATATCGCCGTTGGTGGCAGGCGGTGCGAGGACTTCACTGGTCACGCGAGCGCGCCATTTCTCTTCACCGGTGCTCGAATCCAGGGCCACGACTTCGCCTTTCAGCGTGCCGATCATCACCATGCCGTAACCCACGCCGACGGCGCCGGAAACAGGCAGCTCGAGGTCTTTCTTCCACTTGACGTCGCCGTTCATGCGATCCATGGAGATCACCACGCCGGTCACGTCAGCGGCCACAATGTTGTCACCGTCGATTGCCGGTACCAACATGTTGTAGGTGTCGCCCTGGCCGTCACCGATAGAGCGGCTCCACTGCTTTTGCAGGACCACTTCTTCCTTGAAGCTGGTCAGCTCGGCCGGAGGCAGTTCTTTTTTGCTGTTGCTGCTGCAACCCGCGGCCAAAACGGCCAGAGCCAGCAATGCTGCATGTTTCCAACGGATCACGTCACGCATCCCCTTTGGCCAAGTCGTCCAGCTTGATTTGTAAACCACCGACCGCTGCTTCATCAGACAGCGCAGCCTTGGCTTTTTGGTACGCAGCATTGGCTTCGTCGGTACGACCCAATTGGACCAGCAGGTCGCCCTTGAGCTCTTCGCGAGTGGCTACAAATGCCTTGTCAGCATCGCCGTCGAGCAGTTTCAGTGCTTCGTCGGCCTTGTTCTGTGCGGCCAGGACCTGGGCCAGGCGCTGACGTGCGATTTCACCCAGGGTCGGGTTGCTCGGCTTGTCGGCGATGGCTTTGAGCTCGGAGGCTGCATCATCCAGCTTGCCGGTATCGACCGCGACTTTCGCGACGAACAGGCTACCGTATTGGGCGTAGGTGCTACCGCCAAATTCGTTTTTCAGCTTGCCGGCCAGGTCCGCCACTTGGGCAGGATCAGGCTTGCCAGTAGGCGTCAGCGTGGTTTCCAGCAATTGCTGATAGAGCATCGAGGCGCCTTGCGACTGATTGCCCTGATACTTCTGGAACGCCTGCCAACCGAACACCACCACCAGCGCCAGCAGGCCGCCAGTTACCAGGGGTTTGCCGTTACGCTGCCACCAGTCTTTGAACTCGGCCAGCTGATCATCTTCAGTACTCGACACCCCAATACTCCTTAATCGCTAAATTCGGCTGTTTGACAGCTTCAACCCTGCACGATGCAGGTGGCCAAGTGCGCGGCAAGCGCATCAAAGGCAATGCTTTGTTGTTCGCCCTGGCCACGCAGGGGTTTGACACTTACCACTTGCTGGGCCAGTTCATCGTCGCCCAGGATCAGCGCGTACAACGCGCCGCTCTTGTCGGCTTTCTTGAATTGGCTCTTGAAGCTGCCAGCGCCGGCATTGACCTGCAGGCGCAGGTTCGGCAGTTGGTCGCGCAACTGTTCGCTCAAGGCCAGGCCAGCCAGTTCGGCTGCCTCGCCAAAGGCGCACAGGTACACGTCCACCTGACGGGAAATTTCTTCAGGGATCTGCTCCAGGGTTTCCAGCAGCAGGATCAGCCGCTCGATGCCCATGGCAAAACCCACGCCCGTGGTCGGCTTGCCACCCATCTGCTCGACCAGGCCGTCGTAACGACCACCGGCACACACGGTGCCCTGGGCGCCGAGCTTGTCAGTGACCCACTCAAACACGGTCTTGCTGTAGTAATCGAGGCCGCGCACCAACTTGGGGTTGATCACGTAGGGAATCCCGGCCGCATCCAGGCGTGCCTTGAGGCCCTCGAAGTGCGTGCGGGACTCGTCGTCCAGGTAGTCGGCCATTTTCGGCGCGTCGACCAGCACAGCCTGGGTCTCGGCGTTCTTGGTATCAAGGACGCGCAATGGGTTGGTCTTCAGGCGACGCTGGCTGTCTTCATCGAGCTTGTCCAGGTGAGCGGACAGGTACTCGACCAGGGCTTCACGGTAACGGCCACGGGACTCGCTGGTGCCCAGGCTGTTGAGCTCGAGCTTGACCGCGTCGCGGATGCCCAGTTGGCCCCACAGGCGCCAGGTCAGCACGATCAGCTCGGCGTCGATATCCGGGCCATCAAGGTTGAAGACTTCGCAACCGATCTGGTGAAACTGGCGATAACGGCCTTTTTGTGGGCGCTCGTGGCGGAACATCGGGCCGATGTACCACAGTTTCTGGGTCTGGCCACCACCGGTGATGCCATGCTCGAGCACAGCGCGCACGCACGCGGCGGTACCTTCCGGACGCAAGGTCAGGGAGTCGCCGTTGCGATCTTCGAAGGTGTACATCTCTTTTTCGACGATGTCAGTCACTTCACCGATGGAGCGCTTGAACAGCTCGGTGAACTCGACGATTGGCATGCGGATCTGCTTGTAACCGTAGTTATCCAGCAGGCGCGCGACCGTGCTCTCGAAATAGCGCCACAGGGGCGTCTGTTCGGGCAGGATGTCGTTCATGCCACGAATGGCTTGCAGAGACTTGCTCACATCAAATCCTTAAATTCGTTCGATCAGCCGCGAGCGATCAGCGCTGCGTCAGAGGCGACCTTCTCGGCCGCTTTCTCGCGGATCAGCCGTTCCAACTGATCCACCAGATTATCATTCGTCAATTTCTGCGACGGCTTGCCGTCGATGTAAATCAGGTTCGGGGTACCGCCGGTCAGGCCTACGTGCGCCTCCTTGGCCTCACCCGGCCCGTTGACCACACAGCCGATCACCGCAACATCCAGCGGTACCAGCAGGTCTTCCAGGCGTACTTCCAACTCGTTCATGGTTTTCACCACGTCGAAGTTCTGCCGCGAGCAACTCGGGCAGGCAATAAAATTGATGCCACGGGAGCGTAAATGCAGGGATTTGAGAATGTCGTAGCCGACTTTCACTTCCTCTACCGGGTCCGCCGCCAGGGAGATACGAATGGTATCGCCAATCCCGTCGGCCAGCAGCATACCGAGACCCACCGCAGATTTCACTGTGCCTGAACGCAAACCACCGGCTTCGGTGATGCCCAGGTGCAATGGCTGCACGATTTCCTTGGCCAGCAGGCGGTAGGCTTCTACCGCCATGAACACATCGGAAGCCTTTACGCTGACCTTGAAATCCTGGAAGTTCAGGCGTTCAAGGTGCTCGACATGGCGCAGTGCCGACTCGACCAGGGCTGCCGGGGTAGGCTCGCCGTATTTCTTCTGCAGGTCTTTTTCCAGGGAGCCAGCGTTGACACCGATGCGGATCGGGATCCCGCGGTCACGGGCTGCGTCGACCACGGCACGCACGCGGTCTTCGCGACCGATGTTGCCCGGGTTGATCCGCAGGCAGTCGACGCCCAGTTCGGCCACGCGCAACGCGATCTTGTAGTCGAAGTGGATATCGGCGACCAACGGTACCTTGACCAATTGCTTGATGCGGCCGAAGGCTTCGGCAGCGTCCATATCCGGCACGGAAACCCGCACGATATCGACGCCAGCGGCTTCCAGGCGGTTGATCTGGGCCACGGTGGCCGCTACGTCATTGGTGTCGCTGTTGGTCATGCTCTGCACGGCGATGGGGGCATCACCACCCACCGGTACGGAGCCGACCCAGATCTTGCGCGATACGCGACGTTTGATTGGAGATTCGCCGTGCATGACTATTGTCCCAACTTCAGGCGAGCGGTCTCGCCACTGGTGAACGGCGCCACGTCTACAGGCTGGCCGTTATAGGCCACTTGCGCGCCACGGGCAAAGCCCAGACGCAGCGTCAAAGGAGGCTTGCCGACCTGCTCAAGCGTATCTCCCTTACGCTTCAAAGCACTGAACAGGACTTTGCCATTGCCATCGGTGACTTGTGTCCAGCAGTCAGCGACGTAGGTAATGTGGAGACGGCCATCCCCCGCCACGCCGGCAGGCGCCTGGGCGGCAGGTGCAGCGACTGTTGGTGCGACTGGCGCGGCCGGAGCCTGGGCCGGGACAACAGGCGTCTGGACCGTGGCGGCCGGGGCCTGGGTCACGGGAGCCGTTGGAGCCGGTGCAACGGCGGCCGGAGCTGGCTCACCGCTGGCTTCGGCAGGCTGCTGGCCCGCTTGCAGCTCAAGATTGGTTTCAGGGGCCGCCTGGCCCTGGACGACAGCCTGGTCTTCCGGTTCGTCCAAGGGGTGAATCTGGGTGGTACCGTCAGCGCTTTCGACTTCGACGTGTTCCAGGGCGTTGCTGATCAGATCCTTGCTGCGCAGCGAGGTCTGGTCCTGCCACCAGATAAAACCACCACCGATCACCGCAATCAGCAATAACAGGCTGACAATTCGCAAAATAGTATGGGAAACCCGCACCGGCTCTTCAATACGACCGAGACCGTGTACGTTACTGCCCTGGGAATCCGTACCGGTGAACTGGTCGAATTGCTGGACCAAGATGGCCTGGTCCGTGCCCAGCAGCTTGGCATAGGCGCGGATATAACCACGGGCGAAGGTATGCCCTGGCAGTTTGTCGAACGCGCCGTTTTCCAGGTTACCCAGGGAAGTGGTGGTCAAATTGAGCTTGAGGGCCACTTCTTCCAGCGACCAACCATTGCTTTCGCGGGCCTGACGCAAGGTCTCGCCTGGGTTTACGCGATTAGCGGCTACAACTTCCGGGTGCGCGGCTTTCATCATTGCTCCGACAGGTATTGCTGATATTCCGGGGTACCGGGATAGAGTCGTTCTAATTGCTGACCAAAACGTGCGGCCTTGTCGCGTTCTTCATGAACCGTGGCGAGGCGCACACCAAGCAATAGACTACGTGCATTTTGCCCACTGAGCAGGCTAAAACGCTCGTAATAGTCACGTGCCGGCACATAATGCCTGTCTTCAAACGACAACTGGGCCATTTCGAGCAAGGCCCGTGGCTGGCGCTGATTCAGGTGCAGGGCTTTTTCCAGTTGCTGGCGGGCATCTTCACGCTGGCCGAGACGCACGGAGGTCACTCCCAGGTTCTCGAAAACCCGCGAACGTTCAGGATATAGGGTATCAGTGGCTGCTTGCTGGAAATAACCGGACGCTTGCTTATAACGCTCCTGCTGAAACAGGAAGCTGCCGTAGTTGTTGAGCAGGCGTGGATCATGGGGGCGAACAGCCAGGGCCTTGCGGTAATACTGGTCGGCCAACTCGGGCTCGGCCTGGGCCTGGAACACCAGGGCCAACGCCGCATTCGCGTCGGCATCATGGTTGTCGAGGGCCAGGGCCATTTGCAGCGGCACCTTGGCCTGCTCGCTCAGGCCCTGGCGCAGGTATCCCAGCCCCAACTGCACATAGGCAGCACGCGCTTCGTCACGGCCCTTGCCGGTTTGCAACGGACTATCAGAGCCCGATGAAACACAGCCAACCGACAGGCTGGCAACAAGCAACAGCAGCGCAAGGCGCAAGGGCATAGAGATCCTCTCTCAGGTTCGTGTCGCGGCGTTCTGCGCCAGATCGCTGTCGGCGCTCAATTCGCGCACTGCGATGTAACGCTCGCTACGACGGGTGCGATCCAGCACCTGTCCTACCAATTGGCCACAAGCGGCGTCGATGTCCTCACCACGGGTGGTGCGCACAGTGACATTGAAGCCAGCCTGGTGCAGTTGATCCTGGAAACGACGGATGGCGTTGTTGCTCGGCCGCTCGTAGCCAGAATGGGGAAACGGGTTGAACGGAATCAGGTTGATCTTGCACGGGGTGTTCTTGAGCAACTCGATCATCTCGACCGCGTGTTCAACCTTGTCATTGATATCTTTGAGCAAGGTGTACTCGATGGTCAGGACGCGCTTTTCGCCCAGGGACGACATATAACGCTGGCAAGATTCGAGGAGCATCTTAAGCGGATACTTCTTGTTGATCGGCACCAATTGGTTACGCAATGCGTCATTGGGTGCGTGCAGCGACAACGCCAGGGAGACGTCGATGTGCTTGGACAGCTCATCAATCATCGGCACCACGCCGGAGGTCGACAGGGTCACACGGCGCTTGGAGATGCCGTAGCCCAGGTCGTCCATCATCAGGTGCATGGCCGCAACCACGTTGTCGAAGTTCAGCAGCGGCTCACCCATGCCCATCATCACCACGTTGGTGATGGCACGGTCGACGGTCGCCGGGACGCTGCCAAAGGATTTGTTGGCAATCCACACCTGGCCAATGACTTCGGCGGCGGTGAGGTTGCTATTGAAGCCTTGCTTGCCGGTGGAGCAGAAACTGCAATCCAGGGCACAGCCTGCCTGGGACGAAACGCACAAGGTGCCACGTTTGCCCTGGGGAATGTAGACGGTCTCGACGCAGCTGCCGGACGCCACGCGCACCACCCACTTACGGGTGCCGTCGCTGGAGATGTCCTCGCTGACCACTTCAGGACCACGGACCTCAGCAATCGCCTTGAGCTTGTCGCGCAGGGCCTTGCTGACGTTCGTCATGGCGTCGAAATCGTCGACGCCAAAGTGGTGAATCCACTTCATTACCTGACCGGCACGGAAACGCTTCTCCCCGATTGAGTCGAAGAATTTTTCCATTTCCTGTTGAGTCAGACCCAGCAGGTTGGTTTTTACAGTCGATGTAGTCATGGATTCACCTTCACTCTTAAGCCAATGCTTAGCGAGTGGTTACTTCAGTAGCTGCGAAGAAGTACGAAATTTCGCGAGCAGCAGCGGCTTCGGAGTCCGAACCGTGTACAGCGTTGGCGTCGATGGAATCAGCGAAGTCAGCACGGATAGTGCCGGCAGCTGCTTCTTTAGGGTTGGTAGCGCCCATCAGCTCACGGTTCAGAGCGATAGCGTTTTCGCCTTCCAGAACCTGAACAACAACAGGACCGGAGATCATGAAGGCAACCAGGTCACCGAAGAAACCACGAGCGCTGTGCTCAGCGTAGAAGCCTTCAGCTTCAGCCTTGGACAGTTGCTTGAGTTTCGAAGCTACAACCTTCAGGCCGGCTTTTTCGAAACGAGTGGTGATCTCGCCGATGACGTTTTTTGCAACAGCGTCAGGCTTGATGATGGAGAAAGTACGTTGAACAGCCATGGTGTAACTCCAGAAACGGTAATTTGCGAAAAATTAAACCCGCGAATTATACGCGGGTTCTTGGGTATTGCCTAACTGCGTAAGGGAGGCTTCAGTCCTGTTCTTCTTTCCAGGCAGTCTGGATCGCTTCGAGAACCTTTTCACCACCACGATCCCGCTCGTCTTCGAACCCTGGCAAAGCCATGACCATGTCACGCAAAGCTACAAAGTTCACCGAATAGGGATCCGTATCCGGATGGCCGTCGGCCAGCAGAATAGCGATTTCTTGCACATCAACCCATTTAAGACTCATGACACTTCCTTGAATCAGTGCGGCGCTTCGGCGGCATGGTTGAGCGAATACTTCGGAATTTCGACGGTGAGGTCTTCTGTCCCCACCTTGGCCTGACAGCTCAGGCGCGAAGTCGGTTCCAGGCCCCACGCCCTATCAAGATAGTCCTCTTCCAGCTCATCAGCCTCTTCGAGACTGTTGAAACCTTCACGGATAATGCAGTGACAGGTGGTGCAGGCGTTAACACCACCACACGCACTCTCGATCTCGATATGGTTGTCATGGGCAACTTCGAGAATGGACTTGCCGGTCTCAGCCTCCACGACCATACCGTCCGGGCAATGCTCGGCGTGTGGCAGAAAAATGACCTGTGGCATCAGTTATTCCTCGATTTCATTCAGGTTGCGTCCCGCCAGGGCGGCTTTCACCGTCTGGTTCATACGACGGGCGGCAAAGGCATCGGTTACTTGTGAAAGGCGCTTGGTCTGTTGTTCGATGGCATAGCCATCGGTGCCTTTCATCAATTGGGCCAGTTCCTGCATCTGCAGGTCGATGACCAGACGCTCTTCAGCATCCAGCAGGCGCTCGCCGTCGGCCTCAAGGGCGCCCTGCACCGCTTCAAGCAGGCGCTGGGCATCGACTTGCTGCTCACGCAACACCCGGGCGACCTTGTCATCACCGGCGTACTGGAACGAATCCTTGAGCATCTTGGCGATTTCGCCGTCAGTCAGGCCGTAGGACGGCTTGACCTGGATGCTCGCCTCAACGCCCGAACCCAGCTCGCGTGCTGCCACGCTGAGCAGGCCGTCGGCGTCAACCTGGAACGTCACGCGGATCTTCGCCGCACCCGCGACCATGGCCGGGATACCGCGCAATTCAAAACGCGCCAGGGAGCGGCAGTCGCTGATCAGCTCGCGCTCGCCTTGCAGCACATGAATCATCATGGCCGTCTGGCCATCTTTATAAGTGGTGAAGTCCTGGGCGCGGGCGACGGGAATGGTGGTGTTGCGCGGAATCACCTTCTCCATCAGGCCGCCCATGGTTTCCAGGCCCAGGGACAACGGAATCACATCAAGCAGCAACAACTCGCCGCCATCGCGCTTGTTGCCGGCCAGGGTATCGGCCTGGATCGCGGCACCGATGGCCACCACCTGATCCGGGTCGATTTCGGTCAGCGGCTGGCGGCCGAAGGCGTCGGCTACCGCTTCGCGAACCCGTGGCACACGGGTCGAACCGCCAACCATGACCACCGCGCCAACTTCTTCCAGTTCGATGCCGGAATCACGTACGGCGCGACGGCAAGCCTTCAGACTACGGGCGACCATTGGCTCGATCAGCGCATCAAAGGCTTCACGGGTCAGTTGGGCCGACCAGGAGCCGTAGGAAACTTCAACAGATGCGGCGTCAGTCAGCGCTTCCTTGGCGGCGCAGGCGGTTTGCAGCAGGTTACGCTGCTCGCCCGGATCCAGGTCGGCGGACAAACCGGCACTGGTGATCATCCAACCGGCAATGGCGTGGTCGAAGTCATCCCCACCCAGGGCACTGTCGCCACCGGTGGCCAGCACTTCAAACACACCGCCAGTCAGGCGCAGAATCGAAATATCAAAGGTGCCGCCGCCCAGGTCATAGATAGCAACCAGGCCTTCAGCGTGCTGATCCAGGCCATAGGCCACAGCTGCCGCCGTCGGCTCGTTGAGCAGGCGCAGCACGTTCAGACCGGCGAGTTTCGCCGCATCCTTGGTGGCTTGGCGCTGGGCGTCATCAAAATAAGCCGGGACCGTGATGACCGCGCCGACCAATTCGCCACCCAAGGTAGTTTCCGCACGCTGGCGCAGCACCTTGAGGATATCGGCCGACACTTCCACCGGGCTTTTCGGCCCCTGCACGGTGTCGATGAACGGCATATGGGATTCGCCGCCGACAAAGCGGTACGGCAGTTGGTCGCCCAATTGCTTGACGTCGGACAGCCCACGACCCATCAAGCGCTTGACCGACAGTATGGTGTTCAGCGGGTCGGCAGACGCCGCCAACCGAGCGGACTCGCCCACTTCGATGCGGTCAGCGTGATAGCGCACGGCGGATGGCAGGATGACCTGGCCATCAGCATCGGGCAGCGGCTCGGAGAGACCGCTGCGCAGTGCGGCGACCAGTGAATTGGTAGTACCCAAGTCGATGCCAACCGCCAGGCGACGCTGGTGCGGTTGAGGACTTTGGCCGGGTTCGGCGATCTGCAGTAGAGCCATGGTAATCAGGTCTTATCTGTCTATCAGGCGTGCAATCTGTGCAGCACTGGGTTAATCGTCGAGGCGCTCTTCTAGCTGGCGCACTTCGTAAGTGAGCTTGTCGAGGAACTGCATGCGCCGCATCAGGCGTTCGGCCTGTTCACGTTGCGCCGCATCGTCCCAACAGGCTGCGAAGCTTTCGTTGAGTTCATCCTGGGCCACTTTCAGACGCCGCTTGAAGACCGCGACGCCAGCCAGATCGGCCTCGTCCTGCAAGTCTTCAAGCTCTTCACGCCACTGCATCTGCTGCATCAGGAAATCGGGGTCATGGACCGTGACTTCCAGCGGCATTTCGCCACCACCCATGGCGAGCAGGTAACGCGCGCGTTTGGGAGGGCTTTTGAGCGTCTGATAGGCTTCGTTGAGGCTGGCTGACTGCTCCAGCGCCAGGCGCTGCTCACGCTCGGAAGCGTCGGCAAAGCGATCCGGATGCACCCCACGCGCCAATTCACGGTAGCGCGTGGCAAGCTGCTCGAGGTCCAGCCGAAAGCTCGGCTGCAGCTCGAATAAAGCGAAATGACAAGGAGTACCCACAAATAGCCTCAGATGTTGAAGCTTTCGCCGCAGCCACACTCACCGCGTACGTTGGGGTTGTTGAACTTGAAGCCTTCGTTCAACCCTTCCTTGACGAAATCGAGTTCGGTGCCGTCCAGGTAGGTCAGGCTTTTCGGGTCGATGATCACTTTCTCGCCGTGACTTTCGAACACCTGATCTTCCGCAACCACCTCGTCGACGAACTCCAGCACGTAGGCAAGGCCGGAACAGCCTGTGGTGCGCACACCCAGACGAATCCCCTCACCTTTACCGCGCCCATCCAGGGAGCGTCGCACGTGCCGCGCAGCCGCTTCTGTCATGCTGATAGCCATCGTTGACTCCTTACTCGTCGCCAAATGCTTAGATCAAGCCTTTCTTCTGCTTGTAATCGCGAACGGCCGCCTTGATGGCGTCCTCTGCAAGTACCGAGCAGTGAATTTTCACGGGCGGCAGGGCCAGTTCTTCTGCCAACTGGGTGTTGCTGATAGTGACAGCCTCATCCAGGGTCTTGCCTTTCATCCATTCGGTCGCCAGGGAACTGGAGGCGATGGCTGAACCGCAGCCGTAGGTCTTGAACTTGGCGTCTTCGATAACGCCAGCGTCGTTGACCTTGATCTGCAGGCGCATAACGTCGCCGCACGCCGGAGCGCCGACCATGCCGGTGCCCACATCAGGATCTTCCGCGTCCATCTTGCCGACGTTGCGCGGGTTTTCGTAGTGGTCGATGACCTTTTCGCTGTAAGCCATGGTACTGAATCCTCACTCATCAGGGCCGCTCTGGAACCCTGTAGAAACGCCTGCGTTTTCCGCCACGTTCCTACAGAGCTTGGGTGGCGGCTTCTATATTTAGTGTGCCGCCCACTCGATCTTGGAAATATCGACACCGTCTTTGTACATGTCCCACAGCGGCGACAGAGTGCGCAGCTTGGTGACCGCTTCGCAGACTTTCTGCGCTGCGTAGTCGACTTCTTCTTCGGTGGTGAAACGGCCGAACGTAAAGCGGATCGAGCTGTGCGCCAACTCGTCGTTGCGGCCCAGGGCGCGCAGGACGTAGGACGGCTCGAGGGAAGCCGAGGTGCAGGCCGAACCGGACGAAACCGCCAGATCCTTGAGCGCCATGATCAGCGACTCGCCCTCGACGTAGTTGAAGCTCAAATTCAGGTTGTGCGGCACACGGGCGGTCATGCTGCCGTTGATGTACAGCTCTTCAAGGTTCTCGACCTGCTTGTAGAAGCGATCGCTGAGGGCCTTGATGCGCACGTTTTCGGCAGCCATGTCTTCTTTGGCTACACGGAAGGCTTCGCCCATGCCGACGATCTGGTGGGTCGCCAGGGTGCCCGAGCGCATGCCGCGCTCGTGACCGCCGCCGTGCATGGTGGCTTCGATACGGACGCGAGGCTTGCGGCTCACGTACAGCGCGCCAATGCCTTTAGGGCCGTAGGTCTTGTGGGCCGAGAACGACATCAGGTCGACTTTCAGCTTGGACAGGTCGATATCGACCTTGCCGGTGGACTGGGCAGCATCGACATGCAGCAACACGCCTTTGGAGCGGGTCAGCTCGCCGATGGCGGCGATGTCGTTGATGGTGCCGATTTCGTTGTTCACGTGGATCACGGAAACCAGGATGGTGTCTTCACGCATCGCGGCTTCGATCATTGCCGGGGTGACGATACCGTCGGTGGTGGGCTCGAGGTAAGTAACCTCGAAACCTTCACGCTCCAGTTGGCGCATGGTGTCGAGGACAGCCTTGTGCTCAATCTTGGTGGTGATCAGGTGCTTGCCCTTGGTCGCGTAGAAATGCGCGGCGCCCTTGATTGCCAGGTTGTCGGACTCGGTGGCACCGGAGGTCCAGACGATTTCACGCGGGTCGGCATTGACCAGGTCGGCGACCTGGCGACGAGCGTTTTCCACCGCTTCCTCGGCCTTCCAGCCGAAAACATGGGAGCGGGAGGCCGGGTTGCCGAAGTTTCCGTCAACCAGCAGGCATTCGCTCATCTTTTGCGCGACACGCGGATCAACCGGGGTGGTCGCTGAGTAATCAAGGTAAATCGGCAATTTCATGGACTTTCTCCTAAATCAGGCTGGCTGGCGTGCCGTTAGCTCTTCGGCTGTCACTCGACGGCGGACGCTTCAATCTTGTCCAGACGCGGCACCTTGGTGTTGCATCGGCGCTGGTCCTGACGCTGGGCTACTTCCTGCACCTCACGGCGAGTCACAAGATCAGCCAAGCTGATACCACTCAAAAACTCATGGATCTGCAGGCTCAAGTCACACCACAAGTGGTGTGTCAGGCAGGTGTCGCCGGCATGGCAATCACCCAGGCCCTGGCATTTGGTAGCATCGACGGACTCATTGACCGCGTCGATCACCTGAGCCACCTGGATGCCCTGCATATCGCGGGACAACTGATAACCGCCACCCGGACCACGCACACTGGAAACCAGGTTGCTGCGGCGCAGCTTGGCGAACAGCTGCTCAAGGTAAGACAGGGAAATGCCTTGGCGCTCGGAGATATCGGCCAGGGACACCGGCCCGTTTTGCGCGTGCAGGGCCAGATCGAGCATGGCGGTCACCGCATATCGGCCTTTTGTAGTCAGTCTCATGGACAAGTACCAAGGTGTTTCAGAATGGGAGCAAGTATGCGATTCCCGAGTATTTAAGTCAACTATAAGACCTAGTACTTTAGTCAGGAATACCCGTAAAAAGGGCGCGCGAATCATAGCAGGATGGGGTGGAATCGAACAGCAGGAACAGGGCCAGGGCTCAATCTCAAGACCAATGGAGATCAAATGGGGGAGCTGGCTTGCCTGCGATAGGGGTGGATCAGCAGCCCAAGGGGTGACTGGCAGACTGCTATCGCAGGCAAGCCAGCTCCCACAGGGCATTTTATCGGACTTAAAACCTAACCAGCCTTGGTGGCACCGGCCTCATCCTTGATCTCGGCGAAGTCCTCTTCGCGCAACTCAGGGAGATCTTTCGCACAGTAAGGACTACCCAGATCCTTCAGCGCGCCGCACATGCCATCCAGCTTGCCATCCACCGCCTGCAGGTGGTCGAGCAACTGGCCGATGGCGCGAGCCACCGGGTCCGGCATGTCTTCGCTGACGCCATAGGCGTCGAAGCCGATCTTCTCGGCCATGGCCTTGCGCTTGGCCTCCTGCTCATCGCCGACTTCCGGCTTGACGATGATCCGCCCAGGAATGCCCACCACGGTTGCGCCCGGAGGCACCGCCTTGGTCACCACCGCATTGGAACCAACCTTGGCACCGGCACCCACGGTAAACGGCCCCAGCACCTTGGCGCCCGCCCCCACCACTACGCCGTTTTCCAGGGTTGGGTGACGCTTACCCTTGTTCCAGGTGGTACCGCCCAGCGTCACGCCTTGATACAGGGTCACGTCATCACCAATTTCGGCGGTCTCACCAATAACGATGCCCATGCCGTGGTCGATGAAGAAGCGACGACCGACCTTGGCCCCTGGATGAATCTCGATCCCGGTCAGCCAGCGACCAAAGTTCGACACCAGCCGCGCCAGCCACTTCCAGCCCATGCCCCACAAGGCACCGGACAAGCGGTGAATCCAGATCGCGTGCATACCCGGGTAGCAGGTCAGCACTTCAAAGGCGTTGCGCGCCGCCGGGTCACGGTGGAAAACACTCTGGATATCTTCTCGCAAACGCTCGAACATTTTTAATCCTTCCGCTTAAGAAGCTCGCCACGGGCCGCTTTCTGGGTTTCCGTGAGGATGCCACGCAATATATTCATCTCTGCCCGGCTGACCGAGCTACGCCCATAAAGCCGGCGCAGGCGCGCCATCAAGTGCCGCGGCTTTTCCGGATCAAGGAATTCGATGGCCACCAGGGTTTGCTCCAGGTGCTCATAGAACCGCTCCAGCTCATCCATGGTGGCCAATTCACCACTTTTGGTGGATGCGACCTCGTCCTTCTCCATCTTGCTCGGCTGGCCTTGTGCTGCCAGCCAGGCCATGCGCACTTCATAACTCAACACCTGCACGGCTGCCCCGAGGTTCAGCGAGCTGAATTCAGGGTCTGATGGAATGTGCACGTGATAATGACATCGCTGCAGTTCGTCATTGGTCAGGCCGGAGTCTTCACGGCCAAATACCAGAGCGATTTCAGCACCGCCAGCAGCCTCTTCGACCACTTTGGTCCCGCACTCGCGGGGATCGAGCAGCGGCCAGGGGATGCGCCGGTCACGAGCGCTGGTGCCAAGCACCAGGTTGCAACCGACCAGGGCGTCTTCCAGGGTGGCGACGACCTGGGCTTTTTCCAGGATGTCATTGGCGCCTGAGGCACGAGCGTCGGCTTCGTGGTGCGGGAACACCCGTGGCTCCACCAGCACCAGGCGCGTCAGCCCCATGTTTTTCATGGCCCGCGCCACCCCGCCGATATTGCCGGGGTGACTGGTATTGACGAGGACGACACGAATGTTTTGCAGCAAGGGAGGCGCTCTCGGACATGGGAAAGGGGGGCAAATATTACAGAACAGCCTAAGGTTATGCCATGAAAGCGAACGTCGTCCTTCACCTGAAGAAAGTTTCTGCTAGAATGCCCGGCTTTCTTTAACAACCTTAGGTGACACATCCATGCAGCCCATGCTGAATATCGCGCTGCGCGCCGCCCGCAGCGCCAGTGAATTGATCTTCCGCTCCATCGAGCGCCTGGATACCATCAAGGTCGACGAAAAAGACGCCAAGGATTATGTATCCGAGGTGGATCGCGCCGCCGAACAGAAAATCATCGACGCCCTGCGCAAGGCCTACCCTACCCACGGCATCCTCGGTGAAGAAACCGGCCTGCATAAAGGTAGCGGCGAAGGCGAAGACTACCTGTGGATCATCGACCCACTGGACGGTACCACCAACTTCCTGCGCGGCATCCCACACTTTGCCGTGAGCATTGCCTGCAAATACCGTGGCCGCCTGGAACACGCCGTCGTGCTGGACCCGGTTCGCCAGGAAGAATTCACCGCCAGCCGCGGCCGTGGCGCCCAGTTGAACGGTCGTCGCCTGCGTGTCAGCGGTCGCACCAGCCTGGACGGCGCCCTGCTGGGCACCGGCTTCCCGTTCCGTGACGACCAGATGGACAACCTGGAAAACTACCTGGGCATGTTCCGCGCCCTGGTTGGCCAGACCGCCGGCATCCGCCGCGCCGGCGCCGCCAGCCTGGACCTGGCATACGTTGCCGCCGGTCGTTTTGATGCGTTCTGGGAGTCGGGCCTGTCCGAGTGGGACATGGCCGCAGGCGCCCTGCTGATTCAAGAAGCCGGCGGCCTGGTGAGCGACTTCACCGGCGGTCACGACTTCCTGGAGAAGGGTCACGTGGTAGCAGGCAACACCAAATGCTTCAAGGCAGTCCTGACGGCGATCCAGCCGCACCTGCCGGCTTCGCTGAAGCGTTAAGCGAGCGAGCACAAAAAAAGCACCCCTCGGGGTGCTTTTTTTATGCCTGGGATTTGGGCATGCCTCGCTTTCAGCGACAACACAAATCAAATGTGGGAGCGGGCTTGCCCGCGATAGCGGAGTGCCTGGTTAGACACATTTGACTGATTCACCGCCATCGCGGGCAAGCCCGCTCCCACATTTTGAGCTGCGCCAGGCTTGGGATTACTGTTGATTTTGGCCCAAGATCAAACGCCCTTCTTTATCCACTGGGATCTGGCTACCCGGATCACGCTCCATGCGCACCGATCCTTCCTTGCCATCCAGGTTGTAACGCACGTCATACCCGACAACCTTGTCGCTGATGTCGTTGACGGTATTACAGCGCGTCTGGGTGGTGGTGTAGGTATCACGGTTCTGCATGCCTTCCTGAACCTTGTTACCGGCATAACCACCACCGACTGCGCCGGCTACGGTGGCAATCTTCTTGCCTGTACCGCCACCGATCTGGTTACCCAGCAGGCCACCTGCCAGGGCGCCGACCACGGTACCGGCGATTTGATGCTGATCCTGCACCGGACGCTGCCGGGTTACGGTGACGTCCTTGCAGACCTCACGCGGGGTTTTGATCTGGGTCTTGACCGGCTGCACTGCCAGCACTTGCGCATACTCAGGGCCGCTTTTTACCAGGCTGTAGGTGGCGACAGCACCCCCGGCAGTCACACCGACAGCACCCAATACCGCACCAACCAGTAACGACTTGTTCACGTGAACCTCCTGACCATCACAAGCGGACTGAAACGTCCGCGCTATACCCAGCCTTGGAGCAAAAAAAAAGGCGCGAGTTCAATACTCGCGCCTTCTTTGTAACAGCCGATCAACAAGCACCCATCAAGGGCGGTCGTCGATCTCCTTGTCTGTCGCAACAGGAGGAATCAGGTCTTCGCTGTTGAGGTTCAGCCAGATCAGCACCACGTTGGCGATGTAGATCGACGAGTAGGTGCCTGCCAGGACGCCGATGAACAGCGCCAGGGAGAAGCCCCACAGGTTGTCGCCACCGAAGATCATCAGTGCGGCAATCGCCAGCAAGGTGGAGATCGACGTCGCCATGGTACGCAGCAGGGTCTGGGTGGTGGAGATGTTGATGTTCTCGATCAACGTCGCCTTGCGCAGCACCCGGAAGTTCTCGCGAACCCGGTCGAATACCACGATGGTGTCGTTCAAAGAGTAACCAATGATCGCCAGCACCGCCGCCAATACCGTCAGGTCGAAGGTGATCTGGAAGTACGCCAGGATACCCACGGTCACGATCACGTCGTGGATCAGCGAGACAATGGCACCGACGCCAAACTTCCACTGAAAGCGGAACGCCAGGTAGACCATGATGCCGGCCAGCGCCATCAGCATGCCGAGGCCGCCCTGGTCGCGCAGCTCTTCACCCACCTGCGGGCCGACGAACTCGACGCGCTTGACCGAAGCCGGGTTGTCGCCACCGACCTTGAGCAAGGCCTCGGCCACCTGGTGACCCAGTTGCGGGTCTTCACCGGGCATCCGCACCAGCAGGTCGGTGGTCGCACCAAAGCTCTGCACGATCGCCTCGTTATACCCGGCCTCGTTCAGTTGGGCACGCACCTTGGTGACGTCGGCCGGTTTCTCGTAGGTCAGCTCGATGAGCGTACCGCCGGTAAAATCCAGGCCGTAGTTCAACCCCTTATGGAACCAGCTGAACAGCGCCAGGACGGTAAGGAGCACAGTGACGCCGAACGCAACGTTGCGAACGCCCATGAAGTTGATTGTACGTAACATGGCAGCCCCTTAAATCCACAACTTCTTGAAGTCACGCCCGCCAAAGATCAGGTTGACCATTGCGCGGGTCACCAAAATGGCCGTGAACATCGAGGTAAAGATACCGAGGGACATGGTCACCGCAAAACCCTTGACCGGGCCGGTGCCCATGGCAAAGAGAATCCCGCCGACCAGCAATGTGGTCAGGTTGGAGTCGAGAATCGCGGTAAATGCCCGGCCGAAGCCTTCGTTGATTGCCCGCTGCACGCTCATGCCCGCCGCGATCTCTTCACGAATCCGCGAGAAGATCAGCACGTTGGCGTCTACCGCCATACCCATGGTCAGCACGATACCGGCGATACCCGGCAGGGTCAGTGTAGCCCCCAGCAGCGACATCAGGGCCAGCAGCATCACCATGTTGCCCGCCAGGGCTACGGTGGCGATGACGCCGAAGAAGCGGTAGATGGCAATGATGAACAGCGAAACGAACAGCATGCCCCACAGCGCTGCATCGACACCCTTGGTGATGTTGTCAGCACCCAGGCTTGGGCCAATGGTGCGCTCCTCGGCGAAGTACATCGGTGCGGCCAGGCCACCGGCACGCAACAGCAGCGCCAGTTCGGAAGACTCACCCTGGCCGTTCAGGCCGGTGATGCGGAATTGAGCACCCAGAGGCGACTGGATGGTCGCCAGGCTGATGATCTTCTTCTCTTCCTTGAAGGTCTGTACCGCCACGTCTTTCTCGACGCCATTGACCATTTGCTTGGTGTAGGTGGTCACCGGGCGTTGCTCGATGAAGATCACCGCCATGCTGCGACCGACGTTGCTGCGCGTGGCGCGGTTCATCAGTTCGCCACCATGACCATCCAGACGGATGTTCACTTCAGGCGTGCCGTGCTCGCCGAAACCAGCCTTGGCATCCGTCACCTGGTCACCGGTGATGATCAGGCTACGCTCGATCTGCGCGGCCGGGCGGTTGCCCTCGCGGAACTCGAAGGTTTCGGAAGTGGCCTTGGAAGCACCCGGTTCGGCCGCCAGGCGGAACTCCAGGTTGGCAGTCTTGCCGAGGATGCGCTTGGCTTCAGCAGTATCCTGCACGCCCGGCAGCTCAACCACGATGCGGTTGGCACCCTGGCGCTGAACCAGAGGCTCGGCCACACCCAGCTCGTTGACGCGGTTACGTACCGTGGTCAAGTTCTGCTTGATGGAGTATTCACGGATTTCCGCCAGCTTGGCCGGGGTCATCGCCAGACGCAGTACCGCCTGACCATTGAGGTCGGCCGGAACAATGTCGAAATCGTTGAAGCTTTTGCGGATCAGTGCACGGGCCTGTTCGCGGCTTGCTTCGTCAGCAAAACCCAGCTGGATGGCACCATTGAGCTGCGGCAGGCTGCGATAACGCAGGCGCTCTTTACGCAGCAGGCTCTTCACATCGCCTTCGTAGACTTTCATGCGTGCGTCGAGGGCTTTGTCCATGTCCACTTCCAACAGGAAGTGCACACCACCGGACAAGTCCAGACCCAGCTTCATGGGATGCGCGCCAATGCTGCTCAACCATTTTGGCGTGGTCTGAGCCAGGTTCAGTGCAACGACGTAGTCATCACCCATGACCTTGCGCACAACATCCTTGGCCGGCAATTGGTCTTCTTGCTTGGTCAGGCGCAGCAAACCGCCCTTCGCATCAGCTGCCAATGTTGCCGCTTTAACCTGGATACCCGCGTCGATGAGCGCCTTGCTCGCACGGTCCAGGTCAGCCTGATTGACCTGCAGCGAAGTGCTGGCACCGGTGATCTGGATCGCCGGGTCATCAGGATAGAGATTGGGAGCGGAATAAATAAAGCCGATCGCCAGCACCGCCAGGATCAGTACGTATTTCCACAGAGGGTATTTGTTCAGCATCACGCCGCCCGCTTATGACGCGGGGCGCCTTGCGCGCCCCGTCGATTGGTAAAAGTTGTTACTCAGATCGCTTTGAGCGTGCCTTTTGGCAGCGTGGCGGCGATGGCGCCTTTCTGGAACTTCATTTCAACGGTGTCGGAGACTTCCAGTACCACGAAAGCATCGGAAACCTTGGTGATCTTGCCAGCGATACCGCCGGTGGTGACCACTTCGTCGCCTTTTTGCAGGCTACCCAGCAGGTTTTTCTGCTCTTTGGCGCGCTTGGCCTGTGGGCGCCAGATCATCAGGTAGAAGATGACCAGGAAGCCGACCAGGAAAATCCACTCGAAACCACCGCCCATAGGACCGGCAGCGGCCGGTGCAGCGGCGTCAGCCATAGCGTTAGAGATAAAAAAGCTCATTTAGCACTCCAGTTGCAAATAGTGAATCTTAGGGTCGGGAAACTCAGTCCAAGGGCGGCACGGGCAGCCCGCGCTTGGCATAGAAGGCATCGACAAAGGCGGCCAATGTACCCTGTTGAATAGCCTCGCGCAAACCAGCCATCAGGACTTGGTAGTGACGCAAATTGTGGATGGTATTCAACATGCTACCCAGCATTTCCCCGCATTTGTCCAGATGGTGCAGATAAGCACGGGAGAAGTTCTGGCAGGTGTAGCAATCACAGGTGGGATCCAGCGGCGAATCATCATGGCGATGGAACGCGTTACGGATCTTCAGCACGCCTGTATCAATGAACAGATGCCCATTGCGGGCATTACGGGTTGGCATCACGCAATCGAACATGTCCACACCGCGGCGCACACCCTCTACGAGATCTTCTGGTTTGCCAACGCCCATAAGGTAACGAGGTTTGTCAGAAGGCATCAGGCCTGGCAGGTAGTCCAGCACCTTGATCATTTCATGCTTGGGCTCGCCCACCGACAGACCGCCAATGGCCAGGCCATCGAAGCCGATCTTGTCCAGGCCTTCCAGCGAGCGCTTGCGCAGGCTTTCGTGCATACCGCCCTGGACGATACCGAACAACGCCGCCGTGTTGTCGCCGTGGGCATTCTTCGAGCGCTGGGCCCAGCGCAACGACAGCTCCATGGAGATCCGCGCCACGTCTTCATCGGCCGGGTACGGCGTGCACTCGTCAAAAATCATCACAATGTCGGAGCCCAGGTCGCGCTGGACCTGCATCGACTCTTCCGGACCCATGAACACCTTGGAACCGTCCACCGGCGAGGCGAAGGTCACGCCCTCCTCCTTGATCTTGCGCATGGCGCCCAGGCTGAACACCTGGAAACCACCGGAGTCAGTGAGGATCGGGCCTTGCCACTTCATGAAGTCATGCAGGTCGCCGTGCTTCTTGATCACTTCCGTGCCCGGGCGCAGCCACAGGTGGAAGGTGTTGCCAAGGATGATCTCGGCGCCGGTGGCGACGATGTCACGCGGCAGCATGCCCTTGACCGTGCCGTAGGTGCCGACCGGCATGAACGCCGGGGTCTCCACGGTACCGCGAGGGAAGGTCAGGCGGCCGCGACGGGCCTTGCCGTCGGTGGCCAATAATTCAAACGACATACGACTCATAGTTGTTCCTCTGGGCCGCGCGGCGCCGGATTACGGGTGATAAACATCGCATCACCGTAGCTGAAAAAACGGTATCCATTGTCAATGGCGGCGTTATACGCGGCCATTGTTTCGGGATAACCCGCGAAGGCCGACACCAGCATCAACAGCGTGGATTCCGGCAAATGGAAGTTGGTGACCAGGCAGTCGACCACATGAAACGGCCGGCCTGGGTAGATAAAGATGTCGGTGTCGCCACTGAACGGCTTGAGCACGCCATCGCGCGCCGCGCTCTCCAGGGAGCGCACGCTGGTGGTGCCCACTGCGACCACCCGCCCACCGCGCGCCTTGCAGGCGTTGACCGCGTCCACCACGGCCTGGCTGACTTCCAGCCATTCGCTGTGCATATGGTGATCTTCGATGTTCTCCACACGCACCGGCTGAAACGTCCCGGCCCCCACGTGCAGGGTCACATAGGCAGTCTCGACACCCTTGGCGGCAATCGCATCCAGCAGCGGCTGGTCAAAATGCAACCCGGCCGTCGGCGCGGCGACGGCGCCGAGGCGTTCGGAGTAAACCGTCTGATAGCGCTCGCGGTCCGAGTCTTCGTCGGGACGGTCTATATAAGGAGGCAACGGCATATGGCCGACACGCTCCAGCAGCGGCAGCACTTCCTCGGCAAACTTGAGCTCGAACAGCGCGTCATGGCGCGCGACCATCTCGGCCTCGCCACCGCCATCAATCAGAATGCTCGACCCCGGTTTCGGCGACTTGCTGGAGCGCACATGGGCCAGCACACGATGACTGTCCAGCACCCGCTCGACGAGGATTTCCAGCTTGCCGCCGGAAGCCTTCTGGCCAAACAGCCGCGCCGGAATCACCCGGGTATTGTTGAAGACCATCAAATCGCCTGGGCGCAAATGCTCAAGCAAATCAGTGAATTGACGGTGTGCAAGGGCACCGCTGACCCCGTCCAGGGTCAACAGTCGGCTGGCGCGACGCTCGGCCAAAGGGTGGCGGGCGATCAGCGAATCCGGGAGTTCAAAAGTAAAGTCAGCAACGCGCATGATGGGGTTCGTCTAGCAGGGCCTGGAAGTCTAGCGGAAATAGTGAAAATAGACCATGAAACGTGATTGACCAACGGTAATCACCTCTCTATACTTCGCCGCCATTGAGCCCTGATGGCGGAATTGGTAGACGCGGCGGATTCAAAATCCGTTTTCGAAAGGAGTGGGAGTTCGAGTCTCCCTCGGGGCACCATCTTAAAAAAGACCTTGAAATTCAAGGTCTTTTTTTTCGCCTGCAGAAAAGTGATCATCGCCCACCGCACCAGATAGTAGAGGTACCAGGACCATGGAATTGACACTCGAAGCCGTTGCTCTGTTCGCCCTCAAACTGGTGCATGAGACGGAAGATGGCAGCCCGATCCTGCGCGACGATCTGGTCATGGATGGGTATGAGCGGGAGGTGTTTGGGTTGTTGGTGCGCACTGGCGACCTGACAACTATCCAACGCAAGTTGGATGAATGCATGAAGTTGGCCCTGGAGACGTTGGGGGGTGCCAACACGGTCATGGGCCGTGAGCTGCAAAAGCTGGCGGCTGAAGTCCAGCAAGCCTCGACGCTGGAGGAACTAAAGACCCCGCTCGACGCACTTATGGATTACCTCAAGGCCATCTTGTAACGCACCCTCCCTGCCCCACCACAAGGACCGCCCAATGATCGACTTCAACAACAAAGGCTTCTTCAAGCTCAAGCAAAACAATGAATACGCCGAACGCGTTGCATCCCTGCTGCTCGATGACGAACAGGTAGTAGATGCCTACAAAGCCATGCGCGACGGCGTAGTGTTTACCACCAAGCGCATCATCGCCGTAAACGTGCAAGGCATCACCGGCAGCAAGAAGGACTTCACTTCCCTGCCGTACAAAAACATTGTCGCGTACTCGGTGGAAACCTCCGGCACGTTCGACCTGGATTCGGAGTTGGAGATCTACTTCTCGTCATTGGGCAAAGTGAAGTTCGAGTTCACGGGCAAGACCTCGATGGTGGAAATCTCCAGGCTGATTTCCAAACACCTGCTGGGTTGATCGGCCGTTAAAAACCAAGGTCTTTTTACCGCAAGCCGTGTGATTCAGCGGCTGTACGCCATCAAATGTGGGAGCTGGCTTGCCTGCGATAGCGCCCACCCCGGCACCATCGAACTACCCGTCTGCAGCAACTCTCTCACCCAGCGCTCCAGGTCCTTCCTCGGTCAACCATACCGATTTGTTCCGGTTCACCGGATCACAGATGCCAGCCCTGCTCATGCAATCAACACCTTACGGCGGGCAACGCACCTTGCCAGGCAGGTGAAATGATTTGAATCCAGCGCGCGCCTTCTAGACAATCCCCACCTTTGGCTCGAAAGGATGCGTGCAATGAAGTTCGAAGGGACTTTCCAATACATGGGCAATCACGGGATCGTGTTCAACGTCTCGCAGATCACCCTTACCGACAGCGAGCGCGGACGCCTGGGCGAGTTGCATTTTGGTGAAGCGAAAAGCGCCCACTATGAGGTCAACCGCAAGGTCGTCGAGGTGTACGACAAGATGCTGGCCAAGAACCTGCCGTGCCTGATGATGATCGGCATCTCCAAGCCGCTGACCCGGCAACAGGGCGATGTTCTCAATGCCCAACGCACCAAGATCGCTAACCTCGCGGCCTCGGCATTCGCTGGCGCCACCTCTTATGTAGCCTCCCCCTACGTGGGTGCCCCTGTCGGCGCCGGTGTGCGCATGTATGTGAATGAAACCCTGCCCACCTATCATGCAGGCGACATACTGGTCAGCATCGAGGCGCAGGTGAATGGCGGTATCGGCCCACAACGTAGCGCCTCGACACTGATCATCAAGACCTGACGGGAGAAACACATGTCTGACATTACCCAGTTGGTCATTGCCCTGGTGCTGTTCTTTCTGCTCGATCGGTTTCTGAAGTCGTACCCACTTCGCAAATGGCTAGGGGTGCTGCTGGTAGCGATCGGAGCGGTCGGCTGCGTGGCTGCAAGCCAAATCCGTTTGTTTGGGTTTGACCTGGGGCTGCTGTCGATCTTTGCCGTTGCACTGGGGGTGGGGTTGTTCCTGAAGCGGCGGCGGTTCGAACAGAGGGGGTGAAGGTGGCAGGAATTTGCGCTGATTAGCGCCCAAAAGCCCCAGCAGTAAAAAGGGGACGGACTTGTTTGAAAATAGATCCGTGCCCTTTTCCTGATCAGGATGCAGCACTGCAGATCGGGATTGCCTGCCAATCAACGGATACATTTATTCCCAGCGGGGCCTGAAGTATTCAGGAGCAAGCCAAAAAAGAGGTTCCTAGAGCTGGGCTCCTAACCCCGAAGCAAACGCCGACGGAACCAAACAACTCCAACTAACATTGAAACCCCAACTACCACCCCATTCCCTAACAACCAAATCCCAAAATTCCGACTCTGGTCCGCATCATTCTCGTAAAACGGCCCAAAGTAAGCCGAAGCCGCTACAACCAACCCGTTAAACACCGCAACCGCCACAGCCACCACCAACGCTACAAATAACATGCCCTTAACTACCGTCATAAAACCTTCCAAAACCAAATCTCCCTGGACTCGTGATAATCCGAGAACGTCCCCTCAATCGAAAACCCAAGTTGAATACGCGGGTAGCTCAACCAATCCGTCAACCGCCGCCCATTCCACAGATCAATGTGATCACCACTGCGATTGCCAAATGTCTCGCTCCCCCGGCGCCAAAAGTCCTTGAAGAAAATGATGCCTCGCTGCCCTTGCAGCTCATCCTCAAAACCTTCGGGTGTGACCTTTCTCATTCGTTGCAAGCCGAGAATGTTCGTACCGCTTAATGCTCTGGCCATTTCTTCTGCTGCCAGTACATGGCCCTCAGCCTTGGGATGCTGCCAACAATAGCGCACGCCTCTTAATTTGCTCAGATCAGCGCCTGATCTGCGCAGTGCAACACCAAGGTTGATCGCGCATTGATCACTGAAGTTTTTGGCACCGTTGGTCCGGCATGGCGCTGCGTCTCCATAGATCTGCGGGTGGTTTTTCCATAGGGAATCGAAAGTGAGCATTCCGCGTCTCCATCGCGTATTTTTCACGCAAAAGTAGCAAACGCAGTGCTGCCAAAGACGGGGCTACATGAAAACAGGAAAGATCCTACCAGCACGCAACGTTTAGGACAGAAAAGCAGCGGCGGTAAGCTTAGAGCTCGTATCGGCGTGGTCGTGGCAAAGACCCAACCACGCCAAGGCAGGCACTTGCCCTTGACCATCCTACATCTCATATCGGCCCAGCCAATCCATCCCCCCAATCTATCGATTTGAGCTCTCCCCCACCCTCCCCGACTATTGGCGCCACTTCCAACAACAAAAACCAGGAACACGCCATGACTGCCCGATTCCATAACCCGGTAGACACCCGCTTCGGCTGGGGCTGCCTGCAAGACCTGGCCAGCATCACTGCGCAGCAGACCGTCGCTCTCGTCACCTTCCCGGAGGCCCGTGGCCTGGGCTTGGTCGAGCGGATCCAGGGATTGCTGGGCGAGCGTCTGGTGTATGTCGTCGAGGATGTGCAGCCCAATCCCGATGTCGCGCAATTGCGTGAAACCTACGAGCGTTTCTGGCTGCAAGCCGGGGATTGCGATGTGGTGCTGGCCGTCGGTGGCGGCAGTGCGATTGATACGGCCAAGGCGCTGATTGTCGGCACTGAGTCCGGGCAGTTCGATGAATTACTGGGATTGTTGGCGACCGGCCAGCCGTTTGTGCCGGCGCACTGCAAAACCTTGATCGCTGCGCCGACCACGGCGGGCACCGGCAGTGAGGTGACGCCCTGGGCGACGATCTGGGATTCGGCCAGCCACAAGAAGTATTCCCTGCACCTGGATTGCACCTGGCCGAAGGTGGCGATTGTCGACCCACAGTTGATGCTGACCGTACCGGCCGGGGTCACGGTGTCGACGGGGCTGGACGCCTTGTCCCACGCGCTGGAGGCGATATGGAACATCAATGCCAATCCGATTTCGGACACGTTCGCGGTATCGGCCATCGAGGACATCCTGGAATGCCTGCCATCGCTGCGGCGCGACCTCGGTAATCAGGAGTTGCGCTCGCGCATGGCCTTGGCCGCGCTCAAGGCCGGCCTGGCGTTTTCCAATACCAAGACTGCGCTGGCCCACTCCATTTCCTACGAGATGACCCTGCACCACGGCCTGCCCCATGGCATCGCCTGCTCCTTTACCTTGCCGCTGGTCCTTGGCTTGGCGTGGGGACATGACGCGGCGCGGGATCGCACCCTGCAACGGGTGTTCGGTGATGACCTGGACAAAGCCCAGACCCGGTTGCGCAACTTCCTGCATAGCCTGGAGGTAAAAACCGAGTTTGCCGATTACGGCGTCACGCCCACCGAGGCCGCCGCGATGATCCGCTTCGCCCTGCAAGGTGCACGCGGCAAAAACTTTATCGGTTCGAAAGCCGCCTAGGCTCAACGCAATTCAGTCTTTCCTCTTGCACCTGTAAAGGGTGCCACCCCGTCGCTGCGGCTTCGGGGGCGAATAACAATAAGGAAAACATCATGAATCGTGCACAAACCCTGCCTGCCCCTGCCGTTCGCTCGGCGTCGTTCCGTTTTGCCCAGTGGCGCATGCTGCTCGCGGCGATGTTTTGTTACCTGTTTTTCTACACTGGGCGCCAGACCTTCGGCTTCGCCATCCCGGGAATCCAGGCCGAGTTCGGCCTGACCAAGGAAGTGCTGGGCTGGATCTCGGCCGCCATGCTCTGGTCCTATGCCATCGGCCAGGCGATCAACGGCAACCTGGCCGATAAGTTCGGCGGACGGCGCATTATGACCCTGGGCGCGGTGCTGTCCTGTGGCGCCAACTGGGTCACCAGTTTTGCCAGTGGTTTTGCCGGGTTGATCCTGCCGTGGGGCATCAACGGTTACTTCCAGGCCCTGGGCTGGGCGCCGGGCAGTCGCTTGATCTCCAACTGGTGGAGCGCCAGCGAGCGCGGCCGGGTCTATGGCTTCTACGTGTTCGCCGCCGGCTGCGCGTCGGTGCTGTCCTATGTGACCTCCATCGTGGTGTTGGAGGTGCTGCAACTGGAATGGCGCTGGATCTTCCGCCTGCCGGTCCTGTTGATGTTGGCCGGGGGTATCCTGTTTTACCTGGTGGCCCGTGAGCGCCCGCAGGACCTGGGCTTCGAACCCCTGGCCGATACCGGCGTGGCCAACGCCGAGGACAAGGGCCATGAAGTGGCCCACGGCGAAGAGGAAACCTCGGCCCAGCGCTACAAGGCGGTGCTGAAAAACGCGCGCCTGATCATTGCCGCCGTGTCCCTGGGTTTCCAGAACGCTGCGCGCTACGGCCTGATCGTGTGGGTGCCAGTGCATTTCCTCGGCGCCAACTGGAAAAGCGGCGACAGCATGATCGATCCAAAGTGGATCACCGTCGCCCTGCCGGTGGGCATGGCCGTCGGCGCCCTGAGCAATGGCTGGGTGTCGGACAAGCTGTTCGGCTCCAAGCGCTACCTGGCGATCATGCTCTATATGTTCCTCGGCGCCGCGACCAGCCTGTGGATGTGGAGCCTGCCGCCCCATAGCGCGGTCGGCCTGGTGGCGCTGTTTCTCTGCGGGTTCTTTGTCTACGGCCCGGCGTCCAGCTTCTGGGCTTTGTGCCCGGACCTGGTGGGTGCCAAGCGCGCAGGCACGGCCACGGGTGTGATGAACTTCTCGTCTTATCTATTCGCCGGCCTGGCAGAACCGCTGATCGGCAGTATGCTCGACAGTACCGGCAATACGTCGCTGATCTTCATCGTCGTCACCTCGGCCTGCCTGTGCAGCGCGGTGGTGGCCCTGTTTATCCGCCGTTGATGACCCGGCTCGGCTGATCCCTGGAACAGGATGTGTTATGTACCAGTACCACAAGTGGCTACGGTCCTTTCATGCGGTGGCGAAGACCGGCAGTTTCACCCTCGCCGCCGAGTACTTGAGCGTCGGCCAGCCGACTGTCAGCGAACAGGTCAACGGCCTGGAAAAGCAGTTCTCGGTGGAGTTGTTCCACCGCCGTGGGCGCTTTATCGAGATGAGCTCGGCCGGCCATGCGCTCTACGGGATCACCCAGGGCCTGTTCGGCCAGGAGGATGAGGCCATGCAACTGCTGCACAGCTTCAAGCAGCGCAAGACCGGGATGTTGCGCCTGGGCGCTGTTTCGCCGCCCATTGCCATGAACCTGACGTACGAGTTGATGCAGCGCCACCCGGATATCACGCTGGAGACCTCGTTTTCCCCGGAGAAGGAGACCCTCGACCGCCTGTTCAATTTTGATATCGACGTGGCAATCCTGGCCCTCTCGGAGTTTGACCAACGCTTCGATACGCAGCTGTACCGGCGTTACCCGATCATTGCGGTGGTGCGCGACGACCATCCCTGGGCTGCGCAGAAAGAGGTACACGTCGAGCAGATCAGCCAGGAGCGTTGGGTCATGCGCGAACGCAGCTCGCGCACCCGGCAACTGGTGGAAGAAAGCTGCAAGCGCCTGGGGGTGGACCTCAACTGCGTGATGCAGCTCAACAGCCGCGAAGCCATCGTGCATGCCATCGCCAAGGGTATCGGCATTGGCTTTGTATCGGCGGTGGAATACGCCGAAACGCCGGGTACCACACCGATCACCTTCGTCGACCACCCGTTTTCCATCGACTACCACCTGTGTTGCCTGGGCATCCGGCGCAACCGACCGATGATCGCCGAACTGTTCGAGGCCAGCCCCATACCGGCTACCTGATTCGCTTCACCCTTTTGCACTCAACCGGCTTACCTCGTGAATCGAGGGACGGCCTGCTCATACCCGAAAATGGAGATTGATCATGCATTACCAACAACCTTCTACGTTGCAAGCCGTGGTCCTGGACTGGGCCGGCACCGTCGTCGACTTCGGCTCGTTTGCGCCCACGCAGATTTTCGTCGAGGCCTTTGCCGAGTTCGGCGTCGCCGTGTCCCTGGAGGAAGCCCGCGGGCCGATGGGCATGGGCAAGTGGGATCACATCCGCACCCTGTGCAATCAGCCGCAGATTGCCGAGCGCTATCGTGCGGTGTTCAACCGCCAGCCGACCGACGCAGACGTCACCGCCCTGTACGAGCGTTTCATGCCGTTGCAGATCGAGAAAATCGCCCTGCACTCGGCAGTGATTCCCGGTGCGCTGGAGGCGATTGAAACCCTGCGCGCCAAGGGTTTGAAGATCGGCTCGTGCTCGGGCTACCCGGCGGTGGTGATGGCCAAGGTAGTCGAGTTGGCGCGGCAAAATGGCTATGTGGCCGATCATGTAGTGGCCACCGACGAAGTGCCCAACGGTCGCCCGCATCCGGCCCAGGCCCTGGCCAATGTGATCGCCCTGGGCATCAGCGATGTGGCGGCGTGCGTCAAGGTCGATGACACCTGGCCGGGAATCCTGGAAGGACGCAGTGCCGGCATGTGGACAGTCGCCCTGACCTGCTCGGGCAACGCACTGGGGCGGACCTACGCGCAATACAAGGCGCTGCCGGCCGAAGAACTGGCGCAGGAACGCGAGCGTATTACACAGATGTTTGAAGGGTCACGGCCGCACTACCTGATCGACACCATCGTCGACCTGCCGGCAGTAATCGACGATATCAATGCGCGACTGGCACGCGGGGAAACACCACAAGGCAGTTGAAATCGCTGCCAATCCTGCAGGAGCCGGTTTGCCGGCTCCTGCAATGGATTTGGGTGTATCGCGCTATTGCGCCTGAAAGGTCTCCAGATAGGTCAGCAGGTTCTCGATCTTCTGCTGATCACTGATCCCCCAGAAAATCATGCGGGTCCCGCTCACCACTTTTTTCGGATTCTCGATATAGGCCGCGAGGGTCTCCCGCGTCCACACCACGCCCGAATTTTTCATCGCGGCGGAATACTGATAGTCCGCCGTGGTGCCCGCCAGCCGCCCGATCACCCCATTGAGCTGTGGCCCAAAGCCGCCACGGGCGTTCAGCCCGACACTGTGGCAACCGCCACAGGTCTTGGCGAACAGCCGGCCGCCTGCCTCGGCATCGCCTGCTGCCACCGCCGACGTGTTGAAAAGCATGGCCGTGAGTAACAGGGTCAGTAAGGCAGCGGGTTTCATCAGGGGCTCCAGGTCACGGGCTTCAGGCGGTAGAGGCGGCAATTATGCCTGCGGTTTACTTGTCCTCGTCCACGTTATTGAAGCGTGCCCGGTTGATCTGCCAAGGCAGGGCTGGCTGTGAACGGATTTTTTTATGTTTGCCACGGCTGAAAAAGTGCGTTTGCAGTTCCAGGAAGTGCCGGTCGCGCCCTACCGACTCAAAGGTTACGACAAAGAAAACCAGCGGTGTGCTGGCCTTGGCCCAGAGCTTGGACGCCTTCTCGATGGCTTCGGGCAAATGGCTTTTGGTGCTGTAGGACACGAAAGTGGAGAACGCCGCCTGTTCATGGTTTTTAAACAGTTTGCTGATTTCATCCACTTTGTCGTTATGGGACTGGACCCACTCCCATTCGACGTTGGACAGGATGCTCTTGTCGGGATATTTCAGGACCGCATCGGTACGCCCGCCCTGTTCGAAATAGGCACGCGCGCCGAGCAATTTCGCGCACTCGCGCATCACCAGCCCCACATGAATCGTCCACCCGGCACGGTTGGTGACGGCATCCACCTCCACCGGAAAATCCTGGTACCACAGGCAATTGAACAGGGTGATGAAGTCGCGTTCGATCCGTTTCATTTTTACTTCCTTAGCGTCGACTGGACGAATGGCAAAGAGCCATCACTCTAAATCAACTGAAGGCAAATCGCTCCCGCTGTCTGGCAAAACATTTGGACACAGCCATTTAATTGCCATCACTCCCGCCCTCTGTTTGCATGCGCACTTTCCATCAGCGCGTCAGTTCAAGGAGAGATCAATGAGAACCATGGTGGTCGGTGCAAGCAAAGGTTTGGGCAGGGCATTTATGGAAGGCTTGGGCGGCGTGGGGGATACCTTGATCGGGGTCTCGCGCAGCCGTCCTACAGGCTTGATATCCAGCAGTGGCGCCGAAGTGTCATGGGTGGAAGCCGACCTTGGCCAGCCGGCGCAAGCCGCACAGGTCATCGAGCAGGCGGTGGCACAGGACGGCCTGGATACGCTGATCTATAACCTGGGTATCTGGGAAGAACAGGCGTTCGATGAGGCCTACAGCTTCCTCAAGGATGAAGACACGCAGTTGGAAGCCATTGTCAGCTGCAACATCACCGCCCCCTTGCTGCTGATCAAGCGCCTGCTGCCCGTGCTGTTAAAAAGCCCCAACCCACGCATCATCTTTACCGGCTCTACCTCAGGTCTGCCACAGAGTGGGCGCCCGGAAGTGACGTTCGGCGCGTCGAAGTTCGCCTTGCGCGGCATGGCCGATGCCTTGCGTGAAGGTTATCGGCACCAGCGCCTGGGCGTGACCTGCCTGAACCTGGGCTACCTGAATACAGAGGATCCATTGAGCACCTCCCGCCTTGAGGCCGAGCAGCGTGGCGACGGGCAGTTGATCCCGGTACACGACGTGGTGCAAGTGGTGCGCATGGCCTTGAGCCTGTCATCGGCCAGCTTTGTCAAAGAGCTGACTTTGCCAGCCCTGCTGGACGAACGCTTCTGACGGAACAGGCCGAATCTTCAGACAGCCAGATAAAGCGCCATCAGGCACAACGGCACCAACACCAGCCCCAGCAGCATCATGAACACCACACTCATGGCGTTGGTCCGGGGCGTGCCGACGTGGCTGACAAAGCCCATGCACAACCGTCGCAACAGCTCCGCGCCTCGGGCGAATTGATAGACCACGCCGATGGTGAGCAGCGAGAGGGTTCCGGTCGCCGCGCAGTAAAACAGGATCGGCTCGGGCATGAAGTAACTGGAGATAAAACCTTCGGAGGTGGCATAGATAAACGTCACGGGCTGAAACAGCGCGATCGAATACAGCACATTGCGCAACGGGTTGAACGCGATCGTCGGCCGCACTTCGTCAGCGGGCAACATGGCGTACAGCTCGTTCATGTCCGACCAGCGAAACCAGTAGACCGCCACACTGAACAACAGGTAGGCCAAGGCAATCGTCGCCGAAAAGCACCCCAGGAACTGCCACGAACCAAACCCGCGACGCGTTCCCACGTTGATGCTCCATTTGGTCAACTGGATGGTCACGCAGTCGATCACCATCGCCACCAGCAGCCCCTTGCCGTAGAAGTCCTGGATGGCTTGCAGCACATTCGGCGGCGGCGGAACATTGAACACGTGCTCGGGATTTTTAAACAGGTAGAGATCCAGCAGCCACACCACAAAAAACACCAGCGACACGAGCAAGGTGTACAGCGGGATACTGATCAGTTGGCGCCGGGCGAGGTACGTTTGCCCGAACACCCGTTGGAAGAGGTTGGCCCACAACTGGGCGATCCCGATAAAGCGGTCGCGGCCAAGGCTCATGCCGCCCAAGGTCTTGAGTATTTCCAGGCGGCTTTTCTGGGTGGTAAACGCGACGGCGACCAATACCCCGGTACACCCGAACAACACGGTGGCAACGACGATCAACGCCCCAATCAGTTCTTTCACACTCGCATCCCTTGCTGTGAAGTTACGTGGCCCACATCCTGGCTTATCCCACCCGAAGCTCGCAAGCAGCGGCCGTTTTATCCACGCTGGCGACACGCTCAAATGACCACCCATCGAATAAAAAACATTCAGTAGAACCTATCCCATGGCCTGCCACTCCACCTTACTCAACCCAGATGGTGGAGTAAGGATCATGGCTCAGCCATCGATATTGGTACTGGAAGACGACGAGATCATTCGCTCGTTGATGGTGGATGTGCTGGAGGAGTTCGGCGCGGTGGTGACCTCGTTCCCATCGGCCGATGAAGGGATGATTTTTCTGGAGCGGACCAGTGATCCGGTAGACCTGATTGTCAGCGATATCCAGATGCCCGGCCTGCTCAACGGGTATGACCTGAGCAAGGTCGTGGCCCATCGCTGGCCGTCCTTGCCGGTGGTGCTGACCTCGGGCAATACGGTGATGGCGGCGCAACTGGGCAATACGGTGAAATTCCTGCCCAAGCCATGGAGCACCGAGCGCCTGCTTGACTGTGTGCAGTCGGCATTGGTGCAGGGTACCTCCCTGCACTGATAGCGTCACAACACGGCGGCAATCGAACTTCGCGATAAGGTGTGGGGTCTGTTTTTGAATATTGGGTTATTTTTCTGACAGCAACGTCAGATTTTTTACCTGACTTTTCAGATACAGACGACGGGACAAACAGAATCGTTGCCCGCCCTTCACCCACGCGTCAGCCATGGTTGCCCTGGCCGACCAGTCCGAGCTTACTGCATGCATCCACAGGCCCATGACGTCGCGGCGCCCTCCCTGCTTGAAGCCTTGCGCGCAGGCACAGCCCTGCTCCATGTGGCCCTGGAAAAACGCTTGCCATTCTTTTCCCCGCAGCTGGATGCCGACGGATATCGGCGTTTGTTTGAGGCTTACTACGGTTTCTACCACCCGCTGGAATCACGACTGTACGACTGCGCCTTGATTCCTGTGGGATTCAACCAGGCGCTGCGGGTGAAAACCCCTACCCTCCACAGTGACCTGATTGCCCTGGGCCTCACCAGCCAGGCGATTGCCGCCCTGCCCCTCTGCCCTCGCCTGCCACGCCTCGACACCCCGGCCGCCTGCCTGGGCGTGTTGTATGTGCTCGAAGGCGCGACCCTCGGCGGCCAGGTACTGCGCCGGGAGATGGCCCGGCGCCTGGCGCTGGACGCCAGCAACGGCGGCGCCTTTCTCGATATATACGGCACCGAGACTGGTCGGCGCTGGAAAGACTTTCTCGACTACTTGGGCCACGTCCCGCTGGACGACCTCGGCCGGCAGCAGGCGGAGGACGCGGCCTGCTCGACATTCAGCTGTTTTGAGCAATGGCTCGACAGCCAGGAGGTACTGCTATGAAACCCGAAGATTTTGAAGAACTGCTGGCCAACTGTGCCGACGAGCCGATCCGCTTCCCTGGCGCGATCCAGCCTCATGGCGCACTGCTGACCCTGCGCGAACCGGACCTGCAAATCGTGCAAGTCAGCGCCAACGTGGCCAGCCTGTTCAATCACCCGCCTGAGACCTTGCTTGGCCAGCCACTGGATACCCTGTTGGGCGCGGACAACGCGCGCACGGTGCAGCAGATCGCCAGTCAACTTAACTTTATCGACGCCCCGGCGCTGCATGTCACCCTCAACGGGAGCGAGTTCGAAGGCCTGCTGCACCGCCATCAAGGCGTGCTGGTGCTGGAGTTCGAGCCACGCTACGAGCACTTCCAGCCCAAGTCGGTGAACGGCCGCGCCAGCAACCTGGGCAAGATGTTGCAACGTTTGCAGTCGGCGAAAACCCTGCAAGCCTTGTACGAAATCAGCGTGAGCGAAATCCAGGCCATGACCGGCTATGACCGTGTGCTGATTTATCGCTTCGAAGAGGAAGGCCACGGCCAGGTCATCGCCGAAGCATCCGCGCCGTCCATGGAACTGTTCAACGGCCTGTTCTTCCCGGCGTCCGACATCCCGGAACAGGCCCGCGAGTTGTACCGCACCAACTGGCTGCGAATCATCCCCAATGCCGACTACGAGCCGGTGCCGCTGCTACCCAAGCTGCACCCGGATACCGGGCAACCGCTGGATTTGAGCTTCGCGACCCTGCGCAGCGTGTCGCCGATCCACTGCCAGTACATGAAGAACATGGGCGTGCTGTCGTCCATGAGCATCTCGCTGATGAAAGGCGACAAATTGTGGGGGTTGATCAGTTGCGGCAACCGCGAGCCGCTGCACGTGCCCAACGACCTGCGCACCACCTGCCAGACCATCGGCCAGGTGCTGTCGTTGCAGATCAGCGCCATGGAGGCCCTGGATATCAGCCGCCAGCGTGAAGAAAAAGTCGAGGCCCTGAACACACTCAACCAGGCAATGAGCGCGTCAGCGGACACGGTGTTCGACGGCCTGGCCCAATGCCCGCAAGTGTTGATGGACCTGGTCCTGGCCGGTGGCGTGGCGATCATTGAGGGCCAGCAACTGCATCGCTATGGCAACTGCCCGGAACCGGCGCAGATCCGCGCCTTACACAAATGGCTGCAGGACACCGGGCAACCGGTGTTTGCCAGCCACCACCTGTCAGCGGTCTACCCGCCCGCAGCCGACTATCAGCCAGTGGCCAGTGGCGTCCTGGCCATGAGCCTGCCCAAGCCGGTGGACAACGGCGTGCTGTGGTTCCGCCCGGAAGTCAAAGAGAACATCCAGTGGAGCGGCGACCCGCAGAAACCGCTGGCCCTGGAAAAATCCGACGCGGGCCTGCGCCTTCGCCCACGCACCTCGTTTGAAATCTGGAAGGTGGAAATGGCTGGCATCTCCACCAAGTGGAGCTCTGGCGACCGTTTCGCCGCCAACGACCTGCGCCGTTCGGCCCTGGAAAACGACCTGGCCCGCCAGGTCCTGCGCGAGCAACAAGCGGTGCGCGCCCGGGATGAACTGGTGGCGGTGGTGTCCCATGACCTGCGCAACCCGATGACCGTGATTTCAATGCTGTGCGGCATGATGCAAAAGGCGTTCAGCTCTGATGGCACCCACACCTCGCGGCGAATTTCCTCGGCCATCGACACCATGCAGCAGGCCGCCGCGCGCATGAATGTGTTGCTGGAGGATTTGCTCGACACCTCAAAGATCGAGGCGGGCCGCTACACCGTCAAGCCGGTGCCCCTGGACGTCAGCCAGATCCTCGAAGAGGCCTATGCGCTGCTGGCGCCCCTGGCCCAGGAAAAGGGGGTTGACCTGTCGTTCAACGCCGAACCCGGCCTGCAGATCAACGCCGACCCGGAGCGTTTGTTCCAGGTACTGTCGAACCTGATCGGCAACGCCATCAAGTTCACCCCGCGCCAGGGCAAGATCGGGATTTCGGCGATGAGCAATGGCGAGGAGATTGTGTTTGCGGTGCGCGACTCCGGCGAAGGCATTGCCCCTGACCAACTGCCCCACGTGTTTGATCGCTACTGGACCCTGACCGAAAACAACCCCACGGGCAGCGGCCTTGGGCTGTACATCACCCAGGGCATCGTCAAGGCCCACGGCGGGCGGATCGAAGCCGAAAGCGAGCTGGGGCGTGGCAGTGAATTCCGCTTTACCGTCCCCAAGGTCACGCAGCCCCCATGCTGACCGCGCGGCCCACTGTGCCTACCTCTGTGGCGAGCGGGCTTGCCCGCGCTGGGCTGCGCAGCGGCCCCCTTCAGACCTCTACGGTGTGTCAGGCATACCATAGCGCCCGGTTTTGGGGCTGCTGCGCAGCCCAGCGGGGGCAAGCCCGCTCGCCACAACCACATCACAAAACTCAGAGCCAGACCGCATCCCATAATGGGTAGTCACCGATATGCTTCACCAGCCCTGCCCTCAGCGGATTGGCAATAATATAGCGAGCGATTTTCCGGTGGTCCTCTTCAGCCCTCACCGCACGGTCATGATAACCACGCTGCCAAAACGGCCCCGTGGTACCGCGAGCACGGTTTATCGTCAGCGTGCTCCGGGACTTGGTCCGCCCCATGACTTGCGCCAACCCCATCTCTTGCAGCTCAAACAGCCAATGAAGGTGATCCGGCATAATGACCCAGGCCAGCGAGTTGACCTGGCCTGAGTCATGGGTACGCTTAAGCTCGGCCACCAACAATCGGCCCAGGCGCAGATCACGGAACAATGGCCGTCGCCCATACACGACGGCGGTTATCAGATAGGATCGGCCTGGCTCCGAGTACCGGCCACGGCGTAACAAATGAGAGTCTGGCTGACGAAGCATTCCTTTGCGCCTTTGAACAATAAGTACATGTCGAGGCTAGCAGCGGATATCAGCCAATGACCGTAAGATTGGTGAACACATGTATCCGCTTGCCACAGTGAGCCTGCTTTGACAAAACACCGACATCCACTGCGTTAACCTACCCAGTCCAATCCCGCACAGAGCCGTGTTTTCATGCTGCAACCCGACACATTGCCCGCCGTCCTCGCCGGCCCCTTATTGCGTCGCCTGGAGCCGGGCCGCCTGGTGTTGTGGCTGGTGGGCAGTCGCGCGCTGGCATTGACCTTGCGGCTGCAGTTCTGTCAGGACGAAGGCGAACAGTCCCTGGATATCGACCTCGACGCCACACGCTGCCAGGTCATTGCCGTGGGCCGCGCGGCGTTTATCCACCTGATTGATGTGTCGCTGGCCACGCCGCTGCCCCAGGACGTGCCCATCCGTTATGACCTGCTGATCGAGGGTGGCGCCGGCATCGCCCAATGGGCCCCGCATCTGTTGTACCCAGGCGCCCAGGCCCCGGACTTCATCCTGCACAGCCGTATCCGCCAGTTGCTGCACGGTTCTTGCCGCAAACCCCACCATTACGCCGACGAGGGCCTGCTCTGCGCTGATCGCCTGTTGGCCGCCGACCGCAGCCTGGCCCAGCGCCCGGCGTTGTTGATGATGAGTGGCGACCAGGTGTACGCCGACGATGTGGCCGGGCCGATGCTGCGCGCCATCCATGGGCTGATTGCGCGCCTGGGCCTGTTCGATGAGCACCTCGATGGCGCCGTGGTGGACGACAGCGCCAAACTCTACGACCACCCTGCCAGCTATTACCATCGCGCCGATCTGTTGCCGGCCCTGGAGAGCAACGAGACCCTGCGCGAACGCTTTTTTGGCGGGGTGAAAAAGCCGATCTTCACCAGCAGCACCGCCGACAACCACCTGGTGACTTTCGCCGAAGTCATGGCCATGTACCTGTTGGTCTGGTCGCCCACCCCCTGGACCCTGATCGCCACACAGCCGCCCACTCGGCTCACTGCCGAAGAACGGGCGCGCTACGCCCGCGAACAGGTGCCTGTGGATAAGTTTCGCGACGGTCTGGGCGGTGTGGCCCGGGTGTTCGCCCATGTGCCGTGCCTGATGATTTTCGATGATCACGACATCACCGATGACTGGAACCTCAGCGCCCAGTGGGAACAGACCGCCTATGGCCACCCGTTCTCCAAACGCATCATCGGCAACGCCTTGCTCGCCTATATGCTCTGCCAGGGCTGGGGCAACAACCCCGATGCCTTCGCCACGCTCGTGGAAAAAACCCTGGCCCTGAGCGCGACGGCCCAGCAGCACGACAACCATTTACCCGCGCCCGCCCAGGACCAATTGCTTGAAGAACTCCTGCAGTTTCAACAGTGGCATTACGTGCTGCCCACCACCCCGGCGCTGGTGGTCATCGACACCCGTACGCGGCGCTGGCGCAGTGAATTCACCCTCAAGCAACCGTCCGGCCTGCTGGACTGGGAAGCCTTGAGTGAGCTGCAACAAGAACTGCTCGACCACCCTTCGGCAATCATCGTGTCGCCTGCGCCGATCTTCGGCGTCAAGCTGATCGAGACGGTGCAGAAAGTCTTCAGTTGGTGCGGTTACCCACTGTTGGTCGATGCCGAAAACTGGATGGCCCACCGTGGCGCCGCGCAGGTGATCCTGAATATCTTCCGCCACTCGCGCACCCCAGGTAACTACGTGATTCTGTCGGGGGATGTGCACTACTCGTTCGTCTACCAGGTGCTGATCCGCCATCGCAACGGCGGGCCGAATATCTGGCAGATCACCAGCAGCGGCATCAAGAACCAATTCCCGCCGCGCCTGCTGGAATGGTTCGACCGCCTTAACCGCTGGCTCTACTCACCACGCTCGCCCCTGAACTGGCTGACCCGGCGCCGGCGCATGCAAGTGGTGCCGTATACCCCGGAACATGCCGAAGCGGGAGAACGCCTGTGGAACAGTGCCGGCATCGGCCAGGTGTTTTTCAATGAGCAAGGGCAGCCGGAGGCGATTTACCAGCACAACGCCAACGGCTCGGCTCCTACCCGGATGGTGGAACCGCTCTAGCTTGGCCACCAACAATAATGGCGTTTAGCCACAATTTTACCCGGACAAACCTCGCTGTACAGTACGCCCAGCCACGGAGTATCGGCGTTAACACCTGACTGGCCACAATGAGCCAGCATCCTCGCAGGGAGCGCGCAGATGGGCGATACATCCGATTTGGATCCGTTGAACAGTGAGTTTTTCGACGTCAACGCAGACCTGGTCCATGCCATCATGGAACTGGTCAGCGATGGAATCTGGGACTGGAACGCCAACACCGGGTTTGTCTATCGCAACCCCGGCTGGTACGAAATGCTGGGCTACGATCACCATTCCCTGGAAAACACCGTCTTCACCTGGGAAAGCGTGATCCACCCCGACGATTACCCCCATGTGATGAAAGTCTTCGATGACTACATCAATAGCCGCACCCCTCACTATCAAGCCGAATACCGCTGTCGAAAAAAAGACGGTACCTGGCTGTGGATCGAAGACCGTGGCTACATCATTGCCCGCAATGCCGATGGCTCGGTGTCGCGCATGGTCGGCGCCCACCGCAGCATTCATGAGCGCAAACGCTCCCTGGAACAGCTTGAGCGGCGCAACCAATCCCTTGAAGCGCTGGTGGCTGAACGCACCCGCGAACTGTCGCGGGTCAACCAGCAACTGCAGTTACAGCTCGAGGAAAACCGCTCCCTGGCCGAGCGCGATACCTTGACCCGCATCGCCAACCGCTATCGCCTGGAAAAAGCCCTGCTCGAAGAGTGCGCGCGCGCTCAGCGGTTTCGTCTGCCGCTGGCGGTGATTGCCATGGATGTCGATGACTTCAAGTTGATCAACGACCAGCATGGACACGCCGTGGGCGATGCCACCCTGCTGCGGGTAGTCGAATGCCTGGAGCATTGCGTGCGCCAGGGCGACCTGCTGGCACGTTGGGGCGGCGACGAGTTTATGCTGATTATGCCCAAGAGCACCGTGGAAACCGCCCGGATACTGGCCGAGCGCATTCGCCGGGCGGTGCTCGAACTGCCTCCCGTGGGCGATTTCAACGTGACCCTGAGCCTGGGGGTGGTACAGCGCCTCGATGGCGAATCACCCGCCGACCTGATGGCCCGGGCGGACCAGGCGCTGTACCGGTCCAAGGCCGCGGGCAAGGACCGGGTTTCGCAATAACCGTTAGCGCACCGGCGGCGCGTACTGGATGCCGCCGTTGTTCCACAGCGCATTGAGGCCGCGCGGGATCTTCAGCACGCTGCCCTGGCCGATATTGCGCTCGAACACCTCGCCATAGTTGCCTACTTGCTTGACGATCTGCACCACCCAGTCCTTGCGCAGCTTCAAATCCTTGCCGTACTCCCCATCGGCCCCCAACAAGCGGGCGATGTCGGGGTTCTTGGTGGTCTTGGCCTGTTCCTCGACGTTCTTCGAGGTGATGCCCATTTCCTCGGCATTGAGCATGGCAAACAGCGTCCACTTGACGATGCTGAACCAGTCGTCATCGCCCTTGCGCACCAGCGGGCCCAGGGGTTCCTTGGAGATCACTTCCGGCAGCACGATAAACTCATCCGGGTGCGCCATCTTGATCCGCTGGGCATACAGGCCCGACTGGTCGGTGGTCAGCACGTCGCAACGGCCGGCTTCCAGGCCCTTGGCACTTTCATCGGCGGTATCGAAGGTGATCGGGGTGTATTTCATGCCATTGGCACGGAAGTAATCCGAGACGTTCAACTCAGTGGTGGTGCCGGCCTGGATACAGATGGTCGCGCCATCCAGCTCCTTGGCGTGGGCCACTCCCAGCTTGGTATTCACCAGAAACCCGATACCGTCGTAATAGGTCACGCCGGTAAACACCAGGCCCATTCCGGAATCCCGTGAGCTGGTCCAAGTGGTATTGCGCGAGATCACGTCGATTTCCCCGGATTGCAACGCGGTGAAGCGCTCCTTGGCGGTCAGTTGGGTGAATTTGACCTTCGAGGCATCGCCAAACACGGCGGCGGCAACGGCATGGCACACATCAACGTCGATGCCGGTCATCTTGCCCTGGGCGTCCGGCACGCCGAAGCCTGGCAAGCCGTCGCTGACCCCACATTGGATAAAGCCCTTTTTCTGGATCGCGTCCAGGGTAGCGCCTGCGTGAGCGGTGCCGGCCAGGCCCAGGACAGTGGCGGCGGTGAGTGCTGCCAGGGTGGATTTCAGATGCTGCATGCAAGGCTCTCCGTGTTGGATTTTATTATTTGGCGCCGCAAACCCGGGCCAGTTTATTTATAGTGTTGCCGGTCAGTATCAACGGCTTTACACCTGGGTCACAAATGACGTTTAGGCAAAGGCTCCTTCCTGTTTGGAATGAACTCCCATGATCTCAAAACGCTTGACCCCTTCGATGACTGCCCTGCAATGCTTCGAAGCCGCTGCCCGGCACCTGAGCTTCACCCGTGCCGCCGAAGAACTGCACCTGACCCAAAGTGCGGTGAGCAAGCAAGTGGCGCAACTGGAGGAAATGCTCTGCCACAAGCTCTTCGAACGCGTGCGCCAGCGTCTGTACCTGTCGCCGGCGGGCTCGCTGTACCTGGCAGAAGTGCACAAGATCCTGACCCAGGTGGATATCTCCAGTCGCTATATCCTCACCTACGGTGGTGAAACCGAGGTGCTGCGCATCGCCACCCAACCGACCTTCGGCGACCGCTGGCTGGTGCCCAAGCTCAAGGACTTTGCCGCCCGTCATCCGAATATCCACCTGGATGTGCGCAACGAGCTCGAACCCTTCGACGTGCTGCAGGCCAAGGCCGATATCGCGTTCTTCTTCGGCCAGGGGTCATGGCCGGGGGCCACCTGCATTGAGCTGTTTCGCGAAGCGGTAGTGCCGGTGTGCGCACCGGGGTTTGTCGCCCAGGGCAGCGACGCTTCATCGCAACACACCTTGCTGCAATGCACCTCCCGGCCCGAGGCCTGGCACGAGTGGTTCCTGGAACAGGGCCTGCATTCACAGAACAGCTACCACGGGCCGCGCTTCGACACGTTCTACATGTGCATACGCGCGGCGCAATCGGGTTACGGCGTGGCACTGGTGCCGCACTACCTGGTGGCTGACGAATTGGCCCAGGGCAGCCTGGTGGTGCCATGGGACTATGCGATGCCCAGCAGTGGCGCGCACTTTATCGCCCATGCCGAGCATGCTGGGGAGATTCCCAAGGTGAAGGCGTTTTTGCAGTGGATGGTGGAGTACACCCACTCTCACTGTGGGGGCGGGCTTGCCTGCGATGGGCATAGGTAGCTACACAACTCTTTCGTGGTTCTTGGGGGATTGTGTACATATCCGTTGCTGTGGTCACGGCCACTTAGGGTTCCGCCCTTACGGCGGGTCACTTTTGGAAAAGAGCCCCAAAAGTAACCAAAAGGGCTCCTGCCCCACCACTCGGCACCTCGCCTAGGCTCGGTGTGCCCGTCATCCGACATTGATTTGGGGGGCCGCCGCGATGGGCCATCCATGGCCCAGCGCGGCTAACCCGGCGTCCTGCCGGGTTACCCCCCAAATCAATATCGGATGACGGCCAGCGTGGTTTAACGGGGCGCCTAAGATCAAAATCACAAGCAAAGCGAGGCGGCCTTAGAGCCGACCTGATCATCGAGGCGTGCGCATATATCTGTGGGAGCTGGCTTGCCTGCGAAGGCGGTGTATCAGTCGATAAATGTATTGGCTGAGACACCGTCATCGCAGGCAAGCCAGCTCGCACAGGGGAATGCAGCTTCGCGCTCTTGCTTTGCTGTTGCTCTGCTTTTGATCTTGATCTGAGGCGCCCCGTTAAACCACGATGGCCGCAGGCAGGTATTGCGCAGTGGGCACCCCGGCATGGATGCCGGGGTAGCCGCGACACGGCCATGGATGGCCGATCGCGGCGGGCCCACGGAGCAATGCCTGGCTGCGGGCATGCCGAGCCTAGGCGAGGCACCGAGTGGTGGGGCAAGAGCGCTTTGCTTACTTTGGCGCTCTTCCAAAGTGAGCCGCCGTAAGGGCGGAACCCTAAGTGGCCGTGACCGCAGCAACGGATATGTACACATCCCCAACAACCAAATCAACCAACCCATCTGCTGACTGATACACCACCATCGCGGGCAAGCCCACTCCCACCGCAAAGCCATTGCCACATCCCGATTTTTGCGAATGACCCGGCGACTTTATTTCGTTTGCCGGGCCACCGCGCTCGCGGCTTAGATAGGCGCAAACCGCCCCTTTGCGAGCCCGTGATCCATGAGCCACGAAACCATCAGCCAGTCGATTTCCATCGTCCATCCCATCTGCCTGAGCCACGGGCGCAACGCCGAAGTCTGGGACACCGAGGGCAAGCGCTATATCGACTTTGTCGGCGGCATTGGCGTGCTCAACCTCGGCCATTGCCACCCGGCTGTGGTCGAGGCGATTCGCGAGCAGGCTACCCGGCTCACCCATTACGCCTTCAACGCCGCGCCGCACACACCCTATATCCAGTTGATGGAACGCCTCAGCGCCTTTATCCCGGTGGCTTACCCGGTCAGCGGCATGCTGACCAACAGCGGCGCCGAAGCCGCCGAGAACGCGCTGAAGATCGTCCGTGGCGCTACCGGCCGCACCGCCGTGATTGCTTTTGACGGCGGCTTCCACGGGCGCACCCTGGCCACCCTCAACCTCAACGGCAAGGTGGCGCCCTACAAGCAAAAAGTCGGCGTGCTACCCGGCCCGGTTTATCACCTGCCCTACCCCAGCGCAGACAATGGCGTGACCACAGACGATGCACTCAAAGCCATGGAGCGCCTGTTCAGCGTCGAAATCGACATCGCCGACGTGGCCTGTTTCATCCTCGAACCGGTGCAGGGAGAAGCCGGCTTCCTGGCCCTCGACATTCCCTTCGCCAGAGCCCTGCGGCGCCTGTGCGATGAACACGGCATCCTGCTGATCGCCGACGAAATCCAATCCGGCTTTGGCCGCACTGGCCAGCGTTTCGCCTTCTCACGCCTGGGCATCGAACCCGACCTGATCCTGCTGGGCAAAAGCATCGCCGGCGGCGTGCCCCTGGGCGCCGTGGTCGGACGCAAGGCCTTGCTGGACAACCTGCCCAAAGGCGGCCTGGGCGGCACCTATTCCGGCAACCCGATCGCCTGCGCGGCCGCCCTGGCCACCCTGGATGTGATGAGCGACGAACACCTGCAAACCTGGGGCGAACAACAGGAAGCCGCGATCACCCGGCGTCATGCCGCCTGGCAGTCTGAAAAACTCTCGCCCTACCTCGGCCGCCTGACCGGCGTCGGCGCCATGCGCGGTATCGAGTTGGTCAACCCCGACGGCAGCCCAGCCAGCGCCCAACTCCAACAACTGCTGAACCTGGCCCGCGACGCAGGATTGCTGCTGATGCCCAGCGGCAAGGCCCGGCATATCATCCGCTTACTGGCCCCGCTGACCATCGAGCCGGCGGTGTTGGAGGAAGGCTTGGATATTCTGGAGAAATGCCTGGCACAGCTCGACGCGCCGGCATGTCGCAGATGACCCAGCGGGCTCTGGAGCGAGGCGCTGCGGGTGTCACCCTCGGTCTGTCTGTGCTGCAGGTACTGGGTTTGGAACCGGACATAGCCCATATCGCCGCCAAAGGTGTCGATTGGCAACGGATACTGATTGCTCCAGGCAGAACATTGGGCGGCGCACGTCCAATGCGACGGCCACCTGCGGATCGCCAATGGCCGACATTGGCCAACGCCCTGGGTATACGGATGAGCCGGGAATTCAGGCTGGCGCTGTAGGAGCCGACAAGTCGGCCCCTACAGGGTTGAGATCAGTAACGCGCGTCCACCGGCTTACCGCCGTTCGGCCAGTCCTTCACCTTGTCCGGGAAGTCCGGGCGTGGTTTTTGCGAGAAGTAGGCGGCAACGTCTACCGCTTCCTGGTCCGACAAGCCGCCCTGGCCCAACGGGAATTTCTCGTGGAAGCCGATCGGCATATTGCGTTTGACGAACGCGGCCGCCGTGTAGGTGCGGGCCATGCCAGCGCCGATGTTGAAGGACTGGTCGCCCCACAACGGTGGGTACACCAGGCTGCCGTCGGCACGGGCCAGGCCCTCGCCGTCGCTGCCGTGGCACACCGCGCATTGCTTGGCGTAGACCTGCTCGCCATTGGCCAGGTCAGGCTTGATGGCCGGGTCGATCTTGCCGACACCACGGCCAGGGACTTTATCCTCGGGCTTGGTGTTGTTTTTCATCCAGTCGAAGTACGCCACCATCGCCTGCATATCCGCCGATTGAGGCGGTATTGGCTTGCCGTTCATCGAGCGGCGGAAGCAGCCGTTGATGCGCTCCTCCAGGCTCACCACCTTGCCGGCACGTGGGGCGTAGCTGGGGAAGAAGGCCGATACGCCCACAAACGGCGAGCCATCCGCCACGGTGCCAGCGTTGAGATGGCAACTGGTGCAGTTCAGCGCGTTGCCGACATTGTCTGGCAGCAGTTCCTTGGTTTGCAGGTGCAGGCGCATGCCGCGGACCACTTGATCGGCATTGGATGCTGCCAGCAGGTTGGCCAGGCGCGGCGTCTCGAACGCCGAGGAGTCGGTGCTCACCGGGTTGAGTTGGTCACGCATTTTCTTCACCTGGGCGGTGCTGATCGGCGTGCCTTCGTTGCCCCAGCGTGTGCGCACAAAGGTGAGGATTTCCGCCACTTCGTTGTTCGCAAGCCTGGCAAAGCCCGGCATGGTGTAGACCCGTGGATGGGCGGCGGTCTCGGCGGTTTCCCAACCGGTCAGGGTGATGTGCAGCAACGAGGTCGGGTTGCTGGCAACCACGCCGGTGTTGCCGGCCAATGCCGGGAACAGGCCCTTCACACCCGCGCCATCGCTGCGGTGGCAATCGCTGCAGAACTGCATATAGCCCAGGCCGCCACGGCTGGTGAACAAGTCCTTGGGCAGTTCGGCCGGGCCTTTGGCGACGGCCGGCATCGGCAGATCATCCTTGCCCGGTGGCAGGGATTTGAGATAGGTCGCAATGGCCGTCAGGTCAGCATCCGTGAAGTGCTGGGTGCTGTGCCGGATCACGTCCACCATGTTGCCCGATACCGTGGCAAAGCGGTTCTGCCCAGTTTTGAGCAGTTGCACGGTGTCTTGCACCGTCCACAGGTTGCGCAGGCTCAAGGCGCGCCAATGCTCGACGGTTTCCCCGCCCAGGTAATGCTCGCCGCTGCTGCCGGCGTCGCTCATGGCTTTTTCCTGGAAGGCGATACCGCGCGGGGTGTGGCACGAGCCACAGTGGCCGAGGCCCTGGACCAGATAGGCGCCCCGGTTGAGCACGGCATCCCGGGCCGGGTCGGGCTGGAACGGTTGCTTGTCGAGGAACATGAAATTCCACAACGCCAGGCCCCAGCGCTGGTTGAACGGGAAGCCCATGTCGGCTTCGAGGTTGGCCTGTTTCACCGGCTCGACGGCGTGCATCAGGTAGGCGAACAAGGCACGCATGTCCTCTTCGCTCATCTTCGCGTAGGACGGATACGGCATCGCCGGGTACAGGTTCATACCCGCCGGCGTCACGCCTTCACGCATCACACGGTCGAACTGTTCGAAGGTATAGGCACCAATCCCGGTCTCGCGGTCCGGGGTGATGTTGCTGGAGTAGATGATGCCCATGGGCGTGCTCAGCTCCAGGCCACCCGCCATCTCGGGGCCTTGCTTGGCGGTGTGGCAGGCGATGCAGTCACCCAGTTGGGCAACGTATTTGCCCTGGGCAATCAGTTCGGTATCGGGTTTGGCGGGTTCGTTGGCGTGCAGGGGAAGCGCAAGACACAGCGTCGCCCCCATCCAGGCCAAACGTGACAGAGAAAGGGCCATCGCATTATTCCTTTAATAACCTGGCCTGGGGGTTGGCCCCTGGGTACAGGTTTGTCTGCGTTTTTATGAGGTCATCAGGCGGACAACCGGGGCTTTGTAAGCCCCGGTTTGTTGTAGCGGATTTTCGAGGGGAGCCCGTTGATATGGATCAGGCCGAGGGCGGTTCAGGCGTTTTGCAGGTAGTGCGCGGCGTCGAGCTCGATCATCACCGGTTGACGGCTGTCGACCAGGGTTTGCAACAACCCGTGCAAGGCCTGTGGCGTGTCGGCCGTGTGATAGGCGACGTGGCAGCTGCGGGCCATCGCGGCAAAGTCCGGGGTCAGGATATCCACCCCCAGCGGCGCGATTTCCCGGGCCTGCATATAGTCCCGGATCTCGCCGTAGCACTGGTTATTCCACACCACCAGGATCACACCGATGCCGGCCTCACGGGCCGCGATCAGTTCGTTGCTGGCAAACTGCAGGCCGCCATCGCCGACCAGTGCCACCACTGGCCGTTCAGGCTTGGCCAGCTTGGCACCAATGGCCGCTGGCAATCCGTAGCCGAGGGTGCCGTAGCCGGTGCCGGCGTTGAACCAACTGTTAGCCGCCGGCGCTTGGTAGCCCACCGCGCCCTGGTACACCGGCTGGGTCGAGTCGCCGACGATCAGCGGGTCGACCAGGCTGTCGCGCAACAGGTCCAGCAAGCTTTGCAGCCCCTGTTGCTTGGCGTTCCAGCTCTCGCGTTCCAGACGGTTGACGCGCTGCACGCTGTCCTGTGCCCAACGCCCGCTCGGCGCTGGCGGGCTGACCGCAGCCAGCAACGCCTGCAAGCCTTCGCGAGCATCGCCCACCAGCCCGACATGGGCGCGTTGCACGCCCATGACTTGCATCGGGTCGATATCCAGGCGGATCAGCGGTGCCTTGAATTTCAGTGGGCCAAGGCCGAAGAAGTCGTAGTCGGTTTCTCCCAATTCAGTGCCCACGGCGAGGATCACATCGGCCTCGTCAAACAACGAGCGGCCATGCCTGGACGACTGCACACCATCCAGCAACAGCGGGTGACCCATGGGCAGCAGGCCACGGGCATTGGTGGTCAGGGCCACCGGCGCTTGCAGGCGTTCGGCCAGTTGCTGCAACACCTCAGCGCAATCACGGGCGCCGCCGCCGGCGAGGATCAGCGGCCGCCGCGCTTCATTGAGCAGGCTCACCGCCGCCCGCAGCGAGGCCGGCGCCGGAGCCGGGGCGCCGGGCAGGCTGCGGGGCATCAGGTTGAGGTCGATGGCCGGCATCTCCAGCACATCCAGGGGGATTTCCAGATGTACCGGGCGCGGGCGCGCGCACTTGAACACCGCGAAGGCGCGGGCCAGCAGTTCCGGCAATTGCTCCGGTGATTGCAGGGTATGGCTGAAGGCACACACACCGGCGACCATCGCCCGCTGGTCCGGCAGCTCGTGCAGATGCCCGTGGCCCAGGCGCAGATGTTCGCGGCGGTTGGTGGTGGAAATCACCAGCATCGGCACCGAGTCGGCATAGGCCTGGCCCATGGCGGTCAGAATATTGGTCATGCCGGGGCCGGTAATGATGAAACACACGCCCGGCTTGCCACTGGCGCGGGCGTAGCCGTCGGCCATAAACCCGGCGCCCTGCTCATGGCGCGGGCTGACATGCCGCAGACGGCTGCCATGCAGACCGCGATAGAGCTCGACGGTGTGCACACCGGGGATGCCGAACACGGTATCTACCCCATAACCTTCCAGCAGGCGAACCAGGGACTGGGCACAGGTGGTCATTGCTCATTTCCTTCTTATTGTTCTGTGTCGATTGGTCAGACCTTAGGGGGCGCTCCGAGGGCGGACAAGCAAAAAATTTGCCGGCCATTGGCAAAAAAAATTCACGGATTGCCGCGCACTACAGCCCGCCACCCAGCTGCGACTTCACCCACTCGCCAAACGCCTGCACCACCGGGCGCTCGACTTTCTGGTGATCAGCCACCAGGTAATAACCACGGTTGGATTCGATCTCGGTCTCGAACGGCCGCACCAGCAAGCCCCGGGCCAGGGCCTCGCCGCTGATCAGGTTGTCGCCCATGGCGATGCCCTGGCCGGCGATGCACGCCGACTGCACAAAGTGCGCATCGGCAAACACGATGCCGCGCTGCACATCCACATTCGGCGCCCCGGCGGCGGCCAGCCATACGCGCCAGTCGGAGTAGTCGATCATATGCAGCAGCGGTGCGCCGGCCAGGTGTTCCGGGTTCTTCAGGCCGCCCATGGTGTTGACCAGGCGCGGGCTGCACACCGGGAAATAACGCAGCGAGACGATCTTCTGCACATGCTGGTTAGGCCAGTCGCCCATGCCGTAGGCGATAAACAGGTCGGCGCCGTGGTCGCTGGTGTCGTCCGGGGTGCGCGGTGATATCAGGTGCAGTTCGACCTGTGGATAAAGTGCCTGGAAGTCGGCGATATGGGTGCACAGCCAATAGGTGGCAAACCCCGCCGGGCTGCTGATACACAGGCGCCCGCTGACCTGCTGGCCATCGAAACGCTGCCCGGCTTCAAGGATATTGGCCAGCAGCCCGTGGATATCCCGAGCATAGCGCTCGCCCTGCCAGGTGATGCGGATGTTGCGCCCGGTGCGCTCGGTCAGGGCAAACCCCAGGGTCTGTTCCAGGCTTTTGATCTGGTGGCTGATGGCGCTGGGGGTGAGGTTCAGCTCGGCGGCTGCCTCGGACACGCTGCCCAGCCGGGCCACCGCGTCCAGCGCCCGCAAAGCGGTCATGGAGGGGTAACGCATGGATGTTCACCTGCTCGAAGATACCCGCACCATAGCCGGAATCAGCCGTCAGACATAGCCACCAGCGAGCGGGACAGTTGAATTAAATTTCAATATCGAGCGAAAAATGCTCGATTGACCTCATGTGGCCAGTGGCTATTCTCGATCCTCATCACTGCATGCCTGTGCAGCTTTGCGCAGGAGCCGGCTCCTGCAGAAAACTGCCTCATCTACAAAAATAAAGAGGGATAACCCTTGAACCCAGTCACCCCGGTGGTCGCCATTGATGCTCTGCACAAGAGCTATGCCGCGCACCATGTTCTCAAAGGCATTTCCCTGCGCGCCAACGAAGGCGATGTGGTGTCGCTGATCGGCTCCAGCGGTTCGGGCAAAAGCACCCTGCTGCGTTGCATCAACCTGCTGGAGATCCCGTGCAGCGGCAGCCTGCGCATCAATGGCGAAGAAGTGCGCCTGAAAAAGGACCGCGCCGGCAACCCGCTGATCGCCGATCCCGACCAGGTGGCACGCCTGCGCACGCAACTGGGCATGGTGTTCCAGAGCTTCAACCTGTGGCCCCACCGCACCGTGCTGGAAAATGTCATCGAAGCACCGGTGTATGTGCTGGGTGAAGACCGCAAGGACGCCATCGCCCACGCCGAGCACCTGCTGGAAAAAGTCGGCCTGGCGAGCAAGCGCGATACCTTCCCGGCCTTCCTCTCCGGTGGTCAGCAACAGCGCGTGGCCATCGCCCGCGCCCTGGCCATGCGCCCGCGTGTATTGCTGATGGATGAACCCACCTCGGCCCTCGACCCGGAGTTGGTCGGCGAAGTGCTGAAGGTGATCCAGGGCATCGCCGAAGAAGGCCGCACCATGATCCTCGTCACCCACGAAATGGCGTTTGCCCGGGATGTATCGAGCAAGGTCATGTTTTTGCACCAGGGATTGGTTGAAGAAGAAGGCACGCCCCAGCAAGTCTTCCAGAACCCCACCAGCGAGCGTTGCCGCCAGTTCGTCATGGCCCAGGACAATCGCGTTTGAACTGCCGCTTCCATCCTTCAAAACAATAACTTCGAAAGGGTCAAGCCATGCATAACTCTCTGAAATCCCTCGCCGCCGGCTGCGTGCTCGCCGTGCTTTCCCACAGTGCAGTGGCCGCCGAAAAAATAGTGTTCGGCATCGCCCTGGAACCCTACCCGCCGTTCTCCGAAAAAGCCGGCAATGGCGCCTGGAGCGGTTTCGAACCGGACCTGATCAAGGCCCTGTGCGAACGCCTGCAAGCCCAATGCCCGCTCAAGGAAGTGTCCTGGGACGGTTTGATCCCGGCGCTGCAATCGAGCCAGATCGACGTGATCCTCAACTCCCTGAGCATCACCGAAGAGCGCGAAAAGGTCATCGCCTTTACCGCCCCCTACTACCAGACCCCGGCCATGTGGGTCGCCGACAAAAGCCTGGATCTGGTCACCACCCCCGAAGGTCTCAAGGGCAAGTTGATTGGTGTGCAGGGCTCGACCTCCAACGCCACCTACCTCAAGGCCTACTACGCCAAGGGCTCGACCCTGCGCTACTACAACACCCAGGACGACATGACCGCCGACCTGCAAAGCGGGCGTATCGACGTGATGCTGGCCGACGCGCTGACCATCGAGCCGATGCTCAAGTCCAATGCCGGCAGTGGCCTGGCTGACAAGGGCCTGGCGCCCAAAGACCCGTTGTTCGGTTCCGGTATCGGTGCCGCCGTGCGCAAGGGTGACGACAGCCTGCGCGAGCAGCTCAACACCGCGTTGGCGGCGATCAAGGCCGACGGCACCTACGACAAAATTCGCAGCCGCTATTTCAGCGTCGATATTTCCGCGCAATAACGTCCAACGGAACGCGCCATGATTTCTTTGTCCGAACTCACCCAGTTGTTCGTCGCCGACGGCTGGCTCAACGCGCTGCTCCAGGGCGCGGTGGTGACCTTGCAGATTTCCGCCGGGGCCTTTGTGCTGGGCCTGGGCATCGGTTTGCTGGTGGCCATGATCAAGCTCAAGGGCCCACGCTGGATGGTGCGCCTGGCCAATCTGTACACCACGCTGTACCGCGCGGTGCCGGAGCTGCTGCTGATTTTGCTGCTGTATTACGCCGGCACCGACCTGCTGAATATGGCGATGGCCGCCATGGGCCGCGACAGCGTGACGGTCAACGGTTTTATCGCCGCCGTGCTGGTGCTGGGCATCGTTCAGGGCGCGTACTCCGCGGAGATCATTCGCGGCGCGATCCAGGCCATTCCCGTCGGCCAGCTGGAAGCGGCGCGGGCCTTTGGCATCGAGCGCTGGCTGCTGGTGCGCCGGGTGTTGCTGCCGAGCATGTTGCCGTTTGCCATGGCCGGCCTGTCGAACCTGTGGCTGGTGCTGGTCAAGGACAGCGCGCTGATCAGCATCGTCGGCTACAGCGAGTTGCTCTCGGTGGGCAAACAGGCGGCCGGCTCCACCAAGCATTACCTGGTGTTCTACCTGGCGGTGGCGGCGGTGTATTTCATCATCACCCTGATTTCCAACGGCGCCTTCCGGGTGTTCGAGCGACGGATCAACCGCTGGATGCCGCAGCACTAAGGAGCGCAGCCGATGGACTTTTCATGGATAAACAGTTTTGGCAACGAGCTGCTGCACGGCCTGGGTATCACCCTGAAGTTGCTGGCCTTGTCCGGGGTGTTTGGCTTTTTGCTGGCGGTGCTGGTGGCCTTGGGGCGCTTGTCGTCCAACCCGCTGATCAGTGGGCCGTTGCGCGCCTATACCGCGGTGTTCCGAGGCACGCCGCTGCTGGTGCAGATCTACATCCTGTATTACGGCGTGGGCAGCGTGTTTGCCAGCTACCCGCTGATTCGCGGCAGCTTCCTCTGGCCGTATTTGCGGGAAGGCTTCTGGTACGTGGCCCTGGCCCTGATTCTGTGTGTCGGCGCGTATGTCGGCGAAGTGCTGCGCGGCGCCCTGCGTGCGGTGCCACGGGGCGAGCTGGAAGCGGCGCGGGCGTTTGGCATGAAGCGCCTGATGGTGCTGCGCCGGGTCTGGTTGCCACGGGCCCTGGAGCTGGTGAAGCCGACCCTGGTGGGCGAGACCGTGTTGCTGCTCAAGGCGACCGCCCTGGCCTCCACCGTGGCCGTCACCGACCTGCTCGGCGCCGCCAACCTGGTGCGGGCGCAGACGCTGCGGGTGTATGAGCCACTGTTGGCCGTGGCGGTGATCTACATTGTCCTGGCGTTCGTGATCGAACACGTCTTCTCGCGCTGGGGCAAAGTCCCGCAGCGCCAGGCTTGAATCAATTTTAGGAGAACAAGGATGCGTTATTCACCGTTTGTCGAGCGCATTAGTGGCGAGTCCGTCAGCGCCTGGGATATTCACTACGCGGCCGTCGAAGCCCGTGGCCGTGGCGAAGATGTGATTGTGTTGAGCGTCGGCGATCCCGACTTCGCCACCACCAGTGCCATTTGCGAAACCGCCGTCGACGCCCTGCGCGCCGGCGACACTCACTACACCCATGTCCTCGGCCGACCGGCCCTGCGCGAGGCGATTGCGGCCAAGCAAAGCCGTCTGCAAGGCATCGCCGTACACGCCGATAACGTGGCCCTGGTGGCGGGTGCGCAAAACGGCCTGTTCGCCACCTCGCTGTGCCTGTTCAGCCATGGCGACGAAGTGCTGGTGCCGGAGCCGATGTACCTGACCTATGAGGCGTGCATCCACGCTTCCGGGGCGCGCATCGCGACCATCGAGCAACCGGCAGCCAACGGCTTTCGCCTGACCCGCGCGGCCCTGGAAAAAGCCATTACCGCCAAGACCCGGGGCATTGCCCTGGCCACGCCGTGCAACCCCACCGGGAACGTCTACAGCCGTGAAGAGCTGGAGTGGGTGGCCGAAGTCGCCCGTGAGCACGACCTGTGGGTAATTTCCGATGAGGTCTACGGCCAGATCACTTACGACCAGCCGCACCTGAGCATTGCCTCGCTGCCAGGCATGGCCGAGCGCACCGTGGTGCTCAACAGCCTGTCGAAAACCCACGCCATGACCGGCTGGCGCGTGGGCTGGGTGGTGGCGCCGACCGCGTTGGTCGGCCACCTGGATAACCTGCTGCTGTGCATGCTCTATGGCTTGCCCGGGTTTATCCAGGAAGCGGCGATCAAGGCCCTGGAGCTGGATGATGAGGTGGTGAGCGACGCGCGCACGGTGTATCGCCGCCGGCGCGACCTGGTGGTGGCCGGCCTGGGTGGCATCGCCGACCTTGATTGCCGGGTGCCACAGGCCGGCATGTTCATGCTGGTGGACGTGCGCCGCACCGGGCTGTCGAGCACGGACTTTGCCTGGCAGCTGTTCCGCGCCACCGGGGTGTCGGTGCTCGATGCCCAGGCGTTTGGCGCCAGTGCCGAAGGCTTTGTGCGCATCTCCTTTACCGTCGCCGACGACACCCTCAAAGACGCTTGCCAGCGGATTGCCGGGTTTGTCGAGGGCCTGCGCGCCAACCGCTGAGCTTTATGTGGGAGCGAGCGTGCTCGCGATGCGGGCAACTCGGCCCCACAGGCACACCGCGGTGATGCCATCGCAGGCAAGCCAGCTCCCACCCTTTGATCGTCGCCGCTTCTGAATATTGAGGTTTCCCCCGTGACCGCTTCCGACCAATTCACTTCCACCCACTCCGTTGTCGGCGAGCACGCTGACCTGGTGCTGCACCACGGCCGCTTCTACACCCTCGACCCGGCCCAACCGTGGGCCGACGCGGTGGCGATTCGCGGGGGACGTTTTATCGCAGTCGGCACATTCGCCGACCTGCAACACCTGATCGGCCCGCAGACCCGCCAGCATGATCTGCTGGGCGCATTCTGCATGCCCGGCCTGCACGATATGCACACCCATCCCGACCTCGCCCTGGCGCCACGCTACAGCGATGACCTGGATGTGGGCATCGAAGACCCCACCCCCGAACAACTGGCGGCGGCGATCCACGCCTACGCCGATGCCCACCCCGGCGATGGCTGGATCTACGGCCAATACTGGGTGCGCTACACCTTCCGCGAAGCCGGGCTGACCCCAGGGCGCGAATGGCTCGACAGCATCATGCCGGACCGCCCGGTGGCGCTGCTGGACCGTATGTGGGGGACCATGATGGTCAACTCCTGCGCCTTGAAACTGGCCGGCATCGACCGCCACACCGCCGACCCGCGCAACGGCTATATGGAGCGCGACGAACTCAGCGGCGAGCCCAACGGCCTGATGATCGACGGTGCCTACGCGCTGATCCACGCGGCCATGCCGCCGACCCCGGTGGCGGTGCTGCGCCGGGCCTATCGCGACGGCGTGCATTTCCAGAGCTCGCGTGGCGTTACCGCGACCAAGTATGTTCACGTCTGCGAGCGGCGCCTGGACGCCCTCAAGGAGCTGGACGATGCGGGCGAATTGAGCCTGCGCGTGGAAGCCGCGATCAGTTGGCAGGACGATATCTTCCCGGTGCGCCGGCGCTGGGAACTGCTCGGCGGCGAGCGTCACTACTATCGCAGCGCGCGGCTGAACGCCAACGCGGTGAAGTTCCATTTCGACGGCACCGTGGAGCCCAAGTCTTCGTACCTGATGACCCCCTGGGCGGCCGACTCCACCTGGCGCGGCAAGCTCAACCTGACCCCGGAACACATCACCGACATGGTGGTGGACATGGACCGCCGTGGCCTGCGGGTGATCGCCCACTGCACCGGCGACGGCGCTTCCGATGTATTCCTTGATGCGGTCGCCGAAGCGCGGCGGGTCAACGGTGACAGCGGCATTCGTCACCAATGCGCCCACAGCACCTTGCTGCATCCGGGCAACCTCAAGCGCTTCAAGGCGCTGAATGTGATCGCCGAATTCTCCCCGGCGGCCTGGTACCCGACGCCGTTTGCCAGCGGCGCCCGCTCCGGTTATGGCGCCGAGCGCCTAAAGCGCATCTACGACTTCAAAGGCGTGCTGGCCGAAGGCGGCCTGGCGGTAATGGGCACCGACTGGCCGGTGGCCTCGATTGACCCGTGGCTGGCCCTGGAAACCATGGTCACCCGGCAGAACCCCTGGAACCAGGAACCGGAGTGCTTCGGCGAGCCGATCACCCTGGAACAGGCACTGCAAGTGGCGACCCTCAACGGCGCCCACGCCATGGGCCTGGAGCACTCCACCGGCAGCCTGGAGGTGGGCAAGTGCGCCGACCTGATCGTGATCGACCGTGACCTGTTCGCCCAGCCGGCGCGCAACTACATCCACCAGACCCAGGTGCTGCTGACCCTGGTCGATGGTCGGCCGGTGTACGACCGCCTCAACACCTTTGAAGGCACGGCGCTGCAAGCCGTGTGGCAAGGCCTGCCGCCGGTGATCGAATGAATAGCGAGAGCATTGCAGTCACGGTAGTTTCGGGCTTTCTCGGCGCAGGCAAGACCACCCTGCTCAACCGCATCGCCCAGCAGCCGCAACATGGGCGCATGGCGGTGATCGTCAATGATTTCGGCGAGCTGAACATCGATGCGGCGATCATCGCCGAAGTCACCGACGCCGTGTTCAGCCTGCAGAACGGCTGCATCTGCTGCACGGTGCAAGAGGACCTGCTGGCGCAGCTGGTGAGCCTGAGCCAACTGCGCCCCCGCCTGGACCGTATCGTCATCGAGTGCAGCGGTGTGTCCGACCCGCAACGCATTGTGCAAACCCTGGGTTATCCACAGCTCAAGGCGCACCTGCATCTGGATACGGTGATCACCCTGGTGGACGCCAGCGGCTATGGCGCCCTGGAAGGTGAGTTCGCACGCTTGTCCCGGGCTCAGGTGGCCTGTGCCGACCTGGTGCTGCTGAACAAAGCCGACCTGGTCAGCGCCGCCGAACTGCAAAGCCTGCGCGCAACTATCGGTGCCCGCACACGCGTGATCAGCACCGTGCAGGCGCAGATCCCCGATGCCCTGCTGCTGGGCGAGCGCACCCCGCGCAACGGCTTCACTCCCGTGCCGACGCCGCACCACGAACTGTTCGAAAGCTGGACCTGGCAAGCCACCCAGGCCCTGCCGGCCAAAGCCCTGCGCGATTGGCTGGGGCAACTGCCCAAGGACTTGTTCCGCCTTAAAGGCCTGGTGCATTTACAGGGCAATGAGCAACCCTTCTGGTTACAACATGTGGGCAACCGCAGCCAGTTCAGCCTGGCCAGCGGCGAGCACGCGCAGGACTCGGCGCAACTGGTGTTTATCGCCCGACGGGATAGCGGGCTGCGGGAAACGCTGGAGGCGCAATTGCAGGAGATGCAGGAACTGTAAGCGCGGATGACGATGAAGGCAGAGTGCCGCCTTGACCTTGCTACCCCGGCCCTTGAAAATGCCCGACGTTTTTCCCGTCTCCCCGCTTACAGAAGTAGTGAAATTTCAATGTCAGATTCCCGTACTGAAGAATCCGTAGTCACTTTGCAGTCCAAAGCTGAATACGAAAACGCCATCAATCTTTCACAGCATGTGCCAGCGGCCAAGAACATCAGTGAAATGGTGCTGGACGCGTTCCACACCTCCAAGGAAAGCGACCAGATCCGCGAATTGCGCGTCGCCATCCGCCAGGCCCACGATGCCTTTGACGATGACCAGGCCTATGACCTGATGGGCCAGCTCAAGCAGCTCAAAGACGCCGAAGCCGCCGACAACGCAGCCCTGGAAGACCTGAGCAGCAAGTTTTCGATCAGCCGAATCCTTTCCAGCTTCAAGGACGACCCCGAGTTCCAGGAACTGGTGTATGGCCTGGCGCTCAAGGTGTTGAACCAGACCCACCAGGCCATCAGCAACCCGAGCGCCGGCAAGGGCAAGGCTGCGCGGGCGAAGAAGGAAGTTGAGGTGTTTGTGATCAGCAAGGACGGGATCAGCGTGACCCTGCCGATGCGCACGCCGCGCTCCAAGCTCAATGTTGACCGCGAGGCGCTGGAGTTTTTGGGCTTTAGTTTTGTGGGTGAAGGGGATGAGGCGGAGCTTGAGAGTGAAAGCTTTGTGGATAACTCCGGTGCCGAGCAGCCTTTGACGCGCAAGAGTATTGTGACGGCGCTGCAACAGCAGACGGCGTTTGATGGGTATAGCATTGCTCAGCAATAGGTCTTGATTGAGTACATATCCGTTTTTTGTAATGGCGGCTATTGGTTCCGCTCTTACAGCGGCTCACTTTTGTAGAGCGCGAAAGTAAGCAAAACACTCTTGCCCCACCACTCGGTGCCTCGCCTAGACTCGGCATGCCCCTCATCCGACATTAATTTGGGGGGGCCACGGTGTATCAGTCGATAAATCTATTGACTGACCTGCCGCCATCGCAGGCAAGCCAGCTCCCACAGGGGAAGGCAGCTTCGCACCCCGGCTTTGCTGTTGCTGTTGCTCTGCTTTTGATCTGGCTTTTGATCTTGATCCTAGGCGCCCCGTTAAACCACGATGGCCGCAGGCAGGTATTGCGCAGTGGGCACCCCGGCATGGATGCCGGGGTAGCCGCGACACGGCCATGGATGGCCGATCGCGGCGGGCCCACGGAGCAATGCCTGACTGCGGGCATGCCGAGCCTAGGCGAGGCACCGAGTGGTGGGGCAAGAGCGCTTTGCTTACTTTGGCGCTCTTCCAAAGTGAGCCGCCGTAAGGGCGGAACCAATAGCCGCCGTGACCGCAGAAATGGATATGTACCCATACCCCCCCCCACAAAAAAGCCCCGCTCTTCTCTCAAAGGCGGGGCTTTTCATGACATCCCAACTCAGTGGGCGTAAGTCAGCAACAACTCTTTCGGCACCTGGAAATCCAGGGACATCATCACGCTCAAAGCCGTAATGGTGAAGATCGAGAAGACAAACAACTTACGCGCCCAGACAGTGTCATCCACCGCCTTGTAGCCGGTCCAGGCCATGTACAACCAGTACATACCCATGGCCGCGGCGACGGCGAGGTAGCTCATGCCGGCATACCCACTGAAGGTCAACATCAAGGTCGCCACAAGGAAGGCCAGGATGTACAGCAGGATGTGTTTCTTCGCCACCTGGATGCCACGCTTGACCGGCAATACCGGAATCGAAGCCGCCAGGTAGTCGTTGAAACGGAAGATCGCAATGGCGTAGGAGTGCGGCATCTGCCACAGGCTGAACATCACCAGCAGCACCAGCGCAGCCATGTCGAAGCTATTGGTCACAGCCACATAACCAATCACCGGCGGCATCGCCCCCGACAGGCTGCCCACCAGCGTGCCGTGAACCGACTTGCGCTTGAGGTACAGGCTGTAGAGGCCGACGTAGATGACAAAACCGATCACGGCAAACAACGCCGCCAGCGGATTGGCCACCGTGTACAGCAATGCCACGCCGGCAACACCGAGGACGGTCGCGAAGATCAGTGCCAGTTTCAGGGAGATAAGGCCCTGGACCAGCACGCGATTCTTGGTGCGCTCCATCTTGATATCGATGTCACGGTCGATGCAGTTGTTGAACACGCAACCGGACGCCACAACAAGGGAAGTGCCGATCATTGCCGCCAGGAAGATGGCCAGATCGACATGCCCCTTGGAGGCCAGGAAGAAACCGCCTGCCACAGAAAGCACGTTACCGAAAATGATCCCCGGTTTGGTGATTTGGATAAAGTGCTTAAGCGACATCGGGTCTTACCTCACTTCGCCATCATGTAGGTGTGGATGCTGAACATGATCCACAACGACAGGCCAACCAGCAGCAGGATCACAATGGCCGTGAACACAAACGCAATCACGTTGTTGCGCTGGGCCTGGGAGCGATCCAGGTGCAGGAAGTAATACAGGTGGACAACCACCTGGATCACCGCGAACAACAGCACGATGGCCAGTGTCGTGGCCTTCGGCAAGGTTGGGTACATCACCAGGCCGAACGGGATGATCGTCAGGATCACCGACAGGATGAAGCCGATAGCGTAAGACTTTACGCTGCCGTGGCTCGCATCATGGCTGTCATGGGAGTGTGCATTAGCCATTACAGAGTCCCCATCAAGTAGACAACGGTGAAGACGCAGATCCAGACCACGTCCAGGAAGTGCCAGAACAGGCTCAGGCAGCTCAGGCGGGTCTTGTTGGTCGACGTCAGGCCATGCTTGTTGACCTGGTACATCATGATCGCCATCCAGATCAGACCGGCGGTTACGTGCAGACCGTGGGTACCGACCAGGGTGAAGAACGCCGACAGGAAGCCGGAACGGCTAGGGCCGTAGCCTTCGGAGATCAGCAGGTGGAACTCGTTGATCTCCATGGCGATAAAGCCAAGGCCGAGCAGGAAGGTCAGGCCCAGCCACTTGAGCACGCCTGCCTTGTTGCCACGGAAGAACGCCAGCATGGCGAAGCCGTAGGTGATCGAACTGAACAGCAGCAAGGCGGTTTCGCCCAGCACGTAATTCAGTTCGAAGATGTCGTGGCCCGACGGGCCACCCGCTACGTTGTTTACCAGTACCGCGTACACCGCGAAGATCGACGCAAACAGGATGCAGTCGGTCATCAGGTAGAGCCAGAAACCGTATACGGTCATCTCGCCCGAGTCGTGGTGATGGTCATCGTGCCCATGGTCATCGACATGGGCGTGTCCAGCATTGGTCACTAAGTTCGACATGGTTTAAGCCTGTTCCAACGAGGTTTCAACACGGTTGGCCGGAATCTTCTTCTCGGCTACCAGGCGAGCGTGCTGCTCGGCTTCGATGCGCTCGATCACGTCGACCGGCACCATGTAGCCTTGATCATCACGCGCCGCGTGGATCACGAAGTAGATCACGGTGCCAGCCAGGCTAGCGATGGCCAGCCACCAGATGTGCCAGATCATCGCGAAACCGAAGACCGTCAACAGCGCGCCCATCACCACGCCAGTGGCGGTGTTGTTCGGCATGTGGATCGGTTCGTAGCGCACAGGTCGCTGGTACGCAGTACCGTTTTCCTTGGCTTCGGTGAACGGGTCGATGGTCTCGGCCTTCGGCAGTACAGCGAAGTTGTAGAACGGCGGTGGCGACGAGGTCGACCATTCCAGGGTGTGTGCATTCCATGGGTCGCCGGAGTCGCAGGCGTTTTGCTTGCGGTCACGGATACTCACGTACAGCTGGATCAGCTGGCAGGCGATGCCGACAGCGATCATCACCGCACCGAACATGGCGACGTACAGGTACGGCACCCACTCAGGGTTGGTAGTGGCGTTCAGACGACGGGTCATGCCCATGAAGCCCAGTGCATAGAGCGGCATGAACGCGACGAAGAAGCCGGTGATCCAGAACCAGAATGCAGCCTTGCCCCAGCCTTCGTGCAGCTTGAAGCCGAACGCTTTCGGGAAGTAGAAGCTGAAACCAGCGATGTAGCCGAATACCGCACCACCGATGATCACGTTGTGGAAGTGCGCGATCACGAACAGGCTGTTGTGCAGCACGAAGTCAGCACCCGGGATGGCCAGCAGTACGCCGGTCATGCCGCCGATGGCGAACGTCACCATGAAGCCCAGGGTCCACAGAACCTGGCTGGTGAAGCGCAGGCGGCCGTGGTAGATGGTGAACAGCCAGTTGAATAGCTTCACCCCCGTCGGGATCGAAATCAGCATCGTCGCCAGGCCGAAGAAGGCGTTGACGCTGGCCCCCGAACCCATGGTGAAGAAGTGGTGCAGCCAGACCATGAAGCCCAGTACGGAGATCGCGCCCGAGGCGTAGACCATCGAGTGGTGACCGAACAGGCGCTTGCCGGTAAAGGTCGAGATCACTTCGGAGAAGATACCGAACGCTGGCAGGATCAGGATGTACACCTCAGGGTGACCCCATGCCCAGAACAGGTTCACGTACATCATTGGATTGCCACCAAGTTCATTGGTGAAAATGTGGAAATCCATGTAACGGTCAAGCGTCAACAGTGCCAGGGTAGCGGTCAGGATCGGGAACGAAGCCACGATCAGAACGTTGGCCCAGGTGCAGGTCCAGGTGAAGATCGGCATGTCCATCAGCTTCATGCCTGGGGTACGCATTTTCAGCACGGTGGCCAGGAAGTTGACCCCCGTCAGCGTCGTACCTAACCCGGATAGCTGTAGCGCCCAGATGTAGTAATCCATCCCCACGCCCGGACTGTATTGCAGCCCCGACAACGGCGGATAGGCAACCCAACCGGTCTTGGCGAATTCGCCGACGCCCAGGGACAGGTTGATCAGCACCACGCCGGAAACCAGCAGCCAGAAGCTCAGGGAGTTGAGGAACGGGAACGCAACGTCACGCGCACCGATCTGCAGCGGCACTGCCAGGTTCATCAGGCCGGTGAAGAAAGGCATCGCCATGAAGATGATCATGATCACACCGTGGGCGGTGAAGATCTGGTCATAGTGTTCAGGCGGCAGGTAGCCAGGCGAACCCTCGGTGGCCATGGCCAACTGGGTACGCATCATGATGGCGTCGGCAAAACCACGCAGCAGCATGACCATGGCGACGATGATGTACATCACGCCGATTTTCTTGTGGTCGACCGACGTCAGCCACTCGGTCCACAGGTAGGTCCACTTCTTGAAGTAGGTGATTGCCGCAAACAGTGCCAGACCACCCAGCGCGATCATGGCGATGGTCACCATCACGATCGGCTCGTGGAATGGGACCGCTTCCCAACTTAATTTACCAAACATCGTTTACTCCTCTGCCCCGGCAGCTGAATGCGAATTTGCGTCCGTCCCTTCCACAGCAGCCACTTCTTTCTTCTCGTGCTTGACCGGCTTGCCTGGTTTCATCCCTTCATACTTGTCGATGATTTTCTGAAACAGGTCCGGCGTGTACGAGGAGTACAGCTCTACAGGGTTGTTCTGGCTTGGCTTGGCAAGGGCTTCGTATTCAGCTTTTTCAAGCTGTTTTGGTGAGCTCTTGGCTTCTTGTACCCAGGCGTTGAAGTCTTCCTGGGTGGTGGCGATTGCTTTGAATTTCATGCCGGTAAAGCCCGCGCCACTGTAGTTGGCGGAGATACCGTCGAGCTCGGCGTTCTGGTTGGCAATCAGGTGCAGCTTGGTCTGCATGCCCGCCATCGCGTAGATCTGGCCACCCAGGCCCGGGATGAAGAACGAGTTCATCACCGCATCCGAGGTCACTTTGAAGTTGATCGGGGTGTTGGCCGGGAACACGATCTTGTTGACGGTGGCGATCCCTTGCTCGGGATAGATGAACAGCCACTTCCAGTCCAGCGCGACCACTTCGATAGTGATTGGCGGCACGTCGGATTCCAGCGGACGGTAAGGGTCCAGCTCGTGGGTCGACTTATAGGTGATGTAACCCAGGGCGATAATGATCAGTACAGGTACCAGCCACACCGCGATTTCAATCTTGGTGGAGTGCGACCACTTCGGCGCGTAGGTCGCCTTGGTGTTGGATGCGCGGTATTTCCAGGCGAACGCGAAGGTCATCACGATCACCGGCACCACGACCAACAGCATCAGCAAGGTGGCCGTGATGATCAGGTTACGTTGCTCTACGCCGACCTGACCCACAGGGTCGAGCAGCGTCCAGTTGCAGCCTCCCAGCAATAACATGCCGAAAAGCGGCACTATGCCTAGTAATCGGGTGTACCTGTTTTTACTCATCTCACGACCTCTAAAGCAGCTTGCGCAATGCAGTTGGGTTTTGATCGCCAACACTTCACCCTGCCAAGGGTTGGCATTTCTCTTCGATTGAATAAGGGCCTGCCCGGCGCTTCATGCGCTGATCGACACGTCCAGGTCTGGCGGTGAATTCTTATTCGATTTCGTTGGTCAAAGGCCTTGTTACAGACCAATTCCATTTGGTGCGGATAGTTGAAAGGCTGCCGGCACCTGGGGTCGCATGAAGCATTGTTTCCGCCTCTCGACCGCCCTATTTGCTCAGGGTTGAGCAGCACCGGACACTCAGTGCGGGCGATTGTAGTTAGCTGGCGATGTATAAACCATGACCTATAAAGAAATAATTTTTATCGTTTCCAGCAATAATCCTGCGCCATTGTTGCAAAGGTTCGGGATCGTATCGCGTTTGATTCTCAACAAAAACCCCAAAAAAAGCCGTGTTATTGCCCATTCTGTCGCACCCAGAGACCTCTTCCAGGGTCGCAAAACCCCAGGCAAGCCCGCTAAAAACAAGGCATTCGCCCATCACTGGATGTTCTGTAGAGCACGCCGCGCGCGGGGTCGGCCAGGGTGGAAAATGACAGGCAAAAGCGCCCAACCCATGGTCGATTAAGCGCTGTGCCATGGGGTATGAAATGTCCTGCGGCGCCCTCAGTGTGACAACGTGTCGCACGTTGCGCGCAGCCAATCTTGTCCAGCGTCATGACCCCTTCACAAAATGCCCACACACAAAAACGCCCCTGCCTGCATCAGCAGGACAGGGGCGTTTTGTAGGACGATTTAAGCGTTGTGCTTGCGATTACGGTAAATGCCCAGGGGCACCAGGATCACCGTCAACACAAACGCCACCAGCGCCCACTGGGCCAGGGACAAGCCCAGGACCGGCGGGTACGGGGTACTGCAGAACCCATCGACCTGGAAGCCCAGGGGGAAGATCTTCGCCAGGGGCAGGTCATCGACAATCGGCTGCAGTACATCGACGCCACAACTGATGGTCGGATAGAACTGGGTGTACACATGATGCCCGGCGGCAGCGACACCACCGAGGGCGCTGAGCACGACCAGCACTTCAAAGACCGTGACACTGCGCTGGGTGCGCATGGCCGCGCCAATAAAGGCAAAGAGCGCAATCAGCAACAAGGCATAGCGTTGCAAGATGCACAAAGGGCATGGCGCTTCGCCCAGCACTATCTGCATATAAAGCGCGCCACCGATCAGCGCCAGGCAGATGATGCCCAGCAACACCAGGAAGCGCCGCTCACGGCCCAACCGCATTTCGTCAATCATCCCCGTTTCCCTTTGCCTAATGATGGGTATGCCAATGGCCGCAAGTTTACACACAGGTGGTGAAAATTTAGCAGTAGGCGTCGCAATCTTAGGCGCAGGCGGGTTAACGACACATTAATGTGGTGGTCTTTCGGGCCTCTTCGCGAGCAAGCCCGCTCCCACATTTGAATGTATTCACAGATCAAATGTGGGAGCGGGCTTGCTCGCGAAGAGGCCAATACGGTGTTGAAGAGCGGCCGCTTATTCCAGCGCCGCCGCCGGCCCGAAGAACTCATACCGGCTCTGCTTCTCAGGTACACCGAGCGCCTTGAGGTGACGCTTGATCGCGCTCATAAAACCCTTCGGCCCCAGGAAGTAGGCATCCACATCACGCTCTTCGGGCAACCACGCCGCCAGTTGCTCCTGGGTCAGCAAACCGAGCTTGTCCGCCGCCGGGCTGATGCCGTCGTCTTCGGCATAGCAGTAAAAGCGCTGCAGTTGCGGATGGCGCGCAGCCAGGGCATCGACCCAATCGCGGAACGCATGCACGCCGCCATTGCGTGCGCAGTGGATAAAATGCACCGGGCGCTCGGTGGCCAGGGCCGCTTCCAGCATCGGCAAGGTCGGGGTGATGCCCACCCCGCCGCTGATCAGCACCAGGGGTTTGTCGCTGGGCACCAGGGTGAACTCCCCCGATGGCGGGAACAGGTCGATGGTCGCGCCCACGTGCATCTGGTCATGCAGGTAATTGGACACGCGCCCGCCCGCTTCACGCTTGACGCTGATGCGGTACAGGCCCGCATCGGTGCGCGCCGACAATGAATAGTTGCGGCGCACTTCTTCGCCATCGAGGATCAGCTTCAGGCCGATGTACTGGCCGGGCTCGGCGGCGAGGATCGGGCCATTGTCCACCGGGGCAAAGTACAGGGAGACGATTTCACTGCTCTCCTCCACACGCTTGACCAGCAGAAACGCACGCGCCCCGCGCCAGCCGCCAACGGCCTGGGCTTTTTCGTCGTAGATGGCGCTTTCTGCGCCGATCAGGATGTCGGCCAACTGACCATAAGCCGCGCCCCACGCGCTCATCACTTCTGGGGTGGCGATTTCGTCACCCAGCACCTCGGAAATCGCCCGCAGCAGGCAGTTGCCGACAATCGGGTAGTGCTCCGGGAGGATTTGCAGGGCCACGTGCTTGTTGATGATCTTGGCCACCAGGTCGCCCAACTGATCCAGTTGGTCGATATGCCGGGCGTACATCAGCACGCCATTGGCCAGGGCGCGGGGCTGGTCGCCGCTGGCCTGGTGGGCCTGGTTGAACAGCGGGCGCACTTCGGGGTACTCGGAGAGCATCATGCGGTAGAAGTGGGTGATCAGGGCTTCGCCACCGCTTTCGAGCAGCGGCACAGTGGACTTGATGATGGCACGGTCTTGAACGCTAAGCATGGGGAGACTCCTGAGCCTTTAAGGCTTCTGAATGATTACCCTGTAGCAATCAGTATTCATGCCAACTAACAAACCCTTATTTATCAACAACTTAAATTAAACATAGTCAATATGACTTCCTACACCTTATAGTCATTAGGACTACAAGGAGTCATTATGACTGCACACTCCCTGCTCACCACCCTGCTGCCACTGGTGGCTGACCTGTCCCGTGAACTGCCGGAAGGCGAGCGTTACCGACGCCTGCTGCAAGCCATGCGCACCCTGCTGCCCTGTGATGCCGCCGCGCTGTTGCGCCTGGACGGCGAATGGCTGGTACCCCTGGCCGTGGACGGCCTGAGCCCGGACACCCTGGGCCGGCGCTTCAAGATCAGCGAACACCCGCGCTTCGCCGTGCTGCTGAGCAGCCCCGGCCCGACCCGCTTTGACAGCGACAGCGAACTGCCCGACCCCTACGACGGCCTGGTCGATGGCCTGCACGGGCATCTGGAGGTCCACGACTGCATGGGCTGCCCGCTGTTTGTCGACGACCACCCCTGGGGCCTGCTGACCCTGGATGCCCTGGACACCGAGCGGTTTGACCGGGTCGAACTGGACGCCTTGCAGGCCTTCGCCAGCCTCGCCGCCGCCACGGTCAATGTGGCCGAACGCATGGAGCACCTGGCCCTGCGCGCCGAAGACGAACACCAGCGTGCGGAAATCTATCGCCAGGCCAGCGGCCAGCAGCACAAGGAAATGATCGGCCAGAGCAAGACCCACAAGCGCCTGGTGGAAGAAATCAAACTGGTGGGCGGCAGCGACCTGACCGTGTTGATCACCGGTGAAACCGGGGTCGGCAAGGAGCTGGTGGCCCAGGCCATCCACGCTGCCTCGCCCCGCGCGGAGAAGCCGCTGATCAGCCTCAACTGCGCCGCCCTCCCGGAAACCCTGGTGGAAAGCGAGCTGTTCGGCCACGTGCGCGGCGCGTTTACCGGCGCGCTGAACGAGCGTCGGGGCAAGTTTGAATTGGCCAACGGTGGCACCCTGTTCCTCGACGAAGTGGGAGAGTTGTCGCTAACAGTCCAGGCCAAGCTGTTACGCGTCCTGCAAAGCGGGCAGTTGCAGCGGCTGGGTTCGGATAAGGAGCATCAAGTGGACGTGCGCCTGATCGCCGCCACCAACCGCGACCTGGCCGCCGAGGTGCGCAACGGCCGCTACCGCGCCGACTTCTATCACCGCTTGAGCGTGTACCCCCTGCAAGTGCCGGCCCTGCGTGAACGCGGGCGCGATGTGTTGTTGCTGGCGGGATTTTTCCTCGAACAGAACCGTTCACGCATGGGCCTGGGCAGCCTGCGCCTGACCAGCGATGCCCAGGCGGCGTTGTTGACTTATGGTTGGCCCGGGAATGTGCGCGAGCTGGAACACCTGATCGGCCGCAGCGCGTTGAAGGCCCTGGGCAATTGCCGCGAGCGACCGAAGATCCTCAGCCTCAGTGCCAAGGACCTGGACTTGCCCAATGACTCTGCGCCCTTGATAGAAGAGCCTGGCGAAATCCCCGTGGTGACTGGCGATCTGCGCCAGGCCACCGAGCACTACCAAAGGCAAGTGATCAGCGCCTGCCTGGAGCGCCACCAGCACAACTGGGCCAGCGCCGCCCGCGAACTGGGCCTGGACCGCGCCAACCTGGGGCGCATGGCCAAGCGCCTGGGCCTGAAGTAACGCGGATCACACTGTGGGAGCTGGCCTGCCAGCTCCCACATTAGATCTTCTTGCACATTAGGTTTGCTTCGGTTGCAAAAGCGGGCTCACAGGCGCAACCGCCCTGGGCTTACGAAACACCAGCACATTCCCCAGCATCACCAATACCAACCCGGCCAGCGCCGGGGCGCTCCATTGGTAGCCCTCGAACAGCGCCGAAACGTTCAATGCCACCACCGGGAACAGCACCGTGCAATACGCCGCCCGCTCCGGGCCCATGCGGCCGACCAGGGTCAGGTACGCGGTAAAGCCAATCACCGAACCGGGGATCACCAGGTACAGCAGCGAACCGATATAGCGGGTGTTCCACTCCATCTCAAACGGAATGCCCTGGACCACGCAGTACAGCGCCAGCATCGACGCGCCATAGGCCATGCCCCAGGCGTTGGTGGTCAACGGCCTGAGCCCGGCTTTCTGTTGCAGGCTCGACAACATATTGCCTGCCGAGAAACACAGGGTGCCCAGCAGCGCCAGGCCCAGGCCCAACAGTGTTTCGGGGCTGGCGGTATGCCCGACCAGTTCAGGCCAGAACAGCAGCCCCAGCCCCAGCAACCCAAGGCCGCCGCCCAGCAGTACATTGCGCGCAACTTTCTGGCCAAAGAACACCCGCGCATTCAACGCATTCCACAGTGTCGCGGTGGAGAACACCACGGCCACCAGGCCACTGGGGATCCACTGGCTGGCCGTGAGGAAGCACATGAAGTTCACACAAAACAGGCACAAGCCCTGGGCCAGGCAGATCAGGTGACCCCGACGGTTCATCACCTGCAATTTGCGGCTGAGCAACAGCAGCCCAAACAGCACCAGTGCCGCCAGGCCGAAGCGATAGACGATCGAGACCGGAATTTCCACCACGCCCAATTGCCACTTGAGGGCAATCCAGGTGGTGCCCCAGATCAGCACGGTCAGTAAATACAGGGATAGGTTCATGGCGCACTCCGGTGGTTGAGCCACAGTTTCACCCCGCCTTGCTGCTGGGCACTTGCAGATTCTTGCGCTTTTGTCGGGCCGAGGGATCACAGCGCCAGCCGCCGGGAGTAGGATGCAAGGCGTCGGAGAGAACCCCATGTCTGTACTGGAAAACCTGCAAGTCTTCAAAGCCCTGAACAGCTCGCCCAACGCTCGCCTGGAGCTGTCTGCCGAGCTTGGGGACGGCTTGTCTGCAGCTTTGTGGAGCAACCACCACGACGCCCAGGATTACCAGGCGCCCAGCCATCACACCTTGTCTTGCTATGTGGCCGGCGGCACCGGCACTTTCCGGCGCAACCAGCCCGACACCAAGGGCGGCCCCGACAAGCTGTGCATCCTGCCCGCCGAGCATCAGTCGGCCTGGGTGATCAATGGTGAAATCCGCCTGGCCCATGTGTACTTCAGCCCCGAGCAATTTGCCCTGGGTTGCGTCACCCTGCTGGACCGTGAACCCCGCGCCCTGCAACTGCGCGAAAGCACCTTTCTGGAAGACGAACAGCAAGCGCGACGTTTTCATCAACTGATCCGCCTCAATTGGCAGGAACCGGCAGAACGCTTGCTGACCAGCAGCCTGGCCTTTGAAATGCTCAACCATACCCTGCTCAGCCAGGTCGGCCTGCGTGAGGGGTTGCGACTCAAGGGCGGCCTGGCGGCGCACCAGCGCCGGCAGTTGGTGGAGTACATCGACCAGCAACTGGCCGAACCGATCAGCCTGGGGCAACTGGCGGGGCTGTGCGCCTTGTCGGAATACCACTTCGCGCGGATGTTTCGCACAAGCTTTGGCCTGCCGCCCCATCAATATGTACTGGCCCGCCGCCTGTCCCGGGCCCAGGCCCTGTTGCGCAGCGGCTCACTGCCGCTGGGGGAAATTGCCCTGGCGTGTGGGTTTTCCAGCGCCAGCCACTTTACCAACCGGTTTCGCCAGGCAATGGGAGCGACACCGGGGGAATACCGGCAGGCGTTCCAGCCCTAGAGGCCTTACACAAAACCAATGCGTGCGGGTTTCAATCGAGGCTTTGTGCCAGGACCACGGCCAGTCGATCTTCCAGCGCCTTGATCCGGCTCCCCTGCACCACATAGTTGTTGGTCAGCATCGAAAACACCAACCGCCGCCCACCCGCATCGGTGATGTAGCCCGTCAACGAAGACACCCCACCCATCGACCCCGTCTTGGCCTGCAGGTTGTTTTGCGCCGCTGTCCCGCGCAGGCGGTAACGCAGGCTGCCGCCGTCCAGCCGGTCCGGGTTGCCGGCGATGGGCAGTGCGTCGTACCAGGCGTTGAACCACGGCTGCTTGTTAATGGCCAGCAACAGGTCGGTGAAGTTCTGCGCCGACACCAGATTACGTCGCGACAAACCCGAGCCATCCACCTGGCTTAATGTTGCCGGGTCCAGGCCCTGGCGCTTGATAAAGTCGGCCACCGCCGCAACCCCGGCCGCCGCCGTGCCAGCATTCGCCTGCTGGCGCCCCATGGCCTTGAGCAGCGCTTCGGCCATGCTGTTATTGGACAGTTTGAGCAAGGGCCTGATCAGCTCCTGCAACGGTGCCGACTGGTGTGTTGCCAGGACAGTGGCGGTCGCCGGACTCACACCACCGATCACCCGCCGCCCCTGCACGCTGATCCCCTGCTCCGCCAAGGCCTGGGCAAACAGATTGGCCACCAGTTGCGTCGGCTCCCACACGCTGACCCATTGGCGGCTTTGCTTGCCCGGCGGTAACGCGCCGCTCAGGCGCAGCAGGTTGCTGCCATGCTGGCGATTGAGCCCATAGCTATTGCCTGGGCCGCTAACGGCCAGGTTGCTGAGCTGTACATAATCGGTGGGCGGACTCAGGGTGACATTCACCAACTGGCCGACCGTTGTGGGCGCCTTGGCCGTGACGATCAAGGTGCCCGCATCAAAATCAGCATTGGGTGACACGGTCAGCGCGGAAATCTGCGCGCCGTAATACTTGTCTTCGTCGTCATGGGCCCAATCCACACCCAAGCGCTCGGCGTCGAACCAGCTGTCATCGAACACCATATCGCCCTGGACCTGACGGATGCCCTGGGCGGCGAGGCTCGCCGCCAGCGCCTGGTAATCCGCCCACTGGATCGTCGGGTCACCCAGCCCCCGCAGGTACAGGTTGCCCAGCAGGCGCGTGCCCTGTTGGCTGCCATTGCTCAACAACTGCGTAGAAAACCGATACTGCGGGCCCAGTACATCCATGGCCGCCGCAGTGGTCAGCAGTTTCAGGCTGGAGGCCGGCACCAGCCGCGTGCGTGGGTTGTGCTGGTACAGCGTGTTGCCGCTGCGAGCATCACGCACCATCAGCGAAACACTGGCACCCGCCAAGGCAGGATCAGCCAACAATTGGTCCAGCGCCTGTTCGCCGGTTTTCGAAGGCGTGGCACAGCCACCCAATAACAGGCTCACGCCCACCAGCATGGCGCTGGTGTGTATCCATCGTCCCAACTGCATCAAACCGTCCCGGCAATCATCAAAGAGCGCAACGCTAGCAGCTCAGGCCGCCAGCGTCATCGCCGACGGTCAGAACTCCAGGGTACTGGACAACGACACCTGGCGCGCATCGCCCATGGACACAAACAAGCGGCTGACAGCCGAGGTGTAGTAGGTACGGTCAAACAGGTTCTTCACATTGAGCTGGAACTTGACCTTCTGCCCGTCGACCTTGGTGTCATAGGTGGCAAACGCATCGGCCACGGTGTAGCCCGGCAGGTCGAAGCTGTTGAGGGCATCGCCAGCCCGCTCGCCCACATAACGCGCACCGGCACCGACGCGCAGTTGGTCGCCGCCGACGATAGTGCCGAAGTCGTACACGGCTGAAACAGAGCCGGAGTTTTTCGCCACGTTCTGCAGGCCCTTGCCTTTGTAGGTCGGGTCTTCGGTGACCTCGGCATCGGTGTAGGCATAACTGCCGATCAGGCTCCACTGGTCGGTCAACTGCCCACTCAGGTCCATTTCCAGGCCACGGGAGCGCACCTTGCCGGCGACGCTGTAGATCGAGGTCGCGCCCTCGGTGATCGACACCAGCACGTTGCGTTTTTGGATATCAAACAAGGCCACGTTAGCGGTAATACGCCCCGGCATATCGAGCTTGGCCCCCAGCTCCCAGGATTTGGACTGTTCCGGGGCGATGCTGCCGTCGATCACCATCTTGTTGTCCAGCGGCGCAATGGTGGAGTTGGGTTTGAACGATTCGGTGTAGCTGCCATAGAACGACAGCTCATCGGTGTAGCGATACACCAGGCCGGCACGAGGCACCCACTTCTGGCCGTTGCTGTTGGTGTTGGCCGTGAACGGGCGGCCCTTGCCGGCGTATTGGTCGTATGCCTGGAAGCGCGCACCACCGACCAGGATCCACTGGTCGGTGAGGTGAATGGCGTCCTGGAAAAACACCGAATCGCTGCGCAGCAGGTCGGTCTGGTTGCTGTCCGGCGCGCTGACATTGGTGCCCGCCACTTCGCGGCCGTACACCGGGTCGTTGTAGTTGAACACGCTGCGGCTGGCCTGGCGGATCAGGTCGGCGCGGTAGATTTTGCGGTACTCGTCATCCAGGCCGAATACCAGGTCATGGCGCATGCCGGCCACGTCCACCTTGCCTTCAAGGCTCACAGTGGTGAAGCGGTCGGTGGTCAACGCGCCCTGGGTGCCGTCCATGTTGCGCGTCAAAGTGCCATTGGCATTGACCTTAGTCACACGCACCTGGCTGGCGTCGTAGGTTTCGCGGTTCCAGCTGTAGCCGAAGTGGGCCGTCCAGTCGTCGTTCAGGTCGTGGTCGACTTGGACGCGATACAGGTCCGAGCGGCCTTCCATATTATTGAAGGGCTCATCCAGGCGGCGCGTGGCGGGGATGTCCAGCGGGTGATTGGTCTTGGGGTCGATGGCCGTGCCACGGTCGAACGGTGAGAGAAATTCGCGGTGCTCGTAGGCCAGCAGCACCTGGGTCGTGTCGCCGTACCAGGCCAGGGACGGCGCGATCAGGCTTTCGCGATAGGTGCCGAAGTTGCGCCAGTAGTCCTCATCCTGATGGTCGACGATCAAGCGGTAAGCCAGGCCGCTGTCGCCCAACGGGCCGGTGGTGTCGAGGTTGCCGCCGCTGCCGTTCTTGCCGCTGCCATAGGTCGAGCCACGCACGGTCAAGGCGGTGGATTGGGTCAGTTCGGGTTTCTTGCTGACAATGTTGATCACCCCGCCCGGGTCCTGGATGCCATATAGCAACGACGCCGGGCCCTTGAGCACTTCGACGCGCTCGGCGGTTTCGTTCAGCGCCCGGCCTTGCACCACGGGCATGCCGTCGCGCATGACCGAGCCATTGCGGTTGTCGCCAAAGCCACGCAGCATCACCGCATCCTGGGTGCTGCCCAAGGTGTTGGTCTGGGTGATGCCGCTGATGTTGGCCAAGGCATCATCGAGGTTGCGCGGCACCTGGTCGCGCATCACCTGGGCCGGCACCATGTTCACGGTTTGCGGGGTTTCCAGCAGCAAGCCCTGGGAGCGCATCACCGAGCTGGTGGGCGGTGGCTGGTAGCTGGTGGTTTGCTGCTGGTTGACACCGCTGATGGTGGTGGCGCCGAGGTTGACCGCGCCTTCGCTAGGCAGCGGTTCCAGGGCCAGGGTGCGGGCGTCGATCTGGCGGAAGGTCAAGCCGGAGTTGCCCAGCAGGCGCTGCAGAGCCTGGGCGGCACTCATCTGCCCACTGACGGCCGGGGCGTTGAGGGTGTAGGGGGCTTCGTCGGTGTAGACCACGCTGATGCCGGTCACCCGGCTGAAATCGCTCAGGGCCTGGGGCAACGGCTTGGCCGGCAGCGCAAAGCTGAAGACTGCGCTCTGCTCCTGCGCCGCTTGCGCCAGGTTCAGGGGTTGTAATGCCAGGCCTGAAGCGGCCAGAAGGGAGGCTCCCAGCCACTGTTTAACCGAACCGCCTACCGCCGATTTTGCCCTGGACTTCATGCTTGAGAACCCGTGTAGAAAACGCTGTTAATGCGAATTGATCGCAGTTTCAAGCACTACACGGATGGCGTGGGGGTTTACCTCAGGTGAAATTGAAAATAATTTCAACATCAGCCTTTATTCTTGTTTTTCGCCCCGCCCTGCCGGGCCTTGAAGCGTGGGTTGGATTTGCAGATCACATAGATCCGCCCCCGGCGCTTGACGATCTGGCAGTCGCGATGACGGTTCTTGGCTTCTTTGAGGGAGGACAGGACTTTCATAGGGTGGCTCCTTTGCATGAATGTAATAACATATCATAAATGCAAATAAGAATAATTATCAACTTTCTCTTCAGGCGCTCACTATTTCTGTGGGGCTGGTTTTTAGCGGACCACGATCAACCGCCCCAACACACTGTGCTGCTCAAAGCCCAGCACCGCTTGCAATGCCTTGAGCACCGCCTCGGGGTCTTTGCTCGGAAAGCTGCCGCTGACCCGGCGGGCGCCGAGTTCGTCATTGAGCAGCAGGATGCGGCCGGGGTAGTAACGGCCCAGGTCCTTGACCACATCGGCCAGCGGGGTCTTGTAGTAGTTGAGCCAGCCATCACGCCAGCCCAGGCGCGATTCACTGTCCACCGCATGCCGCTCATCAGCCACACCCTCGGCGTAGGCCACTTGCTGGCCGGCCGTCAGTATTTGCTGAGGACCCTGGGCCGACGGCGTAACCCCTACCCGCCCCGACAGCACCGTCACCTGGGCGCCCGCTGGTTGCAGGCGCACTTCAAATTGGGTGCCCAGCACCCGCACTTCGCCGCTGTCGGCGTGCACCACAAAGGCTTGCCCGGTGTGGGCCACGCTGAAAAAACCGGCACCGCGACGCAATTGGATATGCCGCTCACCGTGACTGAAATCCACGGCAATCGCGCTGTCGGCATCCAGGGTGACTTGGCTTTGATCAGCCAGGGTCACGGTTTTGACTTCACCCGGCGCACTGACGTAATCGGCGCCCAGGTCATCGACCCAGCGCTGCGGCTGCCACCCCGCGCCCAGCGACACCATCAGCACCAGGCACGCCGCCACTGCCAGCGCTGCAGACCAGCGGCGCATGCGGGAGCCTTTCGCACCGTCCATGGCCTTGAGGTAACGCTGCAAGGCCAACGCGTCTTCGTCAGCCAGAGTGCTCGCCGGGACTTCGCTCAGTTCCCACAGCACCTGGGCCTGGGCATACGCCTCGACATGGGCCGGGTCGGCGCGCAACCAGTGGCTGAAGGTAGCCTGGTCGCCACTGCTCGGCGCATCGTGCAGCAGGCTGAGCCAGGCCAGGGCGGCCTGTTCCTGGGCGGGTGTCGGGGTGACGTTCACGGTGCTTTCCCTGGCGAGCGTGGCGGATGGGCTTGCCGAAGGCTGGCTTTGCAGGCCTCGAGGGCGCGCATCATATGTTTTTCCACGGCACTTTGGGACAGGCCCATGGCCTTGGCGATTTCTGCGTATTTGCGCCCGTGGATGCGGTTGAGCAAAAAGATCTGCCGCGTACGCTCCGGCAAGCTGCGCAGCGCCGCTTCGACATGGCGCAGATCGTTGCCCGCTTCCAGCGCGGCCTGGGGCTCGGAGCTGTGATGGTCGTGCTGCTCCGGCATCCAGCCTTCAGTGCCGCGCACCCGCGCGTTTTCGCTGCGCAGGTGGTCGATGGCGATATTGCCGGCGCAGCGCAGCAGGTAGGTGCTGAGTTCTTCGACCTGCACCAGGGGCCGGCGCCAGAAACGCAGAAACAGGTCCTGTACCAGGTCCGCTGCCGTCGCCCGGCAGCCTACGCGGCGACTGACCAACGCCTCCATCTGTGAACGCTGGGACAAAAATACCTGCAGGAAATGTGCGCGCCCGCCCGACGCTTCTGCGTGGGGCTGATCCTGGGACTCGGGCGGCGTGGCGATCATCAAAAGGCGCTCAGAGGGTCGCGAAAGCCGCAACGGGGCTGACCAGCAGGCCGACGCCCGCGAGAACCAGGGCCAGCCTTGGCCGATACGGCAACAGCAGCACCAGCAACAGCCCGCTGAGCATCAGTACCGCGCACCAGTCCACCAGGCCCCGGCTCCAGCCGGCCATGTGTACCGCCGGCCAGATCGACAGCCCCAGCAACAACCAACCGCCCACGCGCAACCCCAGGCGCCGTCGTGGCGAAGGTTTGCTGTGCAGCAACTCGCCATGGTGACGGTCCTGGGACAGGCACAGTGCAACAAAGCCCGCATAGCACAGCAACAAGGCCAGCAACATCAGTGCACCTCGCTTTTGAGGGTCAGTGGGCGGGCGCGCTCGGCCCGGGGCTGGGCGGCGCTGCGGTGCTGCATTTTCCAGGCAGCCCAGGCCAGGAACAGGCCGCTGCCCAGGCAGGTCAGGTCAAAGCCGGCCATGGCCCAATCACCCTTGGCCACTGACACGCCCAGATGCTCGGAGGTGGTCAGCGCATTGAGCAGCGGCACCGCCATAAACAGCACGGCGCCCAGGCCCAATTGCTCGATCCAGGCACGGCGGCCACGGCGCAACATGGCATGGAGCAGGGTCAGGCCCCAGGCGATAAAGAAGCTCTGCACCTCCCAGTCCGAGCGTTCGGCGAAGCTCACAGGCAGCAGGCGATTGGCCCAGAAAAACGCGGCAATGGCGATGACCAGCCCGGACATGCTGGCAATGTTCAGCACTTCCACCAGGCGCAACTCAAACGGCATCACCCCGGTCTTTACATGCTTGAGCTGACGCTTGCCCAGCCAGATCACCAGGCCGGTGCCAATCATCGCCGTGCCCGCCAAGCCGCAGATAAAGTACAACCAGCGCAGCAGCGGGCCGGCGAAGTGCCCCATGTGCAGGCCATAGAAGCTGCCGCTGATCGCCTTCGGCAGCGACTGTTCGGCACTCACCCGCAGCAGTTCGCCGGTGGAGCCATTAAAGGACACGGTACTGCCGAAATCATGCACCACCCGGTCAGAACCGGCGCGGGAGACATTGACTGCGGCATTCACATCGCCAGGGTTGTTCACCGCCAGCCGCCCCACGTGCCCACCGTCCCACTGCGCCCGTGCCTGTTCTACCAGCGGCGCCAAGGGCAGCAGCTTGCCCGGCTGGCCGAGGGCCGGTGCGTTGTTGGTGGAAGGGAACAATTCATTGAAGAAGGCGCGGGTGTCGCCGTCATAGGACGCAAGGATGCTGGCGGGCATGACCATGGTCATGAAAATCACCAGGCTGCTGTAGGTGATCATCAGGTGGAACGGCAACACCAGCACGCCCACCGCGTTGTGCCCATCGAGCCAGGAGCGCTGGCCCTTGCGCGGGCGGAAGGTGAAGAAGTCCTTGAAGATTTTCTTGTGGGTGATGATCCCGGTGATCAGCGCGACGAACATCACCATCGCCGCAATGGTCGACAACCAGCGACCCCACGGGTGAGGCATCTGCAACTGGAAGTGGAACCGATAGAAGAACTCGCCGCCCATGGTTTCCCGGGCCTGGAGTTGCTCGCCGGAGACCGGGTCGAGCATTTTCTCAATGAAATTGCCGCGCCGGCCAGGGTCGACCTTGTCTTGCCACATCACCGACAAACCGGGGTCGCGGCTGTTGGGCAGGCCGATAAACCAACGCGCCGCCGTGGGGGCGTGCTGTTCCAGATAGCTTTGCGCCACGGCCACACTGCGCGCATCGTCCACCGCATGGGCGGGCACTTCGGGCTGCATCCAGTGGGTGATTTCGCCCTTGAAGTAAGCCAGGGTGCCGGTGAGGAAAATCGCGAACAGCAACCAGCCGAAAATCAACCCGGCCCAGGTGTGCAACCAGGCCATGGCCTGACGGAAACCCTCTTTCATGGGCGCGCCATCCAATAGGCCAGGCCTGCCAGGGTGGCCAGTATCGCGCAGGGCACCAGCACGCCAAACCAGGCGCGGGCGGCACTGCGGCAGGCAAAACACCAGATCACCGCCAGCAGGTAGAACACAAAGGAACTGAGCATGCCGCTGACCACCGCATCGGCGCGGGAGATTGGCAGCCACAAGGTCAGGCACACGCTGGCCAGGGACGCCAGCACATAGCCACCGACCACAGCCGCCAGCAGCCGCGACGTCACGCCAAGACGATAGGAAACAGGAAGTGATGCTTTGCTTTTCATGCCAGTGGCACCTGGTTTATCAGGGGCGGGAGTTTAATGATAATTATTCTTATAAGCAAAAGAGAACAGATGAAGCGAACACCCACAGGGTCTTGTGGCGGCTTTAAAGCGGCTATCGGTCCTGTGCTGATTGCCGAATGCCACCTGGCCACTCTACAATGCGAACAATTCTCGTTATCTAAAGCATGCAGATGCTGCCGGAGTGTTCGCGTTGCGGCCGTCCAATACCGTCGAAGTCCTGTATCACGACCATCACCACTGGCTGACCGGCTGGTTGCGACGCAAGCTCGGCTGCCCGCACAGCGCCGCCGACCTGGCCCAGGACACGTTTATCCGGGTGTTGAGCGCCCGCGAAACCCCGACGCTGATCGAGCCCCGCGCCTTCCTCACCACCATCGCCAAGCGCGTGCTGTTCAACCACTACCGCCGCCAGGACCTGGAGCGCGCCTACCTCGACGCCCTGGCGCAAATGCCTGAACTTGCTGCACCATCGGAAGAAGCGCGGGCGATCATCCTGCAAACCCTGATGGAGCTGGACCAGTTGCTCGACGGTTTGCCCGTACTGGTCAAACGCGCCTTCCTGCTGGCCCAGCTCGATGGCCTGACCTACGCGCAAATCGCTGCCGAACTGGGGATTTCCATCGCCACCGTCAAACGTCATCTGAACAAAGCGGCCATGCGCTGCTATTTCGCCCTATGAACCCCACCACACACTTCTCGACCCAGGTCGCCGAACAGGCGGTGCAATGGCTGATGCAAATGCAGCAAGGCCCGCTCAACCCGCGCCAACAGGCCAAATGGCAACACTGGCTGGAGGCCCACAGCGAGCATCAACGGGCGTGGGAGCATATTCAGCGGGTCAACCAACGCCTGCGCGGCATGCCCTCGCCCCTGGCCCATGCGGCGTTGAACGCACCGCAATCCAGCAGCCGGCGCCAGGCCCTGAAACTGCTGCTGATCCTCGGCGTCTGCTCGGCGGCTACGTGGGGCTTGCGCCAGCAGCACTTGATCCCGCCGCTGACCGCCGACTACCGCAGCCCCCTCGGCCAGCGCCGCAAGGTACAACTGGCCGACGGCAGCCAGCTGCAACTCAATACTGCCAGTGCGGTGGATGTGCAATTCGATGGCCCACAGCGCCTGATCCGCCTGCTCGAAGGCGAGATATTGCTGCGCACCAGCACCCCGTTGCAGATCATCACCGGCCAGGGCGTCGTCAGCACCCAGGCGGCACAGGTGAATGTGCGTCAGTTCAACGATCACACCCAGATCGCGGTGCTGGATGGCCAGGTGGAGATTGCACCCAGGTCCTACAGCGGCCTGCCCCTGCCCTTGGAAAAATCCCACCAGGTCAACCTCACCCGCAAAGGTTGGGATACCCCGCGCCTCACCGATGCCAACACGGGTGCCTGGGCCGACGGCATGCTGGTGGCATCGCACATGCGCCTGGCAGATTTCCTCGAGGAACTGAGCCGTTATCGCCGCGGCCAATTGCAGTGTGATCCGCAGGTGGCCAACCTGCTGATCTCCGGCAGCTACCCGCTGGACGACAGCGAGCGCATCCTCGACCTGCTGCAAATCAGCCTGCCGGTCAAAGTGCGGCGGTTTACCCGCTATTGGGTCAGCGTCGAAGCCCGCGCCTGAATTATTTTCGGCACCCGTGAGCCGTTTTCCGTACCTCGCGTGACAGAGAGGGAAAGCCACCCTGTTTCCCACCTCTGAGGAACGTTCTTCATGCCCCAGCAACCGACTTGCCTGACGCCACTTGCCCGTACGCTGCGCCACTTGCTGCTGGGCGCCAGCCTCAGTTTCAGCGCCTTGCCTTACGCCCTCGCGGCCGAGGTCAAGCCTTATCACATCGCCCCGGCGTCCCTGGAAGCGGCATTGAATCAATTTGGGCGTGAGGCTGGCGTGCTGATTTCGTTTGGCTCCGAAGTGACTGCCGGCGCGCAAAGCCAGGGCCTGCAGGGCAACTACACCACCGAGCAAGGTTTGAACGCATTGCTCAAGGGCACCGGCCTGCAAGCCCGCGCCGAAGGTGACAATGCCTATAGCCTGCAACCCCTGAACGCGCCGGCCCCCCTGGAGCTGGGCACCTCCAATGTGGTGGGCGACTGGCTCGGCGATGCGGCGCAGATCAATGTCTTCGAACACCCCGGCGCCCGTGATGTGATCCGTCGTGAAGAATTCGAGCGCCAGGGCGCAACCCAGGCCCGTGACGTGCTCAACCGTATTCCCGGGGTCAACGCGCCGGAAAACAACGGCACCGGCAGCCACGACATGGCGCTGAACTTCGGCATTCGCGGGCTCAACCCGCGCCTGGCGTCGCGCTCGACGGTATTGATGGACGGCATTCCGGTGCCTTTCGCGCCGTATGGCCAGCCGCAGCTGTCGTTCGCGCCCATCAGCATGGGCAACATGGATGCCGTGGACGTGGTGCGCGGCGGTGGCGCGGTACGCTACGGGCCGCAGAACGTCGGCGGTGTGGTCAACTTCGTGACTCGGGCAATTCCCGATGCACCGACGGTCAAGGGCGGCCTGCAGACCGAGACCAGCCCGTCTTCCAGCCACGATGGCTTCAAGACCACCGGCAACCTGCTGGCCGGCGGCACCGCCGACAATGGCCTGGGCGGCGCGCTGCTGTATTCCGGCACCCGCGGCGGTGACTGGCGTGAACACAGTGACACCCAAATCGACGACCTGATCCTCAAGGGCCACTACTCGTTGGACGAAGCCAACAGCTTCAATGCCATGGCCCAGTACTACGAGGGTCAGGCCGATATGCCCGGTGGCTTGAGCACGGCGGCCTACAAGGCCGACCCGTATCAATCCACCCGGCCCTACGACAAGTTCTGGGGCCGCCGTACGATGTTCAACGTAGGCTATCGCTACCAGGAAGATCGCCGGGAATTCACCGTCAACAGCTTCTTTACCAAGACCTTGCGCAGCGGTTATCTGGACCAGGGCAGCTTCCTTTCGCTGTCGCCGCGCGAATACTGGGTACGCGGCCTGGAAACCCGCCTGGCCCAAGGCTTCGACCTCGGCCCGAGCAGCCACGAGGTGGGCGTGGGCTACCGCTACATCAACGAGGCCGGGCATGAATTGCGCTACCGCACGCCGATCAGCGCCAACCAGCAACTGCCCAACACCGACAGCCGCAACGACCGCGACACCCGAGGTGGCACCGAAGCCAACGCGTTCTTTATCGACGACCGGATCGATATCGGCAAATGGACCGTGACCCCGGGCATCCGCTACGAGATGATCAAGTCCCAGCAGACCAACAACCTGACCGACGTCAAATACAAGGGTGACTACAACACCGCCCTGCCGGCGTTGAACGTGCTGTATCACCTGACCGACGACTGGAACCTGTACGCCAACACCGAAGGTTCCTTCGGCAGCGTGCAGTACAGCCAGATGCCCAACCGTGTGAGCAGCGGTGCGGTCAAGCCAGAAAAGGCCCGCACCTGGGAAGTCGGCACGCGCTACGACAATGGCGCGCTGCGCGCAGAAATCGGCGCGTTCCTGATCAACTTCGACAACCAGTACGAAAGCAACCAGACCAACGACTCGGTGATCGCCCGGGGCGAAACGCGGCACCAGGGTATCGAGTCCAGCGTCAATTACGCCCTCGACGGCTTGAGCCCGGCGCTGGCTGGCTTTGATGTGTACGCCAGCTACGCCTATGTCGATGCAACCATCCGCGAAGACGGCCCGAACAAAGGCAACCGCGTGCCCTTCTCGTCCAAGCACAAAGGCACCCTGGGCGTGGGCTACACCGAAGGCCAATGGAAGTTGAACCTGGACAGCACCTACCAAAGCAGCCAATTCGCCGATAACGCCAACACCCAGGCCGAAAGCGTGGATGGCAGCAACGGGCGCATCCCCGGCTACATGCTGTTCAGCAGCCGCGCGGCATACGACTTCGGCCCGCAGTTGTCGGATCTGAATGTGGCGGTGGGGGTGAAAAACATCTTCAACACCCAGTACTTCACCCGTTCGTTTGACGATAACAACAAAGGCAAATACGTGGGAGAACCGCGCACCGTGTATGTGCAGACCTCAGTCGCGTTCTGACGGGCCGGCAAAGATCCTGAATACACTGCTGGCCAGCTCCGACATTTGATACCTATCAGCCACAAAAAAACGGGCCTGCATCTGCAGGCCCGTTTTTTATGGGGTTGAAAAACAGTCAGCAATCAGCTGTTAAGCGCAGCCTGTTCGTTTTCCAGGAATTCCTCTTCAAGCCCGGCTTCATCGACTTGGTTGTTGGGCGTGCGTTTCTCTGCACGCGGCTTGCCTTGCAGTCTGCCGAACAGATGCTCCAGCGCGTTATCCAGCTTGGTGGCCGCCCCGTCGATCGCTTGTTCCAGGGTGTCGGCTTTATGGATGACCGAAATCGGTTGATGGCCCTTTGGCCGCGCTTCCAGGCGGCAACTCAAATCATGGGGGCCCGGCTTGTCGCCGTTCTCATCCCGCAGGTAGACCTCGACGCGGGTCAGGTCTTCTTCATAACGTTCGAGCGTGCTCTCAATGGTAGTACGTACCCACTCCTCCAGTCGGATGCTGCTTTCAATATGGTTGTCGCTGTTGACTTGGATTTGCATAGTGTTTCCCTTATTTCAGCTAGCTCGCCAGAGATCACAACTGCAACACCGATGCGGTGAAACCATGACCTCTTAACTACACAATTGAGCACCTGAAGGAACAATTCAACCCCTATGCAAAGATAAATCCTACATTACAAATTAAGCCTGACAGCCGCTCAAAGCGCTGTTATCGTCGGGAGTTGGGTATCCCCACCTACCTGCGTAATTCCTCACAATTGACCCTCTCCCAAGGGGTGCAATCCGCGAAAAATCCCCGCCTCTTCCACCAGCCAGTCATGCACCGCACGTACGCCGGGATGGTTCAGTGCGCCTGGCGCATACAGCAGCACGTAGCGCTTGTGATTCGGTACCGCAAGGCCGAATGGCACGATCAGGGTGCCGCGCTCCAATTCGTCATTGAGCAGGGTGCGCCGGGCAATCGCCACGCCCATGCCGGCAATCGCCGCCTCGATGGTCAGGTGGTTGCGGTTAAAGGTGTGCCCACGTCGCACGTCGGCGTCGGGATAGCCGATCGCATTCAGGTAAAACTCCCACTCGGCGTATTCATAACTCCCACGCCAGGCAGTGATGTCGTGCAACAGCGGGAAGTGGGCCAGGTCGGCCGGACCGTGCAACGGCGGCCGCCCGCGCAACAGGCTTGGCGCGCACACCGGAAATATCTGCTCGTCGAGCAAGGCTGTGGATAACAAACCGGGATAACTGCCGTCGTTGAGGTCGATGGCCAGGTCAAAGTCGCCTTCGTGCAAGGCAATGCTGCTGTCCTCGGCCACCAACCGTAACTGGATATCCGGGAAACGCTGCTGCAAACGCGGCAAACGCGGCGTCAACCATTTGCCCAGAAAGGACGGAATCGAGCGCAGCCGCAGGGTGCCACTGATCATCCCCGCATCCAGGCGCTGCAACTCGGCATCAATGCTGCCGTAGGCCTCGCTTACCGTGGTCGCCAGCCGCTGCCCTTCGGCACTCAACTCCACGCCACGCGCCCGGCGATGGAACAGGCGAAAGCCCAGACGCTCCTCCAATTGGCGAATCTGCTGGCTGACCGCCCCAGGGGTGATGTGCAGTTCTTCGGCGCAACGGGTAAAGGATAAATGCCGTGCAGCGCAGGCAAATACGTGCAACCAGACATAGGTCTGGGCATGCAGGGGGCGAGCCATAGAGTTTAGTCCTGCTAAAGGGTGTCTTAGGATAATTCGTTGGTCAGTGCCGATCTAGAGGCTCAGTATCGCGCCTCTTCCGCTTGTCCTACAAAACATGGCAGCGATTTCCTACTCCATAGCTTGTAAGGCTTTAGCATGGCTATCAGCGTTTTTGATCTATTCAAGGTGGGCATCGGCCCATCCAGCTCCCATACCGTGGGCCCTATGCGGGCTGCGGCAACCTTCGCCCAGTCCCTCACCAACCAACAATGGCTGGAGCACACCCAACGCGTGGAAGTGCGCCTGTACGGCTCGCTGTCTGCCACCGGCGTGGGCCACGCCACCGATCGCGCGTGTGTGATGGGGTTGATGGGCGAATGGCCAGATCGGGTTGACCCCACCTCGATCGGGCCGCGAATCCAGCAGTTGCGCGAATCCTCCAGGTTAATGCTTGCAGGCCAAAAAGAAATTGCCTTCAACTGGCAGCACGATCTCCTGTTGCTGGAAGAAAGCCTGCCCTACCACCCCAACGCCATGTCCCTGCATGCCTACGGGGCAGACGGCCTGTTGAGCGAACAGACCTACTACTCGGTGGGCGGCGGTTTCATCATCGAGGCGGCCGAGGCCGAGTCGGGTATTGCTCCCACCAGCGATGTAGAACTGCCCTACGACTTTTCCAGCGCCGTCGAACTGCTGGCCCTGTGCAACAAGCATGGCCTGCGTGTCTCTGAATTGATGATGGCCAACGAACGCGCCTGGCGTAGCGATGAAGAAATCCGTAGTGGCCTGCTGCATATCTGGTCGGTAATGCGCGAGTGCGTCGAGCAAGGCCTGCGTGATGAAGGCATCTTGCCCGGCGGCCTGGATGTGCCGCGCCGCGCCGCAAAACTGCACCGCAGCCTGCTGGAAATCGGCAAACCGAATGTGATCACCTCGACCTTGTCGGCCATGGAGTGGGTCAACCTGTTCGCCCTCGCCGTCAACGAAGAAAACGCCGCCGGTGGGCGCATGGTCACCGCACCGACCAATGGTGCAGCCGGGATCATTCCGGCAGTGCTGCACTACTACATGAAGTTCAATGCTGACGCGTCCGACGATGATGTAGTCAACTTCTTCCTGGCCGCAGCCGCCGTCGGCATCCTGTGCAAGAAAAACGCCTCGATCTCCGGCGCTGAAGTCGGCTGCCAGGGCGAAGTCGGTTCGGCCTGCGCCATGGCCGCCGCGGGCCTGGCGGATATTCTCGGCGCCACCCCCGAGCAACTGGAAAACGCCGCCGAAATTGGCCTGGAGCACAACCTCGGCCTGACCTGCGACCCCGTCGGCGGTCTGGTCCAGGTACCCTGCATCGAGCGCAACGCCATCGCCGCCGTCAAAGCGATCAACGCCACGCAAATGGCCCTGCGCGGCGACGGTAAGCACTTCATTTCCCTCGACCGGGTGATCCGCACCATGCGCGATACCGGCGCCGATATGCATGACAAATATAAAGAAACTTCACGGGGCGGCCTGGCGGTCAGCTGGGTGGAGTGCTGAGGAGCACTGCTACCTGCCCCCTACGTGAGCCCGCGCAAAAATAATAATGAGGCAATAACGATGACCGATGTACGTACACCTGCTGCCGAAAATCCCGCTGCTGTCACGCAAACCGTAACGACCGGCTGGAGCAAGCACGACACCACCTGGATGCTGGGCCTCTACGGTACCGCCATCGGTGCTGGCACTCTGTTTCTGCCGATCAACGCCGGGGTCGGCGGCTTCTGGCCGCTGATCGTACTGGCGCTGCTGGCCTTCCCCATGACCTTCTTCGCCCACCGTGGGCTGACGCGCTTTGTGCTGTCGGGCAAATCCGGCGACATCACTGACGTGGTGGAAGAACATTTCGGCGTCGGTGCCGGCAAGCTGATCACCCTGCTGTACTTCTTCGCCATCTTCCCGATCCTGCTGGTGTACAGCGTCGCGCTGACCAACACCCTCGGCAGTTTCATGGAACACCAACTGCACATGACTGCGCCGCCACGGGCGATCCTGTCTCTGGTGCTGATCCTCGGCCTGATGGCCATTGTGCGATGCGGCCAGGGCGTGATCGTCAAGGCCATGAGCGTGCTGGTCTACCCGTTCGTCGCCGCCTTGCTGCTGTTGGCCGTAAGCCTGATCCCCAACTGGAACGGCGCGTTCTTCGCCTCCGCCAGTGAGGGCATGCCCCTGCCGGTGTTCTTCAAGACCCTGTGGCTGGCGATTCCGGTGATGGTGTTTTCGTTTAACCATTCGCCGATCATCTCGGCCTTTGCGGTGGACCAGAAACGCGTGTACGGCGCCCAAGCCGAACGCAAGAGCAGCGGCATCCTGGCCACGGCCCACGGCATGATGGTGCTGACGGTGATGTTCTTCTGCTTCAGTTGCGTATTGGCGCTGTCACCGGCTGATCTTGCCGCCGCCAAGGCGCAGAACATTTCGATCCTGTCCTACCTGGCCAACCACTTCCAGACCCCGGTCATCGCCTACGCGGCGCCGTTGATCGCGCTGGTGGCCATCACCAAATCCTTCCTCGGCCACTACATCGGCGCCAGCGAAGGCTTCCAGGGCCTGATCGTCAAAACCCTGCGCGGGCGCAACCGCACCTTGTCGGCGCGCTGGCTGGAACGCTGCACCGCGGTGTTCATGATCCTCAGCTGCTGGGCCGTGGCCACGTTCAACCCAAGCATCCTGGGCATGATCGAAACCCTCGGCGGGCCGATCATCGCGTGCTTGCTGTTCCTGATGCCGATGTACGCAATCCGCCGCGTGCCATCGCTGCGCCAGTATTCGGGCCAGGTGTCGAATGTGTTTGTGGTGTTGGTGGGGCTGATTGCGCTGTCGGCGGTCATTTTCTCGCTGGTGCCCTGAAACAGCTCACTGCACAGATCAACCTGCGGGAGCGGGCTTGCCCGCGATAGCGCTGCATCAGTCACTGAATGGTTGGCTGATCCACCGCAATCGCGGGCAAGCCCGCTCCCACAGGGGCAGTTCGTCGTCAGAAAGATAGCTGTACGGCACGCCCCTTGCTGTACACCCACTGAAGGAAAACGGAGCTTGCGACCGGTGGTCAGGCAACACGAACCAATCGCCATACCGGTCGTCAATCAGTGCATGTTCTTATCAGGCGGTAACGCACCATGGACAATCCTTTTCAACTGATCACCGACACGTTCGCCCCCCAATACCGGGTCAACCTGAGCATCCAGCGCCTGGACGGCAGCATCATGCTGACCCTCTCCGACGACAGCGGCGTGGTCGCCAAACGCATGATCAGCGCCGAACAGCGCAACGACCCGCAACGACTCAAACGCCTGGTGCAAAGCGTGCAATTTGGCATTGCCATTGAACAAGGGCACAGCGCCATGGAGATTTTGGCAGTGATGACCGACGGCGACAGTCATAAACTGCTGCAGCGCCCGCCGAGCAACCGGCCGCCCATCGCGGCCGGGCTCTGACTCAGGATTCGGACTTTTCCTTGACCGATGGGTAGCGCGACGAAGCAAAACGCACCACCAGGATGGCGAACGCCAACAACAGAATCCCGCCACACAAGTAAATGATGCCCAGGTCCGGGGCATTGTGGTGGGACACGTCGCCGATCAGCAGGCGGGTCAACGCCGTGATCGCCACGTAGAGCAGGAAGCGGATCGGCATGTGGTTGGTCTTGAAGTAGATCCCCACCATGGCGCCCAGCTCCAGGTAGATAAACAGCAACAGGATGTCATCAACGCTGATGCCGCCTTTTTGCAACATGTCGATAAAGGTCATTATTGCCGCATAGGCGGTGATTGCACCGATACCAAAAAGCGCCAGATAGTGAAACGCCTCCACTGCCAGGTTGCCCAGGGAATCTGCATTCGCGTGCAGGCTTTTGCGCACTTTGTCGGCCCACTTCATTTCTGTCATTGCTCACCACCACTGTTTAAAAAATAGCCAACTATTTGCCATTGCCTAAGCCATGCTTCGGCTCGGGGAGGATAATGCCCGTTTGGCATGACGATTTCTCTGCATGCAGAAAGAAGGCCAGAGATTGCAGAATGAGATGATGGTGGAATGACATGAGACACTTATCTTGCCGTTGGGGTTTACGACTGCGGCACTCCGACACCTGACAAACCCCATTTCCCAACTACATTAAAAAGCTGCTACCCAAACCCCATGGATTGGCTTATCCTTTTAGCTGTATATAAATACAGTAGTCGCAATAGACAACTATCGTGAAGGCATGTGAGGTGGTGAATGGCCGTCGAAGTGGTATACCGCAGCAGCCGAGATCTGGAGCGTTTGTTCATGGATAAAGCCGAAGCTGACCGTCATGACAAGATGCTTGAACTCGCTGAGTTGCTCGCAGAAGTGTTGCAAAAAGCCGTGCCGTCCCTGAGCGAGCAGCAGGTGGAGGAAGCCGGGATCTACATGGCGAAGAATCGCGATGTGTTTGCCAAGGCGTTCAAGAGCCAGCCGGATGCGTTGTCCGAGTTGCTGAACCCGGCGGCGGAATAAAGCCCGAATTGAACAGGCCCTGAATCATTGATTCAGGGCCTTTTTAATAAGGGCTCGGCGTACAGCAGCCGTTCGGCCAGCTCATCGGCCACTCGGGCAGGTGAGCGTTTTTCGGCCTGGGCGTGGCCGAAGATTTCGGTCAGGCGGGTGCCGATGTTGGACAGGTGCGCGGTGATGGTCGCCAGGTCCGCGCCGTTGTGCTTGAGGGCGACATAGATCAGGCCGCCGGAGTTGATCACGTAGTCCGGTGCGTAGAGGATCCCACGCGCCTCCAATTGGTCGGCCACTTGCAGGTGGGTCAGTTGCGCGCTGGCGGAGCCGGCCACGGCGGCGCAGCGCAGTTGGGCGACGCTCTGGCGGTTGAGGACGGCGCCCAGGCCGCACGGCGCGAGAATGTCGCAGGGGGTGCTGAGCAAGGCTTCGTTGGCAATCGGGTGGGCGCCCAGTTGCTCCATGGCCAGTTGCACTTTGCCTGGGTCGATATCGCTCACCAGCAATTCGGCGCCAGCGGCGTGCAGTTGTTCGGCCAGGGCGTAGCCGACGTTGCCCAGGCCCTGGATTGCCACACGCAGGCCTTCCAGGTTGTCGCTGCCCAGGCGGGCCATGGCGGCGGTGCGGATGCCGGCGAATACGCCCATGGCCGCATGGGGTGACGGGTCGCCGGCGGCGGTGGTGCTGGTGACAAAGCGCGTGTGCTGGGCGATGCAGTCCATGTCGGCCACAGAGGTGCCGCTGTCGATGGCGGTGATATAGCGGCCATCGAGCTGCTCGATACACCGGCCGAAAGCTTCGAACAGCGCGGCGCGGCTTTCCACATGGGCCGGGCGGATGATCACCGCGTTGCCACCGCCCACCGGCAGACCGGCCAGCGCGGCCTTGTAACTCATGCCTTGGGCCAGGCGCGCGGCATCGGCCACGGCGCTTTCATCGTCGGGGTAGGCCAGGTAGCGACAGCCACCCAGGGCCGGCCCCAAGCGACTGCTGTGGATGGCAATGACCGCCTTCAACCCGGTCACCGGGTCAACGCTCAGGTGCAGGGATTCAAGGCGGGTGCTGTGCATGAGAGCAAACATCGTCAAGCTCCCGAATCACTTCTTGTAGTCGCCAAGTATAGGCTGCCGGAAAAAGGTTGCCGGAGCGTGCAGGAATAAGCAGCCCGTAATTACAGGCTTTGCGACATATCCAGGTAGGCCGGTTCTCAAGAAGCTGGACGAAAGTTCTTGGCAAGGCTAAAACGGGACATCCGACGGAGAATGCAATGAATCCCCGCCAAGCCTTTTTCGAATGCCTGCACCGCTCGCCTCCGGCGCTGTTTGAAGCCGCGTTATGGATCGCTGCCGAGCACGACCCTGCCGTGGACCCGCAGGCGATCCTGGCTGACTTCACGGTGCTGCAACAGCAAGTCAGCCTCGGCATGCCGCTGCTGCCGGCCGATGAGCTGGGCCAGCCGTTGCTGCGGATAATGAATGACCTGGGGTTCGCCCAGGATGACTTCACCCCCTTGCGCCCCGCCGCCGCCCTGCTGGACAAGGTGTTGCAGCGCCGACGCGGACAACCCCTGGCCCTGGGCCTGATCGCCCTGGAGTTGGCGCGGCGCCTGGAGATCCCTATGGTGGGGGTCAATTTTCCGGGGCACTTCCTGCTGCGGGTAAGCGGTGCCGATCATTTGCTCGACCCCTGCGGCGGGCGGCGGCTGTACCCCAACGACTGCCGCGAACTGCTGCAACGCCAGTACGGCCCCAATCTCAAGCTGCAAGCCGAACACCTGCGCAGCGCCGAGCCGCGACTGATCCTGCAGCGGCTGTCGCGCAACCTGCGGCAACTGCACCTGACCAATGACCATCACCTCGCGGCGCTGATCGACGCCGAGCGCGTGCTGGAGCTGGGCGACGCCAGCGCCGCCGACTATCTGGCGCGGGCCAGTCTGTACAAGCACCTGGATTGCCCGAATGCCGAGCGCTTCGATCTTGAGCATGCGCTGTTGCTCAGTGAAGACCCGGTGCAGCGGCTGCGCCTGACGGAGCGGCTGGGGCATTTGCCGCCTGGGGCGGTGGTGCATTGACGGAGACCTTGAACCGCGTCGCCCCCATCGCAGCCTCGCTGGGGCTCGACAGCTCCCACAAATAAGGGGGTTGCCCCTCAGGATTCAAGCGGGTGCTGAAGGATCTCAACCGGCGCCTTGGCCTCGGGCGAGCGCACCTGAATGATCAACAATGCGGCGATCACCGCCGGAATCGCGCAGAAGAAGAAAATCTGCTGCACCGGCACGTGCATCGCCAGCAGCATGCTGCCAAACAACGGCCCCAGGATCGAACCAAACCGCCCGACACCCAGTGCCCAGCCGGTGCCCGTGGCACGTACATGGGCCGGGTAGAAGTTGCTGGCAAATGCATTGAGGGTCAACTGGCCGCCGATGATGCAAAAGCCCGCCGCAAACACAAACGCCACCAGGTAACGCGGGTTGTCATGGTTGAGCCCCAGCAGAATCGTGCACACCGCCGCTGCCGCCAATACACCGGAAAGCAGGCGTACTTTGCTTTTCAGGCGGTCGGCAAACCAGGCCATGCCAATCGCGCCCAGGGTGCCGGCGAACAGGAACATCGAGGTCACCAGGTTGGCTTTGTTCAAGGCCATGCCACTTTCCAGCAGCAGTGACGGCAACCAACTGATCATGAAATACAGCAGGATCAGGCTGACAAAAAAGGTCGACCAGATCAGCAGCGTCGGCCGTGCATAGCCATTACGAAACAACTCCACGACAGTCAGTTTGCTGCCTTGCTCCTGGCGATTCTGTTCTTCGCTGGCCGCCGGTGCCTGCCAACCGGGCAGCATGCGCGCCGTGACTTTCTGCAGGCGCGTATAGGGCGGTGCATCGCGCAACAAACGCGGCAAGGATTCAGGCAGCAGCCATACCAGAAAGGGAAACAGCAGCAACGGCGTCACGCCACCGGCGAGGAACACCGCCTGCCAGCCAAAGCTGTCGATAAACCCCGCCGCGACAAAACCGCCTGCTGCCCCGCCGAACGAGAACCCGCAGGCCGCCAGCGTCACCATCAACGTGCGCATACGCGGTGGCGAATATTCCGACATCAAGGCCATGGCGCTGGGCATCGCGCCGCCCATGCCAATGCCGCAGATAAAGCGCGCGGCCATCAGGGTATTCAGGGAATTGGCGAATACCATCAGCACCGTGAGGCTGGCGTAGATCAGTACGCAGGCGAGCAGGATGCGGCGCACGCCGAAACGGTCGGCCAGGGGCGTCACAGCCAGGGAGCCTAAGGTCAGCCCCAGCAGGTTGGCACTGAACACCGGGCCGAAGGCGGCCTTTTCCAGGCCCCAGTCCTGGGCCAGGGCCGGGACCACGTAACCCAACACCTGGGCGTCGTAGCCATCGGTGACCAGCAACAACGCCAACAACAGGAGAATCAACCACTGGTAGCGCGACACCGGACGGGCGTCGAGTGCCGCGCGAAAGCTGGCAATCTGATTGTGCATCGCAAGGACCTTTTTATTTTTATGGGGCATCACTCGTGGGAGCTGGCAAGTCAGCTGCCACATGGATCTAGGGGGTGTCAGGGGTGTCAGGTTGGTTGGAGGGGTGGGCCTGGATGAAGGCGGGGTGTTTGGCCGCCAATGCCGCGACACGCAGGATTCGCGGGTAACCCTCCAGCGCCACCTTGAAGCGCTCTGCCGCATACAACTGCGGGATCAGAAACGCATCCGCCAGCCCTGGCTGGTCACCGAAGCAATAGCCCTGGTCACCGATCAATTGCTCCACCGCGCCCAGGCCCTGGCTGATCCAGTGCCCGATCCACTCCAGCAATTGCGCCTCGTCATGCCCCCACTGACGCAGCAGGTTCTGAGTGCTGGAGTTGTGCAGCGGGTGGATGTCACAACCGATGATCGACGCCACTGCACGCTGATGGGCGCGGGCCGCCAGGTCCTTGGCGAGCAGCGGTACCTGTGGATAACGTTCGTCCAGGTATTCGATGATCGCCAGCGACTGGATCAACAGTTCGCCCTCGTCGGTACGCAACGCCGGGACACGGCCCTGGGGGTTGATCGCCAGGTACTCGGGCTGGCGGTTGGCGCCGCCCTTGGGCACCAGCAGGTTGACCGGCAGCGCGGTAAAGTCCAGGCCCTTGAGCGCCAGGGCGATGCGCACCCGATAAGACGCCGTGGAACGATAGTAGGTATAGAGCTCCATCCCCTCGCCCCCTTAGCGCGCGGCGACCACAGTGCCACGGCATTCGCCGAAACCAATGGAGGCAAACCCCTCACGCTGGCAGCGGGCGCGCAGGATGATTTCATCGCCGTCTTCAAGGAACTTGCGCACTTCGCCGGAGGCCAGTTCGATCGGCTTTTTGCCGCCTTCGGTGATTTCCAGCAGGCTGCCGAACTGACCGGCCTCGGGCCCCGACAGGGTGCCCGAACCAAACAGGTCGCCGGCCTGCAGCTGGCAGCCGTTGACGCTGTGGTGCGCGACCATTTGCGCCACGGTCCAGTACATGTGCTGGGTGTTGCTCAGGGTCAGGCGATGGGGCGCCAGGTTCTGCTCGCGCATCGCGGCGGTGGTCAGCAGCACTTCCAGTTCGATATCAAAGCCGCCAGCGGCCTGATCACGGGGGTCCAGCAGGTACGGCAGCGGTTGTGGATCGCCGGCCGGGCGTGCGGGCTGGGCCTTGCGGAACGGTTCCAGGGCTTCGGCCGTGACCACCCAGGGCGAGATGCTGGTGATAAAGCTTTTCGACAGGAACGGCCCCAGTGGCTGGTATTCCCAGGCCTGGATATCGCGGGCCGACCAGTCGTTGAGCAGGCAGAAGCCAGCGATATGCTCGGCGGCATCGCCAATGGCAATCGAGTCGCCCATGGCATTGCCCTGGCCGATCCAGATGCCCAGTTCCAGCTCGTAGTCCAGGCGTGCGCACGGGCCGAAGGTCGGTTCGGTCTGGCCGGCTGGCAGGGTCTGGCCCTTGGGCCGGCGCACCTCGGTGCCGGAGGTACGGATGGTAGAGGCGCGGCCGTGATAACCAATCGGCACGTACTTGTAGTTGGGCAGCAAGGGGTTGTCCGGGCGGAACAGTTTGCCGACGTTCTGCGCGTGTTCGATGCCGACGTAGAAGTCGGTGTAATCGTTGATTTTCGCCGGCAGGTGCATCTGGCAATCGGCGGCCAGTGGCAACACCTGGGCGCCCAGGGCTTGCAGCTGGGCTTGCTGGCTGCTGCCCTCGGCGAGCAGTTCCAGCAGGCGTTCGCGCAGTGCCACCCGTGGGCCGCGGCCCAGTTCGAAGAAGGCGTTCAGTTGGCCGTCCGCCATAGCGTCGATGGCGCGGCGCGCTTCACCGTCAAACAGGTCATGGGCCGCTTGCAGATCAAAAATGTGCTCGCCGATCGCCACGCCACTGCGCGGTGCCGAACCGTTGTGGCTGAAGATGCCCAGGGGCAGGTTCTGCAGGGGGAAATCCGTGTGACCGTTGGCCGAGGCCACCCAACTGCGGGTGAGAGTGGACTGCGTCATGGCTTATCTCCGATTCGGGTTGAAGGTTGCCGGCAGCGTGGCCCAGCAAGCGTCGTAAGTGTTTTGCAATTGCGGGCAATCCAGGGCGAAGCGGGTCGGGCGCAGCACCTGGCTGGTCTCGAACATAAAGGCCATGGTGTTATCGATTTTGTGCGGCGCCAGGTCGACGGCGATGGCCTTGGTGCAGGTCTCGCCATCCGGGCCGTGGGCGCTCATACAACTGTGCAACGACGCGCCGCCGGGCAGGAAGCCTTCGGCCTTGGCGTCATAGGCACCCTGGATCAGGCCCATGTATTCGTTCATCAGGTTGCGGTGGAACCAGGGTGGACGGAAGGTGTTCTCGGCCACCATCCAGCGCGGCGGGAAGATCACGAAATCGAGGTTGGCCAGGCCGTGAACGCTGGTGGGCGAGGTCAACACGGTAAAGATCGACGGGTCCGGGTGATCGAAGCTCACCGTGCCGATGGTGTTGAAGCGGCGCAGGTCATATTTGTACGGCACGTTATTGCCATGCCAGGCCACCACGTTCAGCGGCGAGTGGTCGAGGGTGCAGCCCCACAGCTCGCCGAGGAACTTCTGCACCAGAGGCGTGGGTTGCGAAAGATGTTCGTAGTGGGCGACCGGGGTCAGGAAGTCCCGGGGGTTGGCCAGGCCATTGCTGCCAATCGGCCCCAGGTCCGGCAGGCGCAGCGGCGCGCCGTGGTTTTCGGCGACGTAGCCGCGAGCCTGGGCATCCAGCAGCTCGATGCGAAATTTCAGGCCCCGTGGCAACACGACGATTTCCAGCGGCTCGACCTCCAGCACCCCCAGTTCGGTGGCGATGCGCAGGCGGCCTTGCTCAGGGACGATCAACAGTTCGCCGTCGGCATTAAAGAACACCCGCTCCATGGAGCAGTTGGCACGGTAGTGATAGATGCTGATGCCGGAGGGCTTCTCGGCGCCGGCGTTGGCCACCATGCCGACCAGGCCGTCGATAAAGTCGGTGGGTTCTGCAGGTATATCCAGCGGGTTCCAGCGCAGGCGGTTGGGCGTGACCTCGCCCAGCGGGCCGCCGGCCAGTTGCCGGTCCAGCTTGATGAATGCCGGGTGATTGGCCGACGGCTGGATGCGATACATCCAGGTGCGCCGGGCTTCGCTGCGCACCATGGTGAACGCGGTGCCGGAGAACAGTTCGGTGTACAGCCCGTAGGGCGCTTTTTGCGGGGAGTTCTGGCCGACCGGCAGTGCACCTGGCAAGGCTTCGCTGGCGAATTCATTGCCAAAGCCCGATTGATAATCGAGGGTCATGGATCGTCCTCAGTAAGGAAGTTGTTTTTATCGTAATCCAGTTACGCATAACGTAATTTGCTCCGTATCGACCGTCAAGCTATAAAGACCGCCATTCGTCTTTCGGACACACGCTCTCCATGGAAAAGCCGCCCGCCCCCCGCGACACCGGTAAACAGAAAGTCCGCTCGGCCGAGGTCGGCACCGACATCCTCAAGGCCCTGGCCGAACTGTCGCCGGCCACATCCCTGTCGCGTCTGGCCGAGCACGTGCAGATGCCGGCCAGTAAGGTCCACCGCTACTTGCAGGCCCTGATTGCCTCGGGGTTTGCCGAACAGAACGCGGCCACCAACCATTACGGCCTGGGCCGCGAGGCCTTGCGCGTGGGGCTGGCGGCGCTGGGCAGCATGGACGTACTGAAAGTCGCCACCCTGCCCCTGGCGCAGCTGCGCGACGAGTTGAATGAAACCTGCTTTCTCGCGGTATGGGGCAACCACGGCGCGACCGTGGTGCATATCGAACCGGCGGTGCGTGCGGTCACGGTGGTGACGCAATTGGGCTCGGTGCTGCCGCTGCTCAGTTCCTCGACGGGCCTGGTGTTCAGCGCGTTTTTGCCTGAGCGCGAAACCGTTGACCTGCGCGCGCAGGAGATCCAGGCCGGCATCGCCCATGCGCTGGCGGACGACCAGGCGTATGTGCAGGCCTGTGAGCAGATTCGCCAGCGTGGCCTGCACTTTGTGCATGGTTTGCTGATGCCGGGGGTCGATGCGCTGTCGGCGCCGGTATTCAATGCGCTGGGGCAGGTGGTGGCGGTGATGACGGTGGTGGGGCCGACCTCGTTGTTCCATGCCGATGAAGATGGACCGGCGGCCCGGCAATTGCTGGCAGCGAGCCAGGCGGTGAGTTGGCGGATGGGTTATCAACCCTGACTCGCTGGAACTGAATGCATGTGGGCTAATGTGGGAGCTGGCTTGTCTGCGATGGCGGTGGGTCAGTTGATACATTCTGCGACTGATACACCGCCATCGCAGGCAAGCCAGCTCCCACAGTTGATCTCCATTGCCTGTAGTACCGTCGCTCAGGCCATCAGGCCCAGGCTCTTGGCCTTGGCCACCGCCTGGGTGCGCCGCTCCACCCCCAATTTGCTGTGAATCCGCCGTGCATGGGTCTTCACCGTGTGCAGCGAGATAAACAACAGGTCGGCAATTTCCAGATTGGAGTTGCCCAGTGCGATCAGTTGCAACACTTCCAGCTCCCGTTGGCTCAACGGGTTTTCCCCCGGCGCCGCCACTGCCTCCTGAGGTTCAAGCCCCAATTCACTGAGCAACCCCGGCTGGCGCAGGCGCAGTTCACGCACCGCCTGCTGCACCTGACAGCGCGCCGCCAGGGCCAGACCGGTTTGCAGCGCACGCACCGCCAGCGCTTTCTCCCCCAGTTGCCAGGCCACCTCGCCCAGCACCAACTGCAACTCCACTTCCAGGCACTGCATGCCAGACTCGCGGGCGGTGTCGAGCAAGGCGGTGAGCCGCTGGATGGGGTGCTCGGCACGGCGTAGTTTGACCTGGGCCAGCACCAGCAGATACTCCAGCCGGGGGATCAACTCCAGGGTCGCCGGCGGCGCCTGCTTGGCGTGGGGGCCGTGATAATGGCGCAGCACCCGGCTGACCGCTTCCAGGGTCAGTTCGGCCCGCCCCTGCTGTAGCCAGAAATGCCCGCTGAGCAACAGCAACACCGCCCGGTACACCGTATCGGGCACCTGCCGGCGCTGCATCAGGCGCTCGGCGTCGCGCAGTTGGATAAACGCCTGGGCGTAGTCGCCGCGGTTGGCCGCCAGCATTGCCAACCCGAGGAAGCCATACAGCACGCGCTTGTCCTGGCTATGCAGGCACATGCCCAGGCCGGCTTCGAGGCATTCGGTGGCCAGGGCGTCATGCCCCTGGCGCAGTGCCAGATGCCCTCGGCGCAAGGCAATCCGGCCCATCAGCGGCCCGGTCTTGAGACGCTGCTGGATCAACATGGCCTGCACGCCTTCCAGCAGGCTCTGGGCCCGGTACGGTGCGCCCCGCTGCTCCAGCAGTTGCGCATGATCCAGCTCCAGTAGCGCCTCCAGCAACAGCGAACCATGGGCCCGCGCCAGGCACAGCGCCTCGCGGTTGAGGGCCTGGGCCACGTCCAGTTCGCCGCGCAACAGCGCTTGCTGGGTCAGCCCGGACAGGCACATCAGGCGCGACGTCCAGGCGCTGTCCGGCAGATCATTCAACGCATCGAGAAAGTGCGCGCGGGCCCGCACCGCTTCGCCCCCCAGATGCAACAACCACCCCCACTGCGCCTGCCAGCGCGCCAGCAGATGCCGTTGCAAGGCGGCCGTGGGTTGCGGGGTGAAACGTGCCAGTTGATCAACACATTGCGCGGCCTGCTCGAAACGCCCGGCAAACAGCAAGGCGGCGGTGACCAGCCCCACCCGTTGCGCCGAGCCGAGCATCAACTCGTCACCGTGCTGCTCATGCAGGCGCAACAACAACACGGCGTTTTGCTGACGGAACAGGTCTTCGAAACTGAAGTGCTCCAACAGGCTGACCGCCGCTTCGTACTCCTCGGCCAACAGCGCTTGCTCGAACGCCGCCTGCCAATCCTGGGCCGCGCTGAACCATTGGCAGGCGCGCCGGTGCCAGGAGCGCCGGGCCGGCCAGGGTTCGTCGCGCAGCAACTGGGCCAGGGGCGTGAAGACCTGCAGCCAGTCCGGCGAGTCTTCCCAGGGCTCGATAAACGCCCCCAGGGCCTGAAGTTCACGCAGGCAGTCGGCGCCATCGCCAAAGCCAAACAGGTGTTCGCATAGCCCCTGGTTAAAACGTGGCAAGTGCGCCAGTACGCGCCAGGCCTCCTCCAGCTCTTCAGGCAGGGTGCTGAACAGCTCGTGCTGCAGATAGTCGAGCAGGGTCTGGGAACGCCCATGCCAGGCGCCGCTGTCGGGATGGCTGTCGCCTTCCAGCAGGGCAATACGCACGCCAGCGCACCAACCGGCGCTGAATTGCAGGACCTTGTCGGCAGTCTGCCCGGCGGCGGCGTGATGCTCGAGCAGTTGCTGGACCTCGCGCTGATCGAACGCCAACTCGGTGCCGCCGCACTCCCACAATTCATCATCGAGCAACAGCCGCGGCCAATTGCAGGCCGGTCGGCGCCGCGCCCCCAGCCACCAGACCAAGGCCGGGCTGCTGGCCGTCAGCACCCGATCGAGCAAGGCATCCAGGGCTGGTGCCGACACCCGGCAATAGTCATCGAGAAACAGCCAGGCCGGCGCTTGCCAGCGGCTCAGGTCCAGCAGCAAGCTGGCTTCATCGACAAACGCCAGGCCCAGGCTTTGGGCCAGGCGCTGGCAGAAATCCAGCGGGGCCAAAGCTGCGCCATTGAGCGGCAACCAATACACCTGGCAGCTCGCCGGGGCCTGCAGGGCACATTCGGCCAACAAGGCGCTCTTGCCGCTGCCGGCCGGCGCGCACAGCAACCGGACCCGCGCCTCGGTACCCCGCAACGGCTCGGCCAGGCGTGGGCGCAGCAAATGGTGGGAAGACAGACGTGGCATGAATCCAGGACGATCCAGGCGACGAGTCATGGCGGTCATTACAGCGTCCCTTTTTTATTGTTATGCGGCGTGCGGACTACCGTAGTCCTGTCAATGGGCATTGTTGAAGAAGTATTCAGCGGGCTGATTGCCGAGCATAAAAAAGCCGGGCTTCATGTGAGCCCGGCACAGGATTGGGTTTACAACCTCAGGTCAGCGTACGCCCGAGGCGCGCAAGGCCGCCGGGGTGTAGTCCGCTGCCTTGGCGTTGAAGCCGAACACAAAGCTGCTCTTCTCCTCGTTCTTCATGCCCAGGGCGATGTAGCGCCCGGCGATGATGTCGTACAGGGTCTCGACCGTGTAGGCCGGGGTCTGGTGGTTGTAGTAGAACTGCGCATGGCCTTCGGCAACGCGCCACAGTTGGCCACGGCCGTCATAGTGATCCACCAGCGCCACTTGCCAGCTGTCTTCGTCGATGTACATGTGGCGCTTGGCGTAGATGTGCCGTTCGTTGGGCTTGACCGTGCCGACCACTTCCCAGACCCGGTGCAGTTCATAGCGGGTCAGGTCCTGGTTGATGTGGCCGGCCTTGATGATGTCGTCGTACTTGAGGGATGGCGAGTCGAGCTTGTAGGCGTTGTAGGGAATGTACATTTCCTTCTTGCCCACCAGCTTCCAGTCGTAGCGGTCTGGCGCGCCGGAGAACATGTCGAAGTTATCCGAGGTGCGCAGGCCGTCGGACGCGGTGCCCGGCCCGTCGTAGGCCACTTGCGGTGCACGGCGCACGCGGCGTTGGCCGGCGTTGTAGATCCACGCCAGGCGCGGTTCCTTCACCTGGTCGAGGGTTTCGTGCACCAGCAGCACGTTACCCGCCAGGCGGGCGGGCGCGGTGACCGACTGCTTGAAGAAGGTCAGCACGTTGGCGCCCTTGGCCGGGTCCATGTCCGGGATCAGTTGCGGCACCGCCACTTCTTCTTCGAAGCGGATCGGCGTGTAGCTGCCGTTGGTCTGCGGTGTGGCCTGGGTGATGATGCGCCGCAGGTTGCCGCCGTGGTAACGGGTGATGTGGTTCCACAACACCTCGACGCCATTCTTCGGAATCGGGAAGGCGTAGTAGCGGTTGCCGGTGAAGTTTTCCAGGCCGTTGCCGTCGTTGATCGACTTGACGTTGAGCGCGCTGCGCTTGATCGACTCGTAGATATCGTCGGGCAGGTTGACCGTGCGGTGAGTGGTGTAGACCGGAATTTTGTAGGTCTCGGGATAACGCTTGAACATCGCCACCTGGCCGTCCGAGAGTTTGTCCTTGTACTTGTCGACCGTGGCCGCAGTGATCACGAACAGCGGTTTTTCATTGGCAAACGGGTCGGCCAAAAAGCCCTTGCTGTCCACCGCACCGGCGTTTTTCGGGATACCGCCGGTCCAGGCCGGGATCGAGCCATCGGCGTTACCGGCCTTCTCCGCGCCCACCGGGGTCAAGGTGGTCCCCAGCTTGGCGGCTTCTTGCGGTGACACCGCGGCCATCACGTTGGCGGCCAACAGGCTGAGGGCCAGCACACCGCACTGCAAAATCGTCTTACGCATGGTTGTTGTCCTTGTTCTTTTTTAGCCGAATCAGAAGTTCACGCCGAAGCTGAGGGCGAGGAAGTCACGGTCGGTCAGGGTGTTGTAGTCACCGCCAAAAAAGTCGGTGTAGCTCAGGCTCGCGGTGTAGGTGTTGCGGTAGTCCGCATCGACCCCGACGCTGAGCGCCTTGGCCCCTTCGTTGAACAGGCCGTTGGGGCCGTAGCCCTTGACGTCATGGGACCAGGACAGGTTGGGCTTGAGGTTGATCCCGGCGATCACGTTGTTGTAGTCGAGGATCGCCCGGGCGCGATAACCCCAGGAGGTCGCGGTGACGAAGCCGTCAGTGTCACCGCCAAAGCCGTATTGGCCATAGACCGAATCGCGGCCGTAGCGCAGCTTGGTTTTGTTCTCCAGCCCGCCGACCCGCACGATGGCCGCCTCGCCCACCACGGTCAGGCGCTCGGCGCCCAGCACCTGGTCGAAAAACTGGGTCATGGTGGTCTGGAACTGGGTAATTTCCTTGCGCCGGTAGCCGATGTTGTCGGCGCCAAATGAGCTCCTGATAGGTGACACGGTGTTACCGGCAATCGGGTTGACCAGGGCCAGGGTCAGGTCAGTGGTGTTGAGTTGCACGGGGGCGTTGGGGCGGTAGCTGATTTCCCCGGTCCAGGCCGTGCCGGTGGGCAGGGTCGTGGAAAAGCTGGCGCCGTACAGGCGGATATCTTCGGGGTAATCCAGGTAGTACTGGCCGCGCCCGAGCATCACGCTCTGCGCCAGGCCGGCGCCACTGCCGGGGGCAATGCCGTTGGCGGTATTGATGATATTGCCGATGGTCGCCAGGTTGGTGTTGGCCGTGAGGGTGCCCACCGTCGGCGTGCGGCTGTGGTAATTCATGAAGTACAGGCCGTACTCGGTGTCATCGCCCAACCAGCGCAAGGCCATGCCGAACTGCCCGGAATCCCGGGCGTCACGGTCGGCGGCGCGGCGTACGATCACCCCTTCATTGGTTACGCCAAAGCCCTGGCCGAACGCGGCAGCGACCGGTTGCAGCGGGCGGATCGCCGGGCTGCCAACGGTGTAGTTGTCGGTGCAGCCATCGGCCGCCACGTCGCCACCAAAGTAGGTGCCGCAGTTATCCAGCACGGTCTGGTCCCATTCCAACTGGTAGAAACCTTCCACGGTCAGTTGGTTGGTCAGGCCCTGGGAGGCGAACAGCATGTTGACTGGAATCAGGCCCTCCTTGATCTCGGCGCCCGGCCGGCGGAAGGCCGAGACGTCAATGGGGTTGATGCTGTTGATGGAGTTGCCGATGAAGGTACTTTCGCCCCAACTGACCACCTGTTTACCGGCGCGCACGGTGCCCGGCAGGTCGCCCAGGGAATAGTTGTGATAGACGAAGGCATCGAGGATCTGCGCACCGCTGGACTTGGAGCCTTCCTTGCGGTTGTGGTCGCTGATCGGCTTGAACGCGCGGTCTTCGTCCTTGAGTTCGAAGTCGTACCAGTATTTGCCCCGCACAAACACACCGGTATCGCCGTACTTGAGTTCCAGGTCGTGCAGGCCCTTGAAGATTTTCGAGAAGGTTTCGCCCTTCTTGAAGTTCAAGCGCCCGTCATCCCCGGTGGAGGCCTGGCCACTGCCGCCGTTGACCGTCCCCACCAGCTTGCGGTCGGCATCGCGCATGCCCCAACTGGCCCCGACCGACAGCGATGAATCGAATTGACCCTCGATCTCGCCGATATTGAATGAAACAGCCTGCGCCTGAACGCAGCAGCCCAAAGCAACCGCAGCGGCCAGCGCCTGTGGCCTGAAGATGGCGCGCATTGTTGTTTTTGTCATGCGTCTTCCCCGGTGGTGTGACAGAAGGCCCCACCCTACTGCCCGCCAGCAGGAGCGATAAGCGCACCAAGGAGGTATTCGTTGTGTCGCTCGAAAGGATTAGCGCAGGCTCTAGCGTGGGTATCAGCGGGGCTATGGACGCAGTGGATGGAGCGCCATCAAGAGAATGGATACCCCCGCCCGGCAGGGGCGCCACTGTTGTTGTTTTGGTAACAGTCCTTGTCCTGAATCAGTGTTTTTCATTCTGTTACAACGGACTATTCTTGCCGGGCTTTCAAGGCAAACAGCCTGCTTCACGAAAGCCAGTTTTGGATGGATTGAAGCTTATTTTCAGTCTGTTAACGGTGTTCACTGACGTTGATTTGTAGCTCCTTGATCCAACGTCTTACTTCGGCCGCTGCTTTTGCAGCGGCCTTTTTTATGCCTGAAACAAAGCGGGGCGCTCTCAGCGCCCCGCAGGATTAAATGTTTTTCAGGTAACGATCACAGGCTGTACTTCTGCAGGTTGTCCATCATCTCTTTCAAGGCTTCGATATTGTCCTTGGGATGGGCCGCCCCTTCAAAGTCGCAGATCTGCTGCCAGTGCGCCGCCACATCCTCTGGCGAGAAGCCAGCCTCAGGATCAAAGCCTACGCCCAGGCTGCGTTCCCAGCGGGTCTTGCCGATCCAGCCGCCGCCCACTTCAAACAGCCCCGAGGTTTCCTGGCAGGTCTCGCTGCCCAGGTACACCACCAGCGGGCTGACCAGCTCGGGCTTGAGTCGCTCGAACACCTGCGGCGGAATCAACCCTTCAGTCATGCGCGTGCCGCCAGTGGGCGCGATGGCGTTGACCAGGATGTTGTGCTTGCGCCCTTCCAACGCCAGGGTGCGGGTCAGGCCATACAGGCCGAGCTTGGCCATGCCGTAGTTGGACTGGCCGAAGTTGCCGTAGATGCCTGAAGTGGACGCGGTGAAAATCACCCGGCCGTAGCCTTGCTCGCGCATATGCGGCCAGGCGGCGCGGGTCACTTTGTAGGCGCCTTCGACGTGCACGCGGTACACCAGGTCCCAGTCGCTGTCCTCCATCTTGTGGAAGGTCTTGTCCCGCAGGATCCCGGCGTTGTTCACCACCACGTCGATGCGGCCAAACACGTCGAGGGCGTGTTGCACGATCTTTTCGCCGTCGGTCACCGAATCGTGATTGGCCTCGGCAATGCCGCCGGCCTCACGAATCTCGGCCACTACGCGGTCGGCCGCCGAGGCGTTGGCGCCTTCGCCCTGAGTCGAGCCACCAAGGTCGTTGACCAGTACCTTGGCCCCGTGCCTGGCGAACAGCAGCGCATGGGCACGGCCCAAACCACCCCCGGCCCCGGTGACGATCACGACTTTATCTTGGAACTGCACAGACTCACTCATAGGGAACTCCAGCGAAGACAGTGGACGATGGCTTGAGTGTCAGGCACCGGGCTTGTGGTCACAATAAATACGGGCGGGGGTGAATGGTGCGCAATAAGGCACGGGGATGATTGAACTGATGCAGGAGATAGCTTGTGTGGGAGCTGGCTTGTGTGGGAGCTGGCTTGCCTGCGATGGGTACACCTCGGTACAACTGATTTACCGAGGTGTACCCATCGCAGGCAAGCCAGCTCCTACACAAGCCAGTTCCCATAGCGGGTCTTTGCTGTTGCCGATGCCGTCGCGAAATGCCAGGTAATGCTTGAGCACCTGCACCGGCGCTTCGATCTGCGGGTAGTGGCCGATATTGGCCAGCAACACCGTGTCGGCGTCCGGTATCAACTCGCGGTAACGCGCGACCATGTGCGCGCCGGAGACCGGATCGACTTCGCCATCGATCACCCGCAACGGCACTTCGCCGCGCTGCATGGCCGCCACCCAGCGCTCACGCTGGCGACGGCGCTGGGGAATGTAGGCGATGAGTTTGTGCAGGATCCGCGGGCCGTCGTTGTTTTCGATCAAGCTCCAGAAATCATCCAGGGCACTTTCGCTGGGACGGGTGTCGGGGCCGAAGATCTGCTTGAAGCTGTCGGCCAGGGCGTTGCGCCCGAATGCGCGACCGATCATCCACCCCAGGGGGCTGAGCAAGAGTTTTTGTACCAGCGCCGCGCGGTGGGTCTCGGGGAACAGCCCGCCATTGAGAAATACACAACTGGCCAGTTGAAAACGACCTTCGTAGTGCCGGGCGAGCAGTTCCTGGGCCACGCTGTCGCCGTAGTCATGGGCCATGACATGCACCGGCTGTTGAATCCGCAGATGGGCCAGCAGCGCCTGTTGCAGGTCGGCCTGTTCCAGCAGGCAATAAGTGTGGTCCAGGGGCTTGGCCGAGTCGCCGAAGCCGAGCATGTCGCAGGCGATCACCTGATAACGCTGGGCCAGGGGCTGCCAGAGGTAATGCCAGTCCCAACTGGCGCTGGGGAAACCGTGGATCAGCAGCAAGGGCTCGCCCTGCCCGGCCACCCAATAACGCAGGGTCTGCCCGCGAAAGACAAAACTCTGCCCGCGCTTGCGCCAGGCGCTCAGGGGGATCTCGGCCAGTGGCATCAGAGTCGGTATCCTGGGTCTTGTTGGTCCAGCTTGCGCAACAATGCCGGCCAGGCCAGCGCACCGCCCATGCCTTGGGCGCTCTTGGTCACCCCCGCAATCATCGCCTTGGCCCCCGCCAGAATCTGCGGCTCGATGGCAATCAATTCCGCACCGCCGTTTTGCGCCAGCACCTGGATATCGCAGGCGCGCTGGAAGGTGAACATCATCAGGAACGTATCGGCGATGGTCGCACCGCAGGTCAACAGGCCATGGTTGTGCAGCATCAGGAAATTGTTCGGCCCCAGGTCGGCCTGCAGGCGGGCCTTTTCCTCGTGGTTCAGCGCTACGCCTTCGTAGGCGTGATAGGCCAGGCTCGACAGCACGAACAGCGATTGCTGGCTGATGGGCAGCACGCCCTGCTTCTGCGCCGACACGGCCACGCCAGCCGCCGTGTGGGTGTGCAGCACGCAGACCACGTCGTGGCGTACTTCGTGTACCGCGCTGTGGATGGTGTAGCCGGCCGGGTTGATCTCGTAGGGGCTGTCCATCAACTTGTTGCCGGCCTGGTCGACCTTGACCAGGCTGGAGGCGGTGATTTCGTGGAACATCAGCCCGAACGGGTTGATCAGGAAGTCTTCGGTGCCCGGCACCTTGGCCGAGATATGGGTGAAAATCAGATCATCCCAGCCATGCAGGGCCACCAGGCGATAGCAGGCGGCCAGGTCGATACGGGCCTGCCATTCGGCGGCGCTGACCTGGTCTTTCACACTCTGTGTCGATTGAACGGGGGCTAGGCTCACGGCAATGACCTCGACGCTGTGGTGTTCTTATTATTTTTTTAGGGTGATGGGCCAGTCTAGTCAGACCTCGGGGCAGCCGTAGTTGCGTTGGCAGCCAGCTTGATGACCGAGCGAGTCAACTACGAGGATAGTTCATATTCGTACAACAAGGTGTCAGAGAAGCGACGCCAATAAAGGCGCGGCAAACAGGTTGAGCAAACCGGTCAAAACCATCACCAGCCCGGCCACCGAGCCCTCCTCGCCCCCCACTTCATGGGCACGGCTGACGCCCGCACCGTGGGCGCCCACGCCAAACAACGCGCCCCGCGCCAGGGCACTGCGCAGCGGCAACCACTTGAGCAGTACCCCGCCGAGCATGGCGCCGAACACACCGGTGAACATCACAAATACCGCCGTCAGCTCCGGTACACCGCCCAAGTCATGGGCCAGGGGCATGGCAAAGGGCGTGGTGATCGAGCGTGGCACCAACGACATCGTGACCGAACTGTCCAGGGCCAGGGCCTTGGCCAGGCCAAATGAGGTGCCAATGGATGCCGCGCTACCCGCCAGCATCCCCAGCAGCAACGCCGACCAGTGCCGCATCAATAACTGGCGCTGCTGCCAGATCGGAATGGCGAACGCCACCGTGACCGGCCCCAGTACCAGCATCAGCCAATGGGTGTCGGTGGAGTACTCGGCATAGGCGGTGTTCAGTGGCACGGCCACCGCCAGCAGCAGCGCGGGCACCAGAATCAGTGGCGACAGCAGGTAGCGCCCGGTACGCCGATAGATCCAGCGGCTGAAACCATAGGCCACCAGGGTCAGGGCCAGCCAGAACAGCGGCATCAGTTCAAGCTTCATGGCGCAACTTCCAGCGGCAGACCAGTTCGACGGTAAACGCCGTGACCAGCATCACCATCAGGGTACTGAGGGCGATCACCAGCATGATCCGCCAGCCGTCATGGCGCATCAGGCCGCCGTAATCGAGCAGGCTCATCAGCGCCGGGATAAAGAACAGCAGCATCTCTGCCATCAGCAGGCCAGCGCCCAATTGCAGGGCCGCCGGCTTGATCAGGCCGCTGGCGAACACCAGCAACAGCAAGCCCAGGCCAATCACCCCGCCAGGGATCGGCCAGGCCAGCCACACGGCCATTTGGCAGCCCAGCAAGTAAATCGCCAGCAATACCAGCAACTCAACCAGCAGCCGGCCCAGATGTTTGAAGGTTAAGCGTTTAGTAGACATAGGTTCCTCGCAGGCCTTCATTTTAAAGAGCCGCGTGGCATACCCGAAGCGAATTGTTAGACTGCAAGCCATTCCAAATAGGAATTACCGCAATGGAATTCAAACAACTGCGCAGCTTTATCGAAGTGGTCCACCGTGGCGGGTTTACCCAGGCCGGGAAAACCTTGCATATCAGCCAGTCCGCCGTGAGCAAGCAAGTGGCGCAACTGGAGCAAAGCCTGGGCACGCCGCTGCTCGACCGCATTGGCTCCCAGGTGCGCCTGACCGCCGCCGGGCAGGTGGTGCTGCAACGGGCCGAAGCCATGTTGCGCCTGCAAACCGAGCTGCTGAGCGAGCTGGACGACTTGAATCAACTCACCCGTGGCGAGTTGCGCATGGGCCTGCCGCAGTTGGGGGGCGACACCCTGTTTGCCGGGCTGTTTGCCGAATATCGCCGGCGCTACCCCAATGTCAGCATCCAATTGCTCGAAGGCGGCAGCCGCAATATTGAGCAGGCAATCCTCGCGGGTGAGCTGGACGTCGGCGGCAGCCTGCTGCCCACCGATCCGGCTTTCGCCTGGCAAGCTTTCTGTGATGAACCGCTGGATGCGCTGCTGCCCGTGGACCACCCACTGGCGCAGCACACAGAGATTGGCCTGGAGGAGTTGGCCGACACGCCATTTTTGATGTACCAGCGCAGCTTTGTGCTCAATGACCGGCTACTCCAGGCCTGCCAGCAACTGGGCTTCACACCCCGGGAAAGTGGGCGCAGTGGCCAGGCGGACTTTCTGGTGGCACTGGTGGCCGCCGGCCAGGGCGTGGTGCTGCTGCCCAGCGTGGTCGCACGCGGGCTGGAACGTCCCGGCGTGGTGCGCCTGACACTCAGGGCACCGCAATTCCTACGTTGGGATATCGCCTTTATCTGGCGCAAGGGCGCCTATCTGTCGAAAGCCGCCCTGGCCTGGCTGGCGCTGCTGCGCGAATACCCGATCAGCCGCGCAGTGCGCTGACCAACTCTGCCAGCCATGGCTCCGCGTCAGCTTCCGGGGTGACGCTTTCGCTGGCATCCAGGCGCAGCATTGGCAGGACTTCGCGCACGCCCAATTCGCCGAACAACTCACGCATCTGCTCGCCGCCGCCACAGAAGGTGTCGCCGTAGCTGGCGTCGCCCAGGCCGATCACCGCGCCAGGCAAACCGCGCCAGGCGGCGGGCAGTTGGTCGCGGATCATCGAATACAGCGGCATCAGGTTGTCCGGCAGTTCGCCCATGCCGGTGGTGGAGGTGACGGCCAGAAAGGCGTCCGGGGCGAAGGCCTGCACATCGGCCAGGGTCGCCCGCGGGTTATGCCAGGCCTCGAAACCGGCTGCATTGAGGATACCCATGGCGTGGCGGGCAACTTCTTCTGCCGTGCCATAGACCGAGCCGGAAAGGATGGCGACTTTCATCAATCTGATCCTGTAGTTGAGTGAAAACCTGGGATATTAACAGTTGGCAGCCGGGTGGGTTGCCCTACACTAAGAAATCCACAAACACGCTATGGATCGCTCAATGATCAACGCCAAGCTCATGCAAATGGTGGTCAATGCCTCCAACGACGGGATTGTCGTGGCGGAACGGGAAGGCAAGGACAAGCCGCTGATTTACGTGAACCCCGCCTTCGAACGCATGACCGGCTACAACCTGGACGACGTCCTTTATCAGGATTGCCGCTTCCTGCAATCGGGTGACCGCGACCAGCCGGCCCTGATGGCCATTCGCGAAGCCCTTGACAGTGGCGGCGCATGCCGGGAAATCCTGCGCAACTACCGCAAGGACGGCACGCATTTCTGGAATGAACTGTCATTATCGACGGTTTATAACCAGGCCGATCAGCAGACTTACTTCGTCGGCGTGCAAAAAGATGTCACGGTTCAGGTCAAGGCCCAGCAGCGTGTGACCCAGCTGGAAGCCCAGGTAGCAGCACTTACGGCCGAGTTGGCAACGCTCCGGGCGACGAGCGGATCTAACAAACTTTAGAAAATATGGTCTTTAGGGTGATAATCAGTTTAATCACGCATTTCCTTGAGCCACATCAATGCAACGCGACGCGCTTTTGACCCAGGACGAGCTGGATTTCATCCAGAACATGCACCACAACCCGCAGCTGAATGTGCGGGATGTGTCGTCGAGCCTGACGGTCAACGGTGGCGCGCAGATCCGCGACCTGCTTACGCGCCTGGCGGCCCATGAGCAGGTGACGATCCAGGCGCAGTTCGATAACCAGCAAATGACCTTTCCACTGCAACTGGTGGAAGACGAGTTCCATGCCGTGCACTTGCGTCTTGGGGTGCCGAGTATTTTCGAGGATGGGCCGATGATCCGGCCCTGGCGCCTGGTGCTTGAAGAGCCGGTCGCCCTGGAAAACGTCAGGGGTCAGCCGGGAGCGTTGTGGGTGCATGAAGTGTCGTTCAAGGGCCTGCTGGTGCAGTGTCGCGGCCGCAGCAAACCACCGCGCACGTTCTCGATGTGGTTCAGCCCCTCCGGCTACGAACGGATTGCCGTGCGTGGCACGTTAGAGCGCGAAACGGCTCGCGGCCTGTTTGCCTACCGCTTGAGCCAGGGTGATGCGGATGAAACCGAGCGCCTGCGCCAGTTCATCCTGCAACAGCATCGCCTGGCCCACCCCGAAGTGCATGCCTGATCTCAGGTATCCAGGGTTCCACTGAGAAACTGCTGCAAGCGTCGCTGCATCAACCGCCCTTCATTGCCCAGGCAACCGATGGCAGTACCGGCCAGTTGCTTGTCGGCCATGTCCGAGGCATCACCGGCCAATAGCAGCGGGCACTCCAGGGTCAGGGCCAAGCGCTCCAGCCGATTGGGCAAATCGTGGGTCGGTGAGTGGTTGGAGAACAGCACCAGCGCCTGCGGCCGGGTCTTCTCGCAGATCAGCGTCAACTCATCCAGGGGATGGCCCAAGCTCAACACGTGAACGGCCAGTTCATCACCACTGAGCATCAGCCCCGCCACCAGCAACTCCAGTTCTCGGCACTCACCGGCAATGGCCGCCAGCAATACCTGTGGCGTACGGCCGGCACGGGCCATCTGCAGGCGCTGGGAAATCCGCGCCCGCAAGAAACTGTCGAAAAACAGCCATTCGCTGGCCTGACCAAAACGCCCCTGGTGACGCAACAACTGTTGCCACAGGGGCATCAGGATGTCCTGGAACACCACCGCAACGGGGTACGCCGCAAAAATCTGCCCGTACAGGCGTTCCAGTTGCAGCTCATCAAAAGCGCCGATGGCAAGTTGCAACTGCTGCTGCCACTGAGTCGACTCGTGTTCTGCGTCGCCTTCCTGCAACTGGCGCACGAAAGAGGCCTGCGAATCGTCGCGCGCGAGGATCTTGCCGACTTTGCTGACCGCCACGCCACGCTCGATCCAATCCAGAATGCGATGGACGGTCTCAATATCCTTCTGCGTGTACAGGCGATGCCCGCTTTCGGTGCGTACCGGTTGGATCAAACCATAACGCCGCTCCCACGCTCGGAGCGTGACCGGGTTGATACCCGTCAATCTCGCAACTTCGCGAATCGGGAACAACTCATCTGCCGCACAGTGGGCGCTTGGTGCAATACCTTGGGATGGTGCTGTGATTACAGGCATCGGCTGACCAAAACTATACAAAGTTGGATCCCATTTAACGCTTTTATACCTGTCTTTTTCAAGGGAATTGCCCAGCCGTCCAATGTCGCTGGCGTATTTCGTCAAATCAGGAATAATCCTTGCCTGTTTTTTCTGCGTCGCCGCTCTACCCCGCGGTTTCGCCAGGGACGCCACCTACCCGGTACAGCGCTCCCACACATTCGGAGATACACAATGTCTACCCTCCCCGTCACCTTGATGGTCGCGCGCCGCGCTGCCCAAGGTCGCTATCAAGACATGATGAGCTGGCTGCGTGAAGGCGAGCAACTGGCCACTGACTTTCCCGGTTACCTGGGCTCCGGCGTGCTTGCCCCGCCTGCCGACGGTGGCGAATTCCAGATCATCTTCCGCTTCGCCGACGAGCAGACCCTGCACGCCTGGGAATTCTCGGCCTCGCGCAGCGCCTGGCTGAGCCGTGGCAGCGAGTTGTTTGCCGACCCTATGGAGCATCGGGTCAGCGGCATGGAGGGCTGGTTTGGTGCCGTAGGCCAACGCCCGCCGCGCTGGAAACAGGCCGTGGCGATCTGGCTGGCGTTTTTCCCGGTGTCGCTGCTGTTCAACTTTGGCCTTGAGCCCTTGATGGCCGAACTGGGCCTGTTCAGCCGCGTGCTGGTCAGCACTCTGGCCCTGACGCCGTTGATGGTCTATCTGTTCATTCCGCTGTCGACCCATTTGCTGGCAGGCTGGCTCAATCCTGCGCCGCCACGGGTAAAACCTGCCGAAGCAACCGTTTGAGCCGATCCGCAACAGGCCGGTCGCTGGTATAGTTTTAGCTTGCCCGCGACTCGAGCTTCCCATGACTTCTCCCGCTCCGATCCTGATCACCGGCGCCGGCCAACGTGTCGGCTTGCACTGCGCCCTGCGCCTGCTGGACGACAACCAGCCGGTGATCTTCAGCTATCGCAGTGAGCGTCCCGGCGTGCAGGCCCTGCGCGAACGTGGGGCGATTGGCGTGTTTGCCGACTTCTCCTCTGAGGCCGGCATCCTGGCATTTATCAGCGAACTCAAGAGCCATACCGATAGCCTGCGGGCGATTATCCACAATGCCTCGACCTGGGCCGCAGAAACACCTGGCGACGAAGCCCACGCCTTTATTGATATGTTCAGCGTGCACATGCTTGCGCCGTACCTGATCAACCTGCATTGTGCTGACTTGTTGCGCTGCTCGACGCTGGCCGACATTGTGCACATCAGCGACGACGTGACCCGCAAGGGCAGCCGCCAGCATATCGCCTACTGCGCCACCAAGGCCGGGCTCGACAGCCTGACCCTGTCCTTCGCCGCCCAATACGCGCCCCGGATCAAGGTCAATGGCATCTCGCCGGCCATGGTGATGTTCAACGACGGCGACGACGCGGCCTATCGCGCCAAGGTCCTGGCCAAGTCTGCATTGGGTATCGAACCCGGGCCTGAGGTGATTTACCAGAGCGTGCGTTACCTGCTGGACAACCCTTATGTGACTGGCACCACCCTGACCGTCAATGGCGGGCGGCATGTCAAGTAAACCCGAACACCAGCCGCCTGGGGTTCCTGCAACTGATTGGACGGAGCAAGTAGCAATGCCACAACTTCAACCAGGTATGGCGCGCATCCGGGTCAAGGACCTGTGTCTGCGCACCTTTATTGGCATCAACGAGGAGGAGATCCTCAACAAGCAGGATGTGTTGATCAACCTGACCATCCTGTATGCCGCACAAGACGCGGTGCGCGATAACGACATTGACCACGCCTTGAACTACCGCACCATCACCAAGGCCATCATCGCCCACGTCGAAGGCAACCGCTTTGCCCTGCTCGAACGCCTGACCCAGGAACTGCTGGACCTGGTGATGAGCAATGAGTCGGTGCTGTATGCCGAAGTCGAAGTCGACAAGCCCCATGCGCTGCGTTTTGCCGAGTCGGTGTCGATCACCCTGGCAGCCAGCCGTTAACCCCCTGAATCTGCGTGAACCCCATGACTGATCAACAACGCCTGGAACTCGAAGCCGCCGCCTTCCGCCGGCTGGTGGCACACCTGGACAGCCGCAAGGACGTACAGAACATCGACCTGATGAACCTCGCCGGGTTCTGCCGCAACTGCCTGTCCAAGTGGTACAAGGCCGAAGCCGACGAACGCCAGATCGAGGTCAGCCTCGATGACGCCCGCGAAGTGGTCTACGGCATGCCGTACGCCGAGTGGAAAGCCCAATACCAGCAAGAAGCCAGCGCCGAACAACAAGCGGCGTTTGCCAAAGGAAAACCCCATGACTGACCTGAACACCCTGCGCGCCAGCCTCAACAGCGGCGCACATGTCTTTGCCGACACCCTGGCGTTTATCGCTGCCGGCTACGACTACCAGCCCCAGGCCTTCACCAACGGTGGTGTAGAAAACGCCGCCGGGCAAAACGAGGGCTCGTGCAAGACCCTGGGCCTGGCGCTGCTGGAAGGTTTGAGCGACCAAGAGGCCCTGCTGGCGTTTGGTGAGCACTATCGTTCGGTGCTGGCGACGCCTGAGGGCACAGATCACGGCAATATCCGCGCGTTGATCGAGCATGGGTTGGCGGGTGTGAAGTTCGGCGCCCAGCCCTTGAGCCGTCGCTGATCGGGTTAACACGTCTGTACTCTGGCGTTGCTTGAATCGCGCCCATAAAAAAACCGGCCTCGCAGCCGGTTTTTTCATTGCAACGGTTTAGAAAGCAGCGTCTTTCAAGCCGTCGAGGTAACGCTCGGCATCCAGGGCCGCCATGCAGCCGGCGCCGGCCGAGGTGATGGCCTGGCGGTAGACGTGGTCAGCCACGTCGCCAGCGGCAAAGATGCCTTCGATGTTGGTCGCGGTAGCATTGCCTTCACGGCCGCCCTGCACCACCAGGTAACCGTCTTTGGCGGTCAGCTTGCCTTCGAACAGCGAGGTGTTCGGAGTGTGGCCGATGGCGATGAACACGCCGTCGACTTTCAGCTCGTCGAAGCTGCCGTCGTTGTTTTTCAGGCGCGCACCGGTCACCCCCATGTTGTCGCCCAGGACTTCATCCAGGGTGGCGTTGAGCTTGAGGATGATCTTGCCTTCGGCAACCCGCGCGTGCAGCTTGTCGATCAGGATCTTCTCGGCGCGGAAGGTTTCGCGGCGGTGAACCAGGGTCACGGTGCTGGCGATGTTGGCCAGGTACAGTGCTTCTTCGACAGCGGTGTTACCACCACCGACCACAGCCACCGGCTTGTTGCGGTAGAAGAACCCGTCGCAGGTCGCGCAGGCGGAAACGCCTTTGCCCATGAACGCTTCTTCCGATGGCAGCCCCAGGTAACGGGCGCTGGCGCCGGTGGCGATGATCAGCGCGTCACAGGTGTAGACGCCACTGTCGCCGGTCAGGCTGTAGGGCTTTTTCGAGAAGTCCACGGCATTGATATGGTCGAAGACGATTTCGGTCTCGAAACGCTCGGCGTGCTCTTTCATGCGCTCCATCAACACCGGGCCGGTCAGGCCGTGGACGTCGCCCGGCCAGTTGTCGACTTCAGTGGTGGTGGTCAACTGACCACCCGCCTGCATGCCGGTGATCAGCAACGGCTTGAGGTTGGCCCGGGCCGCGTAGACCGCAGCGCTGTAACCGGCAGGGCCGGAACCGAGAATAATCACTCGCGAATGACGGGTATCAGACATGACTCACTCCTATCGACCGCCCGGACTACAGAGCGGCTGGAATAAAAAAGGACCGCGAAGCACTTGGGGAAGGCTTTTTAACTCGCAGGCCCTAAAAATAATGGGTGCAGCGTATAGAGGGGGGCAAGATTAAGGAAATACGGATTAACAATCCAGCTCATAGGCGGTCTCTATGCTGTGGCACCTATTAATCAACATGTTTGTTACCGTTAATGTCGGCTTGCTGACCGTGCTTTCACCCTACCGGCAAAGCCGGTAAGGTCGGCGCGTTTACCCTTTTGCCCGGAGTTTTCCATGCCCGCCCCCGTTCTGTCAGGCCCACAATACCTGCGTGAAGGCCTGAAACTGGTCTTGAGCCCAGGCCTGCGCCTGTTCGTCCTGCTGCCCCTGGCGATCAACCTGATACTGTTCGTCGGGTTGATTTATTTTGCTGGCCATCAGTTCAGCCTGTGGGTCGACACCTTGATGCCGACGCTGCCCAACTGGCTGAGCTTCCTCAGCTACATCCTGTGGCCGCTGTTTGTGCTGCTGGTGGCCTTTATGGTGTTTTTCAGCTTCACCATGCTCGCCAATATCATCGCCGCGCCCTTCAATGGCTTCCTCGCGGAAAAAGTCGAAGTGGTGGTGCGCGGTACCGATGATTTCCCCGCCTTCAGCTGGGCCGAGCTGTTCGCCATGGTCCCGCGCACCCTGGCCCGGGAAATGCGCAAGCTGGGCTACTTCCTGCCCCGGGCCATCGGCCTGTTTATCCTGTCCTTCATCCCTGTGGTCAACCTGATTGCCGCACCGCTGTGGCTGCTGTTCGGGGTGTGGATGATGGCGATCCAATACATCGACTACCCGGCCGACAACCACAAGCTGGGCTGGAACGAAATGCTCGCCTGGCTGCGCCAGAAGCGCTGGCAGAGCATGAGCTTCGGCGGGATTGTTTACCTGGTGTTGCTGGTGCCGGTGGTCAACCTGCTGATGATGCCGGCGGCGGTGGCCGGGGCCACGTTGTTCTGGGTGCGTGAGCGCGGCGCCGAAACGATGCTGGCGCAAAAGCCCTAACCTGTTCGATTGACCTGGATCATGGCGATTTGCCCATACAGAGCACATGGTTATTAGAACTATAAGCCTGTGGGGAGCACACCGTGTACAGACCGTTAATGCTGATGTTCGGATTGATGTTGGGCGGCGAGGCCTGGGGGGCCGCCGCCGCCAATGAACCCATCCTGCCGGTGCAACCGGCGAAGATCACCGATGCCAACAAAGTCGAGTTGGGCAAGCAATTGTTCTTCGACCCGCGCTTGTCCAAGTCCGGTTTTATTTCCTGCAACTCGTGCCACAACCTGAGCATGGGCGGCAGCGACAACCTGCCCACCTCCATCGGCCATAACTGGCACCAGGGCCCGATCAACTCGCCGACGGTGCTCAACTCGAGCATGAGCGTCGCGCAGTTCTGGGACGGGCGCGCGGCGACTCTGCAGGAGCAGGCCGGCGGCCCGATCGCCAACCCCGGCGAGATGGGCTTTACCCACGACCTGGCGGTGGACGTACTGCGCTCGATCCCGCAATACCAGGCGGCGTTCAAGAAGGTTTATGGCGATGACGGCATCAAGTTCGACGATGTGACCAATGCCATTGCGGCCTTCGAAGAAACCCTGGTCACCCCCAACGCCCCATTCGACCGTTGGTTGCTGGGCGATAAAAAAGCCATCAGCGCCACTGCGGCGCAGGGCTACCAGCTGTTCAAGAGCATCGGCTGTGTGGCGTGCCATAACGGCGAAGCGGTCGGTGGCAGCACCTTCCAGAAAATGGGCATGGTCGAACCCTATGCCACCCAGAACCCGGCCCAGGGCGTGGCGGGCCTGACCGGCAAGGATCAGGACCGGATGATGTTCAAGGTACCGACCTTGCGTAACGTCGCCCTGACCTACCCCTACTTCCACGACGGTGCCTACTGGAACCTCAGCGAAGCCGTGGACGTGATGGCCCGCCTGCAACTGGGGCGCAAGTTGAGCACCGATGAGGTCAGCCAGATTGTCGCATTCCTCGACACCCTGACCGGCGACCAGCCGGACTTCAAGCTGCCGATCCTGCCACCGTCCTCGGCCAAGACCCCGCGTCCTGCGCCGTTCAACTAAGCCAGTACCGGGCCTGTCGTCATAAATCCGTCATTGCGATGACACAATGACGACATGGCCCGCGCCGACACTGGCTGCATGACGACAGCTTCCCTGAATATCACCCTGATCACCGAAACCTTCCCACCGGAAATCAACGGCGTGGCCAACACCCTTGGCCGCCTGTGTGACGGCCTGCGCGCCCGTGGGCATCAGGTGGAGTTGGTGCGCCCGCGCCAGGGTGGCGACTTGAGCCGCCTCAGCGACGACGGCCTACTGTTGTGTCGCGGCTGGCCTCTGCCAGGGTATCCCGGCCTGCAATGGGGCCAGTCCTCGATGCACAAACTGCTGCGGCGCTGGAAACGCCAGCGTCCGGACGTGCTGTACATTGCCACCGAAGGCCCGCTGGGCTTGTCGGCCTTGCGCGCGGCACGGCGCCTGGGGATCAGCGTGGTCAGCGGTTTCCATACCAACTTCCAGCAGTATTCCAGCCAGTACGGCCTAAGCATGCTCAGCCGCATCCTGACCCACTACCTGCGCTGGTTCCACAACCGTTCCAGCCTGACCCTGGTGCCCAGCGTCAGCCAACGCCTGGAACTGGAACGCCGCCACTTCGAGCGCCTGGACCTGTTGTCGCGCGGGGTCGACAGCCAACTGTTCCACCCGGCCAGGCGTGACAACACCTTGCGTGGGCAGTGGGGCCTGGGCAATGACGATATTGCGATCTTGCATGTCGGACGCCTGGCGCCAGAGAAAAACCTCGGCTTGCTCAAACGCTGCTTCGAGGGGTTGCAGGCCACTTATCCACAGCGTCGTTTGAAGCTGATCGTGGTCGGTGACGGGCCACAGCGGGAGACACTGGCAAAGAGCCTCCCCGAGGCGATTTTCTGCGGCACGCAACGCGGCGAGGAACTGGCCCGGCACTATGCGTCAGGGGACTTGTTTCTGTTCCCCAGCCTCACCGAGACCTTTGGCAACGTGGTACTGGAAGCCATGGCCTCCGGATTGGGCGTAGTGGCCTACGACCAGGCGGCCGCCACCCAGCATATCCGCCATGGCTACAGTGGTGCCGTGGCGATGCCGGGGGACGAGGAGGCATTTTGCGATGCCGCCAGTTGGTTACTGGAAGAACCCGAGAGTCTGCGCCGGATGCGCCTGAATGCCCGCCAACATGCCAGTCGCCAGGGCTGGCCGGCGATTATCGAGCAGTTCGAGCACCAACTGCGCAGCGTGTGCGGTGAGGAACCTGTCGATACAGGCAGCTCGCGCCTGGTGTGAGGTATATCCAGTTACTTTAGACATGGAACCATCAGCCCTCTAGCGCCATACAGATAGGGCTGCAGATTCAGGCTCGTGCAGGTCTGCGCAGACAATCATGCGATGGAGTCTTAACCATGTTAATCAACACCAACCCTTTACCGACCTCAGCCCTCCCCCCGAACAACGGCCAGAAGGATCCCGCGCAGTATGATCATTTATGGCAAAAGCACGGCAGAGACATCGAACCCTTCACCGCCGACGAGCAGAAACTGCTGAACAGTGACCGATTCAATCGACTCACACATGAGGCAGACCTCCCTGATCAAACAGCCGTGCAGGAAAAAGCGCAGCGCAATCAACTTCGGCGGCAGTTCGGGATATCGTCGCAAGAGCCCTCACACTCACCCAGCCAAGTCAGCTCGGGTCAGCCTAAGGCAGAGTCCCGCCCCTTTGAGCAGCTTACTTCCGCCCCAAGGGTGGATAATCCGCTACCGCCCGAGGTTGCATCGCGCCCCTTGATGTACGCTCCGAACACCGCCAAGGGTGGATAGCCCGCCCTTCAGCCGCAGCTAAAGCATGGGGATGAGCCGGGCCAGCCGGCTCATCCTGAGCGTCACACCAAGGTCATCAGCGCTTCACGACTGAACGGCAAGATATCGCCCTCACGGCCTTCACGGACCTTCAGCGCCCAATCCGGGTCGACCAGCAGCGCACGACCAACGGCCACCAGGTCGAACTCATCGTTATTCAGGCGCTCCAGCAGTTTTTCCAGGCTCGCCGGCTGCGCCACTTTGTCAGTATTGACCATGAACTGCAGGAACTCGCCATCCAGGCCCACGCTGCCCACAGTGATGGTCGGCTTGCCAGTGAGCTTGCGGGTCCAGCCCGCCAGGTTCAGCTCGGAGCCTTCAAACTCCGGTTCCCAGAAACGCCGTGTGGAGCAGTGGAAAATATCCACACCCGCGTCCGACAACGGCTTGAGAAACTCACCCAGTGCCTCGGGCGTTTGCACCAGGCGCGCGGTGTAATCCTGCTGCTTCCATTGGGAGAAACGGAAAATGATCGGGAACTCGGGACCTACCGCCGCCCGCACGGCCTGAATCAACTCGATGGCGAACCGGGAGCGATTGGCCAGGCTGCCACCGTATTCATCGGTACGCTGGTTGCTGCCTTCCCAGAAGAACTGGTCGACCAGGTAACCGTGGGCACCGTGGATCTCCACGCCGTCCATACCGATGCTCTGGGCATCCTTGGCGGCCTGGGCGAAGGCAGCAATCACCGCCTGGATATCCTGGACCGTCATGCCGTGGACCACCACGTTGCCGTCCTTGAGTTTTTCCATCGGGCCATAGGCCGGCACGCTGGCATCGGGTTCTGTGCCTATGCGCCGCACGCTGCCAACGTGCCACAGTTGCGGGACGATCTTGCCGCCCTCGGCATGCACCGCGTCGACCACTTTCTTCCAGCCGGCCAATGCCGCTTCACCGTAGAAATGCGGGACATTCGGATAGCCGTTGGAAGCCTGGTGGCCCACCACCGTGCCCTCTGTGATGATCAGGCCAACGCCGGCCGCCGCGCGACGGCGGTAGTACTCGATGACTTTGGAATTGGGTACGCCACCGGGGGAAAACGAACGGGTCATCGGCGCCATGACCACGCGGGTCGGCAATTGCAGTGCACCGAGCTGGAAAGGTTTGAACAAGGCTTGGACAGGCATGGCAGCACTCCGCATGAAAGGGGTTTTATGATGCGGATAATATGGAGTGCAGACCGCACTGGATAGCACTATTGATTGCGGTGATTAAGGTGCAAAAGCGGGAGGATACATCGACTTGTGGCAAAGGGGCGTGCCCCCTCACCACAGCGCCAAATCAGGCCAGGGCCTTTTCGATGGCCTGGATAACACTCGGATCATCAGGCGCGGTACGTGGGGAAAAACGCGCCAGCACCCGCCCATCCTTGCCCAGCAGGAATTTCTCGAAGTTCCAGGTGATATCCCCTGGAAACTCCGCGCCCTCACCTGCCAGCAAGCGGTACAACTGATGACGATCGGGACCGTTGACCTCCAGCTTGCTGCCCAGGGGAAAGCTCACGCCATAGTTGAGGCTGCAAAACGCCTGGATCTCGTCTTCAGTCCCGGGCTCCTGGCCTGCAAATTGATTGCACGGCAGGCCCAGCACGGTGAAACCCTGGCCCTTGTACTGCTGATAAAGTTTTTCCAGCGCCGCATACTGCGGGGTCAGTCCACACTTGGAGGCGACATTGACCACCAGCACGACTTGCCCCTTATAGGGCGTCAGAGGCAGCTCCTGACCATCCAGGGCTGTGAGTTTAAGGTCGTGGAAAGCACTCATGACGAACTCCAGATTTCCCATATTCTGTGTAACGGCCATTCGAGATTACAGCCGCCCAGCCGGCAAGAATAGCCGCCAATCAAAAAAGGCGCCCGAAGGCGCCTTTCTTTTCAACTGACTGGACGTGGCCCGTCAATCAATGGTGGTGACCACCTTCGCCGTGTACGTGGCCGTGGGCAACTTCTTCCTGGGAAGCGTCGCGGATGGCAACGATCTTGACCTGGAAGTTCAGGCGCTGGCCTGCCAGCGGGTGGTTGCCGTCGACGGTGACATCGTCGCCGTCCAGGTCGCGGATGGTCACGATCTGCATTTGGCCGTCCGGAGCGGAGGCGTGGAACTGCATGCCCACTTCCAGTTCGTCGACGCCTTCGAACATGCTGCGGCTCAGGGTGCTGACCAGTTCGGCCGAGTACTCGCCGTAGGCATCTTCAGGTTCTACGGCAACGGTCAGTTCATCACCAACCTCTTTGCCTTCCAGGGCCTTTTCCAGGCCCGGGATGATGTTACCTGCGCCTTGCAGGTAGACCAGCGGCGCGCCGCCGGCGGAGCTGTCGATGACCTCACCAGCGTCGTTGGTCAGGGTATAGTCAATGGAGACAGCCTTGTTGGCGGCGATCGGCATGGGGCGAGACCTTTTGCATAAGAATGAAGAACGGACAAGTCTAAACAAGGATTTGCCCGAAAGCGAACACAACCCGGACAGACGGAGTCGATCCAGTGACTCGACGGTCGTCGGATTTCATCAGGACGCAGACGGCCACTGGGTCGCCGCGCTGTCCTGCGGCCATACGCAACACCTGCGCCACCAGCCGCCCTGGCAATCCAGGGGCTGGGTGATTGATCCGGCGCAACGCCTGGCAAAAATAGGCCAGCCCTTTGCCTGTGGCTGGTGTGCGCAGCGCCCGGATAACGATACCCTTGGCAACTGATTCCCGGTCGGCGCGCAGCCATAGCGCACCACCGAAGCCATGCACCTTCAGAGAATTCGCATGCAGACTTTTTTTATCGCGCCCACCGATTTTGGTGTGGGTCTGACCTCCATCAGCCTTGGGCTGGTGCGTACCCTTGAGCGGGCCGGGCTGAAAGTCGGCTTTTTCAAACCGATTGCCCAGCCGCACCCCGGCGATACCGGGCCTGAGCGCTCCACCGAGCTGGTGGCGCGTACCCACGGCCTGAAACCGCCGCAACCCCTGGGGTTGGCCCATGTCGAGCGGATGCTCGGCGATGGCCAGCTCGATGAGTTGCTCGAAGAAATCATCACCCTGTACCAGCAGGCCGCCGTGGGCAAGGACGTGCTGATTGTCGAGGGCATGGTGCCGACCCGCAGCGCCAGCTATGCCGCACGGGTCAACCTGCACCTGGCGAAAAGCCTGGATGCCGAAGTCATCCTCGTCTCGGCCCCGGAAAACGAAGTGCTGACCGAACTGTCCGGCCGCGTGGAATTGCAGGCGCAACTGTTCGGCGGCCCGAAAGACCCGAAAGTGCTGGGCGTGATTCTGAACAAGGTGCAGACCGACGAAAGCATGGAAGTCTTCGCCGCGCGCCTCAAGGAGCATTCGCCGTTACTGCGCAGTGGCGATTTCCGCTTGCTGGGCTGTATCCCGTTCCAGCCCGAGCTCAATGCCCCGCGCACTCGCGACGTGGCCGACCTGATGGGCGCACAAGTGCTCAATGCGGGCGACTATGAAACCCGGCGCATGAGCAAAATCATCATCTGCGCACGCACCATGCGCAACACCGTGGAGCTGCTCAAGCCCGGCGTGCTGGTGGTGACGCCGGGGGATCGCGACGACATCATCCTCGCCGTCAGCCTGGCCGCGATCAATGGCGTGCCCCTGGCCGGCCTGCTGCTGACCAGCGACACCCTGCCCGACCCACGGATTATGGACCTGTGCCGTGGTGCGTTCCAGGCCGGGCTGCCGGTGCTGTCGGTGAGCACCGGCTCCTACGACACCGCCAACCAACTCAACAGCCTGAACAAGGAAATCCCGATTGATGACCGCGAACGTGCGGAGATCATCACCGATTTCGTCGCCAGCCACCTGGACGCGCGCTGGCTGCACCAGCGTTGCGGTACGCCACGGGAGATGCGCCTGTCGCCGGCAGTGTTCCGCTACCAGTTGATCCAGCGTGCCCAGGCCGCCAACAAGCGCATTGTGCTGCCCGAGGGCAGCGAGCCGCTGACCGTGCAAGCCGCCGCCATCTGCCAGGCCCGGGGCATTGCCCGTTGTGTGCTGCTGGCCAAGCCGGCTGACGTCGAAGCCGTGGCCCGCGCCCACGGCATCGAGTTGCCCGAAGGCCTGGAGATTCTTGACCCGGACCTGATTCGCGAGCGCTATGTCGAGCCGATGGTGGCCCTGCGCAAGAGCAAAAGCCTCAACGCGCCGATGGCCGAGCAGCAACTGGAAGACACCGTGGTGATCGCCACCATGATGCTGGCGCTGGATGAAGTGGACGGCCTGGTCTCCGGGGTCATCCACTCCACCGCCAATACCATCCGCCCGGCCCTGCAACTGATCAAGACCGCGCCGGGCTGCACCCTGGTGTCGTCGGTGTTTTTCATGCTGTTCCCTGAACAAGTACTGGTCTACGGCGACTGCGTGATGAACCCGCACCCCAGCGCCGCGGAACTCGCGGAAATCGCCCTGCAGAGCGCCGACTCGGCCGCCGCCTTCGGTATCACCCCGCGCGTGGCGATGATCAGCTACTCCAGTGGTGACTCGGCCAGTGGCGAAGAAGTGGAGAAAGTCCGCGAGGCCACCCTGCTGGCCCACGAACAACAAAGCTCGCTGCTGATCGATGGCCCCTTGCAGTACGATGCCGCCGCCAACGAAAACGTCGCTCGGCAACTGGCACCCAACAGCCTGGTGGCGGGCAAGGCCACGGTCTTTGTGTTCCCCGACCTCAACACCGGCAACACCACCCACAAAGCCGTGCAGCGCAGTGCCGATTGCGTCAGCCTCGGCCCGATGCTCCAAGGCCTGCGCAAACCTGTGAACGACCTGCCCCGTGGGGCCCAGGTGGACGATATCGTCTACACCATCGCCCTGACCGCGATTCAAGCCGCCAACCGACCTATGGATGCCTAAATGCTGGACTTTCTGCCTGCCCCCCTGCGTGGGGTCCTTGCCTCGCTGCTGCTGGCGTTGAACACCATCCTGCTGTGTTCATTCCTGTTTATCGTCGCGCTGTTCAAGGCGCTGCCGTTCGCCAAGCGCTTCAGCGAGTGGTTGATGAACCACACCCATGAAGCGTGGATCAGCAATAACAAGGCCTGGATGAACCTGGTGCGCCGCACCCGCTGGCACCTCAAGGGCCTGGAAGGCCTGGACTACCAGCACTCGTACCTGGTGACCAGCAACCACCAGAGCTGGGTCGATATCATGGTGTTGCAGTACGTGCTCAATCGACGGATCCGCCCACTGAAGTTTTTCCTCAAGCAGGAGCTGATCTGGGTACCGGTGATTGGCCTCGCGTGGTGGGCGCTGGGCTTCCCCTTCATGAAGCGTTACACCAAGGCCTACCTGGAGAAACACCCGGAGAAGAAAGGCAAGGATCTGGAAACCACCCGCAAGACCTGTGCGAAATTTCGCGACAACCCGGTGGGTATTTTCAACTTTGCCGAAGGCACGCGGTTTACCCCTGGCAAACATGCCCAGCAACAATCGCCGTTCCGCTACCTGCTCAAGCCCAAGGCCGGCGGCATTGCGTTTGTACTGGATGCCATGGGCGAGCAACTGAAGTCACTGGTCAATGTGACTATCCACTACCCAGGCGGGCGCCCGGGGTTCTGGGACTTGCTGTGCGGCAATGTAAAAGACGTGGTGGTGCAGTTTGAAGAGGTGCAGATCCCGGCCGAGTTCATTGGCAAGAATTATGAACAGGATGGGGAGTATCGGTTGGCGTTCCAGGGCTGGATCAACCAGTTGTGGGAAGACAAGGATGCCCTGTTGAGCCGGCTTCACATCGAGTACCCAGGTAATCGCTGATCAACCTGTGTGTGGCGTGCCCGCGATAGCGGTCTGTCAGATGTAAGTGCATTGCCTGAACCACTGCCATCGCAGGCAAACCAGCTCCCACACTGACTGTGTCAACCTGAAGAATGTGAAAAGCCCGCCACCGAGTGATCGGTGGCGGGCTTTTTTGTGGCGGCGAGGTTTAGATCGCGCCGCGCTGGCGCAACAGCTCCAGCACTTGCTTGACGCTGTCGTCCAGCGACAGGGCCTGGGTGTCGAGCACCAGGTCGGCATTCAACGGCACGTCGTACGGGAACGACTCACCAGGGATGTTATCCCCACCCGCAGCATACAGGCCTTGCGGGTCACGCTCGGCACACACCAGCGGCGAGGCCTGCACGTACACGGTCAGCAAACGATCACTGCCGATCAACGCCTTGGCCTGTTCACGGCCCTCGGCATCCGGCGCCACGAAGGCCGCCAGGGTCAGCAGGCCGGCTTCGTTGAACTGACGCGCCACGTGAGCAGCACGCCGCCAGTTCTCGGTACGCCCGGCTCGGTCCTGTGGCAGACCTTTATTGAGGTCATGGCGCAGGTTCTGGCCATCGAGCACAAACACCGCACGGCCCATGTCGAACAATTTACGCTCAACTGCATAGGCCAAGGTGCTCTTGCCTGCGCCCGACAGACCGCTGAACAACACGGTGGCCGGCTGCTGGCCGAAACGCTGGGCGCGCTCTTCGGTGGCCACGTGGGCCAGCTTGCCGTGCTGCGCCGCGCTGCCATGGCTGACCGGTGGTGCGATGATCATGCCCGCGGCCACAGTGCCGTTGGTCAGGCGATCAATCACGATAAAGGCGCCGGTGGTGCGGTTGCTGGCGTAACCGTCCAGGGCAATCGCCGCGTCGAGGCTGACCTTGACCCGACCGATCTCGTTCAGTTGCAAGGCACTGGCGGGGCCTTCTTCCAAGGTGTTCACATCCACACGATGCACGATGCTGGTGATGGAACCCGGCACGTAGCTGGTAGCACGCTTGATGTCGTATTTCTTGCCCGGCAGCATCGGCTCCTCGGCCATCCACACCAGCATGGCGTCGAAGGCGTCGGTCACTTGCGGCACGTTGTCGGCATGCACCAGCAGGTCGCCACGGGAGATGTCGATCTCGTCTTCCATGGTCAGGGTCACGGCCTGGCCTGGGCCTGCGTGCTCCAGCTCACCTTCGAAGGTGACGATGGATTTGATGCGGCTGCTCTTGCCCGACGGCAGCACCACCACTTCGTCGCCCTTGTGCACGATGCCGCTGGCCAGGGTGCCGGCGAAACCACGGAAGTTCAGGTTCGGGCGGTTGACGTACTGCACCGGGAAACGCAGGTCGGTGTAGTTGCGGTCGTTGGCGATCTCGACGGTTTCGAGGATCTCCATCAGCGACTGGCCGGTGTACCACGGCGAACGCTCGCTCTTGTTCACCACGTTGTCGCCCTTGAGCGCCGACATCGGCACAAAGGCCATGGTGCTCGGCTTGAACGCAATGCCCTCGGCAAACTTCAGGTAGTCGGCCTTGATCGACTCGAAGATGCTCTCGTCGAAACCGTTGAGGTCCATCTTGTTGATCGCGATGACGATGTGCTTGATGCCCAACAGCGAGGCGATAAAGCTGTGGCGACGGGTCTGGGTCTGCACGCCGTAGCGCGCATCCACCAGGATGATCGCCAGGTCACAGGTGGACGCACCGGTGGCCATGTTGCGGGTGTACTGCTCATGGCCGGGGGTGTCGGCAATGATGAATTTGCGCTTGGCGGTGGAGAAATAGCGGTAGGCCACATCAATGGTGATGCCCTGCTCACGCTCGGCCTGCAGGCCGTCGACCAGCAAAGCCAGGTCGATATCGTCACCGGTGGTGCCGACTTTCTTCGAATCGCGGGTGATGGCTTCCAGATGGTCTTCGTAGATCATCTTGGAGTCGTGCAGCAGGCGCCCGATCAGGGTGCTCTTGCCGTCGTCGACGTTGCCACAGGTCAGAAAGCGCAGCATTTCCTTGCGTTCGTGCTGGCCCAGGTAGGCGAGGATGTCCTCGCTGATCAAATCAGATTGATGCGACATGACAGCCCCTTAGAAATAACCTTGACGTTTTTTATCTTCCATCGAGCCTGCACCATCGTGGTCGATGACACGGCCCTGGCGCTCGGAAGTTCGCGTCAGGAGCATTTCCTGGATGATGTCCGTCAGCGTCTCGGCTTCGGACTCCACCGCGCCCGTCAACGGGTAGCAGCCAAGGGTACGGAAACGGACTTTCTTTTTGACGATGCGGGCTTTGTCCTCGTCGGACAGGTGCTCGAGGATGCGCTCGTCGTCGATCATGATCAGCGTGCCGTTCTTCTCGATCACTTCACGTTCGGCGGCGAAGTACAGCGGCACGATGGGGATGCCTTCCAGATAGATGTACTGCCAGATATCCAGCTCGGTCCAGTTGGACAGCGGGAACACGCGGATCGACTCGCCCTTGTTGACGTTGCCGTTGTAGACGTTCCACAGCTCCGGGCGCTGGTTTTTCGGGTCCCAGCGGTGCTTGCTGTCGCGGAACGAGTACACGCGCTCTTTGGCGCGGGATTTCTCTTCATCGCGACGGGCGCCGCCGAAGGCTGCGTCGAAACCATGCTGGTCCAAGGCTTGTTTCAGGCCTTCGGTCTTCATGATGTCGGTGTGCTTGGCGCTGCCGTGGGTGAACGGGTTGATGCCCTGCGCCACACCGTCCGGGTTGACGTGAGTGATCAGCTCCAGGCCCAGTTCCTCGACCATGCGGTCGCGAAACTTGTACATTTCCTGGAATTTCCACTGGGTGTCCACATGCATCACCGGAAACGGCAGCTTGCCCGGGAAGAATGCCTTGCGCGCCAGATGCAGCATCACGGCGGAGTCTTTGCCGATGGAGTAGAGCATCACGGGGTTGTCGAACTCGGCGGCAACCTCACGGATGATGTGGATGCTCTCCGCCTCCAGCTGTTTCAGATGCGTCAGTTTGTCGACCATGGCTACTCACGGAAAAACGATCTTATGGACGGCCTGCGGGCCGTGTTCGAGCGAGGCATGCTAGCACAGCACCTGCTTCTAATCAGGGAGCTGGCTAGATCGAAACGGTATATGGATATACCGCTCGGTTTGCCTGCAATGACGGGCCTGTGGGGAGGCTCAGATCGGGTTGGGGCAGTCGATAAACAGGTGCTCGAGGGCAAAGCGCCGGGCCAGGTAATCGCCCAGGGCCTGCACGCCATAACGCTCGGTGGCATGATGGCCGGCGGCGATAAAGCTGATGTCGTTTTCCCGGGCACTGTGGAAGGTCTGTTCCGAGGCCTCGCCGCTGAGGTACAAATCCACCCCGGCCAGCACGGCCTGGTCGATGTAGCCCTGGCCGCCGCCGGTGCACCAGCCCACGCGGCGGATCATCGCGCTGCCTTCGATCAGCAGCGGCTCGCGGCCCATGGCTTCCTGCACACGGCGGGCGAAATCCCGTGCCGACAGGGGCTCGGCCAAGGAGCCGACCAGGCCGACGACCTTAAGGTTGTCCGGGTCCAGCGGGCCTTCGACGGTGATGTCCAACTGGCGGGCCAACTGCACGTTGTTGCCCACGTCCGGGTGCAGGTCCAGCGGCAGGTGGTAGGCCAGGAGGCTGATGTCGTGCTTGAGCAGGGTCTTGAGGCGGCGCTGTTTCATGCCGGTGATGCACGGGCTCTCGCCTTTCCAGAAATAACCGTGATGCACCAGCACCAGGTCGGCCTTGGCCTCCACCGCCGCGTCGAGCAGCGCTTGGCTGGCAGTCACGCCACTGACAATGCGCAACACCTGCGGCCGGCCTTCGACCTGCAGGCCATTGGGGCAGTAATCGGCAATTTTCGCGCTGTTCAAGTAGCGATCCGCTTCTTCAACCAGGGTGCTCAGGGCGACGGCCATAAAAGACTCCTAAATATCCCGTTCAGAGGCGCTCGCGGCCTCGTATAATGCGCGACATTATGGGCGCTCCCGCGCCCCCTGCAACCTGTCAGGACTTACTTGATGCTCAAGGCGCTGCGTTTTTTTGGATGGCCATTGTTGGCCGGCGTGCTGATCGCGATGCTGATTATTCAGCGTTATCCGCAATGGGTCGGCCTGCCAAGCCTGGACGTCAACCTGCAACAGGCACCGCAAACCAGCGCGGTGCAACAAGGCCCGGTGACCTACGCCGATGCGGTGGTGGTCGCTGCGCCCGCAGTGGTCAACCTATACACCACCAAAGTCATCAATAAACCGGCGCACCCGCTGTTTGAAGACCCACAGTTCCGGCGGTTCTTCGGTGACAATTCGCCCAAGCAGCGCCGCATGGAGTCGAGCCTCGGCTCCGGGGTGATCATGAGCCCCGAAGGCTACATCCTGACCAACAACCATGTAAGCACCGGGGCCGACCAGATTGTCGTGGCCCTGCGCGATGGCCGCGAAACCCTGGCGCGGGTAGTGGGCAGCGACCCGGAAACCGACCTTGCGGTCCTGAAGATCGACCTGAAGAACCTGCCCTCCATCACCATCGGCCGCTCCGAAAGCCTGCGGGTCGGTGATGTGGCCTTGGCGATCGGCAACCCGTTCGGCGTCGGCCAGACCGTGACCATGGGCATCATCAGCGCCACCGGGCGTAATCAGTTGGGCCTTAACAGCTACGAAGACTTTATCCAGACCGACGCGGCGATCAACCCGGGCAACTCCGGCGGCGCGCTGGTGGACGCCAATGGCAACCTGACCGGCATCAACACGGCGATTTTTTCCAAGTCCGGCGGCTCCCAGGGCATCGGTTTTGCGATCCCGGTGAAGCTGGCGATGGAAGTGATGAAGTCGATCATCGAGCACGGCCAGGTGATCCGTGGCTGGCTGGGGATTGAAGTGCAACCGCTGACCAAGGAGCTGTCGGAGTCGTTTGGCCTGACCGGGCGCCCAGGCATCGTGATTGCCGGCATCCTGCGCGGCGGCCCGGCGGAGAAAGCCGGGATGCAGGTGGGCGATGTGATCCTCAGCATCGACGGTGAACCGGCGGGCGATGGTCGCCGTTCGATGAACCAGGTGGCGCGGATCAAACCGACGGAAAAGGTCGCGATCCAGGTGATGCGCAACGGCAAAGAGATCAAGCTGCTGGCCGAAGTGGGCCTGCGCCCGCCGCCCGCCCCGGTGAAAGAGCAGGAATAAAGGACGATCCTTAAAGAGATACACTCTCAATAGTCATGTTATATTATTTCAATATTGATATTGGAATGTTAGACCATGACGTCTCGAAAGTTTGCGCCCCTGGCCGGTCTCGCCCTGGGATTGCTGGTGGACCCGGTGTTTGCAGAAGACACCAACACCCTTGAACTGGGCACCACCAGCATCACCGGCGAGGCGTATGAATCCGCTACCGGCCCGGTCACGGGTTACCGTGCGACCCGCTCGGCCAGCGGGACCAAGACCGACACCGCCCTGCGGGATATCCCACAGTCAATCAGCGTGATCCCCACCACAGTGCTCAAGGACCTGGGCAGCAACAACGTCGAGCGCGCCCTGGAGTTTGCCGGCGGGGTGTCCAAGCAGAACAACTTCGGTGGCCTGACCCTTTACGAATACAGTATTCGCGGCTTCACCACCTCGGCGTTCTACCAGGATGGTTTCAGCGCCAACCGTGGCTACCCGAGCACGCCGGACACGGCCAATATCGAACGTATCGAAGTGCTCAAGGGCCCCGCCGCCAGCCTCTATGGCCGTGGCGATCCCGGCGGCACCGTGAATATCGTCACCAAAAAGCCCCAAGCCGAAGCCTTTACCACCCTGCAGACCAGCGCCGGCAGTTGGGACCGCTACCGCACCGCCGTCGATATCAACACCCCGCTGGACAGCGAAGGCAATGTGCTGTCGCGGGTCAATCTGGCAGTGGAAGACAACCACAGCTTTCGTGACCACGTGCAGAGCAAGCGGGTGTTTGTCGCCCCATCGTTCAGTTGGCAACTGGACCCGGACACCAGCCTGTTGGTGGAAAGTGAGTTCGTGCGCCACAGCTCAACGTTCGACCGGGGCATCGTCGCGCCGAATGACCGCTGGAGCGGCATGTCCCGCTCGACCTTCCTCGGCGAGCCCAACGACGGCGAGATCGACAACCACAACAACCGCCTGCAAGCCACCCTCGAGCATCACTTGAACGATGCCTGGAAACTGCGCCTGGCCAGCCATTACAAACAAGGCAGCCTCTGGGGCCACGCCTCGGAAAGCCGCCCGCTGAATGCCGATGGGCATACCGTCAACCGCCGTTACCGCGAACGCTCCACGGGTTGGCACGACAGCATCACCCAGTTGGAGCTGCGCGGTCTGTTCGATATCGGCAGTTGGCAGCATGAATTGCTGATCGGCACCGAGTACGAGGACTACCGCAAGAAAGAACGGGTGACCGCCATCACCGGCAGCTACCCGATTGATATCTACCAACCGGTCTATGGCCAGCCCAAGCCCAATGGCAAGCCCACGGGCACTGATTTTTTCACCCAGGTGAAAAGCCAGGCGCTGAACCTGCAAGACCAGATCGTATTTACCGACCGCCTGCGCGGCCTGGTGGGCGTGCGCCTGGAGCACGTCGAGCAAAGCTCAGAGGACTTCACCCGCAACGGCGCCAAGAGCCAGAAAACCCACGATGTCATGACCCAGCGGGCCGGCCTGCTGTATCAACTGACCCCGCAGGTGGGGCTGTTTGCCAACGCAAGTACCTCGTTCAAGCCGCAAAGTGACCTGGACGCAGCCGGTAAATTCCTCGAGCCCGAAGAGGGTGTCGGGTATGAAGTCGGTATCAAGACTGAGCTGTTCGACGACCGCCTGAGCGCCACCGTCGCCGCCTTCCATATCAATAAAGAAAACACCCTGGCCACCGACCCGGCCACCGACCTCAAGCGCGCCATTGGCAAGGCCCGCAGCCAGGGGGTTGACCTGCAACTGAGCGGGCAATTGACTGACGCTGTGCGGGTGATTGGTGCCCTGGCCTACATCGATGCGCAAGTGACCAAGGGTGACAAAGAAATCCCCACCGGCAGCCGCGTCCCTGGCGTGGCCAAGCGCAGTGGCAGCCTGTTGGGCGTGTATGAGTTCCAGGATGGCGCCCTGCGGGGTTCGGACCTGGGCGCGGCCTTTACCTACGTCGGCGACCGCTCGGGCGAGGCAGGTAAAAGCTTCGAGTTGCCGGCCTACCACACGGTCGACCTGCTGGCCCATTACAAGGCCAGCGACAACCTCACCGTGGGCTTGAACCTCAACAACCTGTTCGATGAAAAGTACTACGAGCGCTCCTACAGCAACTACTGGGTAACCCCCGGAGAGCCGCGCAACTTCACCGTCAGCCTGACCCTCAATCTGTAAAAGGACCTCACCATGCAAGCGCTCAAATCATTGGCCGTGCTCGGCCTGCTGTTCGCCACCCAGGTATCGGCCCACGGTCTGTGGACCGAGCAACGCCGGGGGCATATCGAGGTGGTCTATGGCCACGGTGCCGAAGACGAAGCCTTCAAGGCCAGGAAAGTCAGCGGCGCCTGGGCCTATGACGCCAGTGGCCGGATGATCCCGGTGACCGTACAACGCCTGGACGACCAGGCGCGCCTGCAACCACTCAAATCTCCTGCGGTGCTGGCCGTGGCGTTTGATAACGGCCTGTGGACGCAAACCCCAGACAAGAAATGGGTGAACAAGGGCCACAGCCAGGTGCCGGGCGCCGTCGAAACGACCCAGGCCCTGAAGTACAGCCTGGCGATCTATCAGGCCGGGGCAAAACTGCCCAAGCTGGATCAGTTGAGGATGGTGATCGTGCCCGAAGTCGACCCGCTGACCGTCGGCCCAGGCCAATCGCTGCCTGTACGGGTGCTGATCGACGGCAAGCCCGCCGCCGGAATCAAGTTGATTGGCGACTACCGCAGCGCGCCGAACACCTTGAGTACCGAGACCGACAAGGATGGCCGGGCCCAGGTACTGGTGCGCAATGAAGCGCTGAATGTGATTGCGGCGCAGGCACAAGTGCCGGTCAAAGATAACGGCGAGGTCCACATCCGCGCGCTGTTCAGCTCACTGACCTTTCTTGGCCAGCCCCATCACGAGTAAAGCCCGCTGAAGCCATGTGGGAACTGGCTTGTATGGGAGCCAGCTCCCACACAAGCCGCCACCTTAGAGGCTGACGGGCGCTCTTTCGCACAAGGTGTTAAGTGCCGCCGCCCACTGCGGATCATCATTGAGGCACGGCACCAGCACTAACTCCTCGCCCCCGGCTTCGCGGAACTGTTCCAGGCCGCGATCACCGATCTCCTCCAGGGTCTCGATGCAATCGGCGACAAACGCCGGGCACATCACCAGCAACTTCTTCACCCCCTGCTGAGCCAGGGCCTCCAGGCGGGCCTCGGTGTAGGGTTCGATCCACTTCGCCCGGCCCAGGCGCGACTGGAACGCTACCGACCATTTACCCTCAGGCAGGCCCATGCGCGCGGCAAAGTCGCGGGCGACGCTGAAGCATTGCCCGCGATAACAGGTGGTACGCACCTCAGGCGACGCATCGGCACAGCAGTCGCCCGCACCGTCCAGGGAATGCCCGGGGTTGAGTTTATTCAGATGGCGTTCCGGCAGGCCATGGAAGCTGAACAGCAGGTGATCGTAATCCTGCTGCAAATGCGGCCTGGCACTGGCCACCAGGGCATCGAGGTATTCCGGCTGGTCGTAGAACGGTTGCAGGATCGAGAACTGCAGGTCGAGTTTCTTCTCGCGCACCACCCGCCGCGCTTCTTCGATCACCGTGGTCACGGTGCTGTCGGCAAACTGTGGATACAACGGCGCCAGCGTGACCTTATGGATGCCCTGGCCGGCCAGGCGGGTCAGCACGCTTTCAATCGACGGTTCGCCATAACGCATCGCCAGTTCCACCGGGCCATGGGTCCATTGGCTGGTCATCTGCTGCTGCAGGCGGCGACTGAGGACCACCAGCGGCGAGCCTTCGTCCCACCAGATCGAGGCGTAGGCGTGGGCCGACTGCTCGGGACGCTTGATCAGGATCAGCGACACCAGCAAGCGCCGCACCGGCCATGGCAGGTCGATCACATACGGGTCCATCAAGAACTGATTGAGGTAGCTGCGCACATCGGCCACCGAAGTGGACGCCGGCGAGCCCAGGTTGACCAGTAACAACGCGTGATCCGTCATGCAACATCCTATCTCTAGAGGCGGCTGGACAAGTCGTCCAGGGCCGCGTGCAACTCAGTGAACTGAAAAGTGAAACCGGCGGCCAACAACCGCTCGGGTAGCGCCTTCTGCCCGCCCAGCAACAGGCCGGACAACTCGCCCAAACCCACCCGCAAGGCAAACGCCGGCATCGGCATAAACGCCGGGCGGTGCAGCACCTGGCCCAGGGTCTTGGCAAACTCGCGGTTACGCACCGGCTGGGGCGCGCAGGCATTATAAGGACCGCTGGCGTCAGGTTTGTGTAGAAGAAAATCAATCAGGGCGATTTGATCCTTGATATGCACCCACGGCATCCACTGCCGACCGTTACCGATAGGCCCGCCCAGCGCCAGTTTAAAGGGCAGTAACAACCGCGACAAAAAGCCGCCCTCGGCCGCTAGCACCAGGCCAGTACGCACCAGCACCACCCGCAAGCCGAAGGCCTCGGCGCGCTGGGCGGTTTCTTCCCAGGCAATGCACAACTGGCTGGGAAAATCGTCCAGCACCGGGCCGCTGGCTTCGGTCAGCTCGCGCTCACCGCCATCGCCATACCAGCCCACCGCCGACCCGGAAATCAACACCGCAGGTTTCACCGCCAGGCCTTCAAGCCAGGCCAGCAAGGTTTCCGTCAGGCTGATCCGACTGCTCCACAGCAATGCCTTGCGTTTATGGGTCCAGAGCCGGTCGGCGATCGGCGCGCCGGCCAGGTTGATAACAGCATCCACCGGCTGCGTTACATCCTGCAAACGGGCAACGCCCTTCACCTGCGCACCGCACAGGGTGGCGACCTGCGCGGGATTGCGGCTCCATACCGTCAACTGATGCCCCTGGGCGCTCCAGTACTGGCAAAGCTGGCGGCCGATCAGACCGGTACCGCCGGTCAGCAAAATATGCATGAGATCTTCCTCCTGTAACGTTGGCCGAGCATCGCTGGTCTATTTTATAAGCAGGGATCTTTTTAATCGGGCGCGACCTACGTTTAACCATAGGCCACGCCACACGTTAAGGCATGCCGAAACTTATACCAAAAAACAATATTGTACAGCTATTGGTGTCGGCGTAGTCTGTACCCAAAGGTAAAACGAGGCCTCCCATGACTGTTCCCATCGCGATCATCGGTACCGGCATCGCCGGACTTTCGGCCGCCCGAGCGTTAAAAGATGCCGGGCACGCTGTACAACTCTTCGATAAAAGCCGCGGCAGTGGCGGGCGCATGTCCAGCAAGCGCAGCGAGGCCGGCACACTGGACCTTGGCGCGCAGTACTTCACCGCCCGCGACCGACGCTTCGTCGATGAAGTACAACGCTGGCAAGCCAATGGCTGGGTTGCCGAGTGGGAACCGCAACTCTACAACTGCCAATCCGGACAACTGAGCCCTTCTCCCGATGAGCAGACCCGCTGGGTCGGCACCCCGCGCATGAGCGCCATCACCCGCGCACTGCTGGACGACCTGCCGGTGGAGTTCGGCTGCCGTATCACCGAAGTGTTCCAGGGCCAGCAACACTGGAACCTGCTGGACGCCGACGGTGGCAACCATGGCCCCTTCAGCCACGTAATCATTGCCACCCCGGCGCACCAGGCCACGGCCCTGCTGGCCGCGGCGCCGAAACTGGCGAGCACGGCAGCCGGGGTGAAAATGGACCCGACCTGGGCCATTGCCCTGGCCTTCGACACGCCGCTGGATACGCCGATGGAAGGCTGCTTCGTACAAGACAGCCCCCTCGACTGGCTGGCCCGCAACCGCAGCAAACCAGGGCGTGACGCCACGCCAGATACCTGGATCCTGCACGCCACCAGTGCCTGGAGCAAACAGCACCTGGACCTGCCCAAGGAAGCCATCATCGAATTGCTGCACGGCGCCTTTGCCGAACTGCTGCATTGCAGCATGCCGGCGCCCTCCTTCAGCCTCGCCCACCGCTGGCTGTACGCCCGCCCGGCGGGCAGCCATGAATGGGGAGTACTGGCGGATGCCGACCTGGGCCTGTACGTGTGTGGCGACTGGTGCCTGTCAGGCAGGGTCGAAGGCGCGTGGCTCAGCGGCCAGGAAGCCGCGCGGCGCTTGCTCGGACACCTGCAATGAACCGCATCAATCCAACAAAACTGCTGCTCTCCAAATGGACAGCAACCCACCCGCGAAACAAGGAAAAACATTTCCTGGTCACCGAGTTGTTTCGCGATGAAGAAGACAACGTACTGGAGATTGAACTGCAAGCCGTCTTGACCCGGCGCGGAGAACGCCTGACCTGGCAGAGCCTGCAAGATGCCGAGCGCTGGAAAATGGGCTGGCAATAACCTCATCAAAAAACTTGTACAAACTATTTGACTTGTACAGCGCAAAACCTATGATGAGATTAGTTGTACAGAAACCATAAACTGTACAGGAATCTTGTCGAGGTTTTGCCATGTCCTGCAACGTGTCCGTCACCGGCAAACCAAAAATCGCCATCAGCGCCTGCCTGCTCGGCGAAAACGTGCGTTTCAACGGCGGGCACAAACAATCCCCCCTGTGCAGCCAGACACTCAGTGACTATTTCGACTTCGTGCCACTGTGCCCAGAAGTCGCTATTGGCCTGGGCATCCCCCGTGAGCCGATTCGCCTGGTGGGCGACCCACTCCAGCCGCAAGCCGTGGGCACAGTCCACCGCGAACTGAATGTGACCGGCGCACTGGATGAGTACGGCCAGCGCATGGCCGCCGAACATACGGACCTGTGCGGCTATATCTTCATGCAGAAATCACCGTCCTGCGGCCTGGAACGGGTCAAGGTCTACCGCGACAACGGCACCCCGGCCGAGGGCGGTGGGCGCGGCATCTATGCCCAGGCATTCTGCGCACGCCATCCCAACCTGCCGGTGGAGGAAGATGGCCGCCTGCACGACCCGGTGCTGCGGGAAAATTTCCTGACCCGGGTCTTTGTCTATGCCACATGGCAACAATTGCTCGCGCAGGGTCTGACCCGTCACCAACTGCTGGCCTTCCACTCGCGCTATAAATACCTGCTGATGGCCCATAGTCCGGCCCACTACAAAAGCCTGGGCAACCTGCTGGGCAGCATGAGCAAGGACTGTGACCTGCCAGTGCTGGCCACCGAGTATTTCAGCGAGCTGATGACGGCCCTGAAAAAGTGCGCCACCCGTGGCACCCATTCCAATGTGTTGCAGCACATCAGCGGTTACCTCAAGCAGGCCCTGAGCGCCGCAGACAAACAGGAAATGCAGGCACTGATCAGCCAATACCGGCAAGGCATCGTGCCGCTGGTCGTGCCGCTGACCTTGCTCAAGCATCACTTTCGCCAACACCCGGACCGCTACATCGCGCAGCAGGCCTACCTGCAACCGCATCCGGAAAATCTCAGCCTGCGTAATGCGATCTAACCCATGAATGTTTCCCCGCAACCCCCTGCCCAACCCGTCGAAGATGTGGCCCTGGCCCTGGAACAAGGCTGGCTGCCGATTCGCGAAGTGGCCCGCCAGACCGGGGTCAACGCGGTGACCCTGCGCGCCTGGGAACGGCGTTACGGCCTGATCGTGCCGCAGCGTACGCCCAAGGGCCATCGGCTGTTCAACGCCGACCATGTGCAGCGTATCCAGACTATCCTGACGTGGCTCAACCGAGGCGTACCGGTAAGCCAGGTCAAGCAGTTGATCGACAACGCCCAGCCGGTGGACGATAGCGTCGAAAACGAATGGCAGAACCTGCGCCAGACCTTGATCCAGGCCATCGGTCAACTGGCCGAGCGCCGGGTCGACGACGTGTTCAACCAGGCCATGGCCCTTTACCCACCGCGTACCCTGTGCGAGCAACTGCTGTTGCCACTGCTCAAGGAGCTGGAGCAGCGCTGGCAAGGCCAGTTCGGCGCGCAGATGGAGCGGGTGTTTTTCCATTCCTGGCTGCGCAGCAAGTTCGGCGCACGGATGTATCACAACAACCGCCAGCTCAACGGCCCGCCATTGTTGCTGATCAACCATTCCGACCTGCCGCTCGAACCGCACCTGTGGCTGAGCGCCTGGCTGGCCAGCAGCGCCGATTGCCCGGTGGAAGTTTTCGACTGGCCGTTGCCTACCGGCGAACTGGCCCTGGCCGTCGAGCACCTGCAACCGCGCGCCGTGCTGCTGTACTCGAGCAAGGCCCTCCATTTAGCGACCTTGCCGAAACTGCTGAGCGGCACCCACTGCCCGATCCTGATTGCCGGACCAACGGTGTGCATCCATCAAGCCGAGTTATCCGTATTAACTCAGGACACCCCTCAATTGGTGCTGGCCGAAGACCCCTTGTCGGCCCATCAGCTCCTGATCCAGCGTGGGCTTCTCTAATGCATCTGATCTGGCTGCGCAGCGACCTGCGCCTGCATGACAACACCGCCCTCGCTGCCGCCTGCCAGCGCGGCCCGACAGCGGCGGTGTACCTGATTACCGCCGATCAGTGGCTGGCCCATGACGATGCGCCGTGCAAGGTGGACTTCTGGCTGCGCAACCTCAAGGCCCTGAGCCTGGCCCTGGGAGAGCTGAATATTCCCCTGCTGATCCGCCATGCCGACACTTGGGACCAGGTGCCACAGGTACTGGTGCAGGTGTGCCAGGCCCTGTCAGTCGAGAGCGTGCACACCAACGAAGAATACGGGATCCACGAAAGCCGGCGCGATGCCGCCGTGGCCCAGGCTCTGGAAGCACACGGGGTAGGGTTTCACAGCTATCTGGACCAACTGCTGTTCCAGCCTGGCAGCGTATTGACCAAGACCGGCACTTACTTCCAGGTGTTCAGCCAGTTTCGTAAGGTCTGTTACAACCGCCTGCACAGTGCCCTGCCGCGCCGGGTGGCGACGCCCAAGGCGCAGGCCGCGCTGCCGTTCGCCAGTGATGCAGTTCCCGAGCAGGTCAAGGGATTTGCCCCGCCCAGCGACACCCTGCGCGCCCTTTGGCCGGCCGGTGAAGACGAGGCGCAGCGACGCCTTGCCCAGTTTGCCGACGCACAAATCAGCTATTACAAGGATGAACGCGACTTCCCGGCCAAGCCCGGCACCAGCCAACTGTCTGCGTACCTCGCCGCCGGCGTGATTTCGCCACGCCAGTGCCTGCATGCGGCGCTGCAAAGTAACCAGGGTGAATTCGAAAGCGGCGACATCGGCGCAATCACCTGGATCAACGAATTGCTGTGGCGCGAGTTCTACAAACATATCCTGGTGGGTTACCCACGGGTGTCGCGCCATCGTGCCTTTCGCCCGGAAACCGAAGCTGTGGCCTGGCGCCACGCTCCCGCTGATCTGGCCGCCTGGCAAGAGGCACGCACCGGCCTGCCGATCATTGATGCCGCGATGCGCCAGCTCTTGGAAACCGGCTGGATGCATAACCGCCTGCGCATGGTGGTGGCGATGTTTCTGACCAAGAACCTGCTGATCGACTGGCGCGAAGGCGAGCGCTTTTTTATGCGCCACTTGATCGACGGCGATCTGGCGGCCAATAACGGCGGCTGGCAATGGAGTTCGTCCACCGGCACCGACTCGGCACCGTACTTCCGCATTTTCAGCCCGTTGAGCCAGTCCGAGAAATTCGATGGCGAAGGGCGTTTTATCAAGCAGTGGCTGCCACAACTGGCGGGATTGAACAAAAAGGAAGTGCACAACCCCGACGCTGTCGGCGGGCTGTTTGGCGTGGCCGACTACCCACGGCCCATCGTCGATCTGAAGTCTTCCCGCGAGCGGGCGCTGGCGGCCTTTCGTGCCCTGCCCTCACGCCAGGCGGCAGGGGGTGTGTATGAGTGATTTCCTGCGCCAGTTCGCCGAGTCCTTCGCCACCCTGGACAAACACAACCTGCACCGGCTCGACAGCCTGTACAGCCAGGACATAGCGTTTACCGATCCACTGCACCAGGTCCACGGCATCAGCGCGCTGAAGGCGTACTTTGCCGAGCTTTACAGCAACGTCGACCCATTGCATTTTGACTTCCACGGTTTCGACCACGTGGCCGAAGGCGAAGGTTACCTGCGCTGGACCATGAGCTTTTGCCACCCGCGGTTAGCGGGCGGCCAACAGATTCAGGTGCAAGGCTGCTCTCACCTGTTATGGCACGACAAGGTTTACCGGCACCGCGATTACTTTGATGCCGGAGCGCTGCTTTACGAACACCTGCCGGTACTCGGCCGGTTGATCCGTTGGTTGAAAGGGAGAATGGCATGAGCCTGACATCGCCACGCCGCTATTGGCTGACCGGGGCAAGCAGCGGTATCGGTGCGGCCCTGGCCGAAGAGTTGCTCGGCAGTGGGGCGCAGGTCGCGCTGAGTGCGCGCACCGAAGCACCGCTGGAGCAACTTGCGCAACGTTACCCCGGGCAAGTGCTGGTGGTCCCCGGCGACTTGACCAACAGCCAGGTGGTACGGGAAATCGGCGAGCACATCATGCAAACCTGGGGCGCCCTGGACACCGTGATCCTGAATGCCGGCACCTGCGAATATGTGGATGCCAAGCAGTTCGATGCGTCGATTATCGAACACGTGGTGCGCACCAACCTGCTGGCTAGCAGTTATTGCATCGAAGCCGCATTGCCGCTGCTGCGCGCCGGGTCAACCCCGCACCTGGTGGGCGTCGCCAGTGCCGTCACCTACCTGCCGATGCCCCGCGCAGAAGCCTACGGCGCGTCCAAGGCAGGCCTGCGCTATTTGTTCGAATCGCTGCGCATCGACCTGTCTCCCGAAGGCATTGATGTCACGGTGGTCAGCCCCGGCTTCGTCGATACGCCGTTGACCGAACGCAATGATTTCCCGATGCCCTTGAGCTGGCCGGCCGACAAAGCAGCGCGGCATATTTTCGGCAAACTGGAAAAACGCCCACTGGAGATCGCCTTCCCGGCACTGTTTATTGCCACCCTCTGGCCTTTGTCGAAACTGCCGAACCGCGCGCAACTGATCATCGGCAAGCGCATGCTGCGCAGCCCACCGCCACAAAAGGACGACCTGTGAAGATCGCCATTATCGGCAGTGGGATTTCCGGGCTGACCAGCGCCTACCTGCTCAGTCGCCGCCACGACATCACCCTGTTCGAAGCCGCCGACCGGATTGGTGGCCATACCCATACGGTAGACGTGACCGTCGATGGCAGACATTACGCGGTGGACACCGGCTTTATCGTGTTCAACGACTGGACCTACCCCAACTTCATCCGTTTGCTGAGGCAGATCGGCGTGCCGTTCAAACCGACCGAAATGAGCTTCTCGGTCTGTGCCCCAGAGGAAAACCTCGAGTACAACGGCAATAACCTCAACAGCCTGTTCGCCCAGCGCAGCAATATCCTGTCCCCCGGCTTCTGGGGGATGTTGCGCGATATCCTGCGCTTCAATCGCCAGGCGCCGCTGGATTTGCAGGAGCAACGCATCAGCGCACAGACGACCCTGGGCGAATACCTGCAGGCGGGCAACTACGGCCCGCGCTTTATCCGGCACTACATCGTGCCCATGGGCGCGGCGATCTGGTCGATGCCCCTGGCGGACATGCTGGGGTTTCCGCTGCAGTTCTTCGTGCGCTTCTTCAAGAACCACGGCCTGCTGTCGGTGAACAATCGGCCGCAGTGGTGTGTGATCGAGGGCGGTTCCAGCCGTTATATCGAGCCCCTGACCCATTCGTTTCGCCAGCAGATCCGCCTCAACTGCCCGGTGCAAAAAGTCGAGCGCACACAGGAAGGTGTGGTCATCCACAGTGCCGATGGCCGTGAAATTTTCGACAAGGTCGTCTTCGCCTGCCACAGCGACCAGGCCCTGGCCCTGCTGAACGACCCGAGCCAGGCTGAGCAGCAAATTCTTGGGGCAATAACCTACGCCGACAACGACGTGGCCCTGCACACCGACACCCGCTTGCTGCCCGATCGCCCACTGGCCTGGGCCAGCTGGAACTATCGACTGGACGCCAGTATGCACAAGCCAGCGGCCGTCACCTACGCCATGAACATCCTGCAAGGCATCGACAGCCCCACCACCTTTTGCGTGAGCCTCAATCAGACAGCAATTATCAACCCGCTGAAAATCCTTGCCCGCTACACCTATGCCCATCCCCAATACAGCCTGGCGGCGGTGGCGGCGCAAGCGCGCTGGGAAGAACTGCATGGCGCCCAGCACACCTATTATTGTGGGGCCTACTGGGCCAACGGCTTTCATGAAGACGGCGTGGTCAGTGCCCTGCGCGTGGCCCAGGCCTTCGGGGAAAACCTGTGAACAGCGCCCTCTACAGTGGCTGGATCGCCCATCGGCGATTTACCGCCAAGGGGCATGCGTTTCGCTATCGCATCGGCCTGCTGTACCTGGACCTCAGCGAACAGGAGCAGGTGCTGGGGCTGTCGCCGTTCGCCGGCCGTGGCCGCTTCGCGCCGTTTTCATTGCGCCAGCAGGACTACCTGCCTGAATTGACCCGCGATGGCACCTGTTTGACTGATGCCGTGCGCCAGGTGGTCAGTACGGCGTTGGGGCATACCCCACAGGGCGCTGTCTGCCTGCTGACCCAGGTCCGCAGTTGGGGCCTGGCGTTCAACCCGGTGAGTTTCTTTTACTGCTTCGAGGCTGATGGACAACTGGCGGCGATTGTCTGTGAAGTGACCAACACCCCGTGGCGCGAACGCTATCACTACGTGCTGCCGGCCCGCGCCCTGGCGGGCGGCGAGCACCAGCATTTCGCGGTGGCCAAGGCGTTTCATGTGTCGCCGTTCTTGCCCCGAGACCTGGAATACCGCATGAGCTTCAGCCCACCCGGCCAGCGCCTGGGGGTGCATATGGCCGACTGGCAGGGCGAGACCAAGGTGTTCGACGCCACCTTGAGCCTGCAACGCGAAGCCCTGGACCGCGCCAGCCTGCATCGCTACTTGTGGCGCTTCCCGTGGATGACCGCCAAGACCGGCCTGGCAATTTACTGGCAAGCCCTGCGCTTGCTGCTTAAACGCACACCGATTTTCCCCCATCAGGCCGCCGATGGCGCCTGTGCAACTGGGTATCCCAAGGATCGCCGCCATGAAATCCCCTAGCTTATCGGTCAAATCCAATCGCCTGAACGTCAATGGCCTGACCGGCGCGTTGTTGCGCAAGGCCGTGCTGCGTCAACTCGGCAACCTGCGTCACGGCCAACTGGTGGTGGTCGAGGACGGTGAGCGCCAGGTGTTCGGCGCACGGGAGGCGCACTTGCTGGGGGAAATCCAGATCCTCGACCCGGCGGTGTGGGGCCTGGTAGCCGCCAACGGTTCCATCGGCGCCGGCGAGGCGTTTATTCATGGTTACTGGAGTAGCCCGGACCTGACCGCGGTGGTGCGGGTGATGGTCAGCAACCTTGAGGTACTGGATGCCCTGGAAGGCGGCCTGGCCAAGTTGGCCCGCCCATTCACCCAGGGCCTGCACTGGCTCAACCGCAATACCCGCAAGGGCTCGCAAAAGAACATCGCTGCTCACTACGACCTGGGCAACGACCTGTTCCAGGAGTTTCTCGACCCGACCATGATGTATTCGGCGGCGCAGTTCCTCACCGCCGACGACACCCTGGAACAGGCGCAGCTCAACAAGCTCGAACGCATCTGCCAGAAACTCGCGCTCAAGCCTTCGGACCACCTGCTGGAAATCGGCACCGGCTGGGGCAGCATGGCCCTGTACGCGGCGCAGCAGTATGGCTGCCGGGTCACCACGACCACCTTGTCCAAAGAGCAGTTTGCCTACACCGAACAGCGCATCCAGGCCCTGGGTTTGCAGAATCAGGTGACATTGCTGTTGCAGGACTACCGCGACTTGAGCGGGCAGTACGACAAACTGGTGTCCATTGAAATGATCGAGGCCGTGGGTCATCGTTTCCTGCCCACCTACTTCAAGCAATGCGCGCACTTGCTCAAGAGCGACGGGCTGATGCTGTTGCAGGCCATCACCATCCGCGAACAACGCTATGAACAGGCCAAGAGCAGCGTCGACTTTATCCAGCGCTACATTTTCCCCGGTGGCGCCCTGCCCTGTGTACAGAAGATGTTGCAGATTGTCAGTCGCGACACCGATATGAACCTGCTGCACATGGAAGACTTCGGCCTGCATTACGCGCGAACCCTGCGCTTGTGGCATGAGAATTTTCGCCGTGCCCATGGCCGCCTCACGGAACTGGGCTACGACGAATACTTCCTGCGGTTGTGGGAGTTCTATCTGTGCTACTGCGAAGGTGGTTTTATGGAACGCACCATCGGCACCGCGCAATTGCTGCTGGCCAAACCTGGCGCGGTGACACAACCACTGCTCGGGCGCTTCAATGCTTAAAAACCTGGCCAATGCCGCGCTGTTCCAGTGCGGCTGGTTTGCCTGTGTGATGGGTGGCGACAGCCTGTGGTTATTGCTCGGGCTGGGCGTGCTGGCGATCCACCTGCTGTGGATAACTTCGTGGGCCTTTGAAGGGCGGTTGATCTTGAGCGTGACCGTGCTGGGCACCCTGCTCGACACGCTGTTGCGCACGGCCGGTGTGTTTGAATTCAGTGATCCAGGCCCGTTGATTCCTCTGTGGTTGATCTTGCTGTGGGCGCTGCTGGCGACTACCTTGCGCCACTGCCTGGCCTGGAGCGCCCGGCCCTGGTGGCGCGCAAGCCTGCTGGGAGCAGTGGGCGGGCCGCTGTCGTACTACGCCGGTAGCCAGTTGGCAGGCGTGAGCTTCGGGTTTGCCACGGCCCCGACCCTGGCGGCCATCGCACTGCTGTGGGCTGTGGTATTTCCTGGCCTGCACCGGCTCGCGCGCTGACGTCCGTCAGAGCTTTCACACGCGCCCGACCGGCTTGCCTTACACTGCGCGCCTATGACCACCATTCCCCACATTCAAATCGCCGAACCCGCCGTGACGTGCTCCACGTGTGCAGCTTGCTGCTGCCAACTGGAAGTCATGTTGATCACCGACACTGGCGTGCCTGATCGCTATATCGACACGGACGATTGGGGCGGCGAAGTCATGCTGCGCCTGGACGACGGCTGGTGCGCGGCGCTGGATCGCGACACGATGATGTGCACTATCTATGAGAAGCGACCGCTGATTTGCCGGGAGTTCGAGATGGGCGCGCCGGAGTGCCTTGAAGAGCGCCAGGGGATTGCGACGGTCTACCGCTGACCGTGAAAACTGCCGAGCTCAAATGGGGGAGCGGGCTTATGTGGGAGCTGGCTTGCCTGCGATAGCATCACTTCGGTTTGTCTGAAGCACCGAGCCATCTGCATCGCGGGCAAGCCCGACTCCCACACAAGCCCGGCTTCCACATGGGTTCTGCTGTGCCGGGGAATATCAGAGCGGCAGGGTGTAGTTCAACGAATAGCTCTCGATACCATCGTTGTGACTACTGATGCCTGCGTTGGAATAGTGCGTGGCACGGATCCCCACCTGATGCCCGCCGGCAAAACGCAAGCCGAAGCCCAGGCGGTCTTCGAACTGGAAGGCCCCGCCGATGTTGTTGTCCTCGATCCGGGTGCGTGAGAACAGCGCCACGCCGATCCCCGCTTCGATATAGGGTTTCACCGACTCGCCGGCGAATTCGTACACAAACACCGGCGAAAACGACAGGCTGCTGACACTCGCACGTTCATCACCGTCCCAGAAGGTATAAGCGCCGCTCCAGTAGCCGGTCAGGCGCCCCACATCGCTCTGCCACCAGCTCTTGTCCCAGTCCGATTGCAGGCCCAGACGATAAGTCATGGTCGAATCGCTGGTATGCCCTACCGCAAATTCCAGGCCGGCAGCCTGGGCCGAAACCGAGTGTCCCAACACAGCGGCTGCAATCGCAGCCAAACAGAACAAGCGCTTCATAAGAAACATCCTTTCCAAACGAAGTTGTATGGTTGTGTACCGCTAATCAAGAGCTATAGAAATCACGGACTACGCAGAAGTTCAGCTAAAAAACCCGCTATTTCACGAATTTTTCACAGACCGAAGCTTCGCACAACGCCGCTGAACTTCCACAGTGTGGGTAGGATATTTCTTAGATGCTGCGGATCACCGCTAGTCCAGAACTGCGCAGCCCGAGGATTGCCCTCGGCCAGCAGTTGGCGCTCGCCCAGCAGACGCTGCAACTGACGCGCCACGGCCGCCCCGGTGTCGATCAGGATGACCGTCGGTGGCAGCATCGTCGCCAGCAATGGCTTGAGAAAAGGATAATGAGTGCAACCGAGGATGATGGTGTCGCACCCGGCCTCAACCAGCGGCGTGACGTACCCCTGCAGCAACTGGCGCAGCGCCGGGCTACCCAGGTCGCCGGCCTCGATCAACTCCACCAGCCCCGGACAGGGCTGGGTGACCACCCGCACATCGCTGGCAAAGCGGTCCAGTAACGCGGCGAACTTGGCGCTTTGCAGGGTGCCCGTGGTGGCGAGCACCCCGATCACCCCGCTGCGGGTCGCGGCGGCGGCCGGTTTGACTGCCGGCTCCATGCCCACCAGGGGCCAATCCGGATAATCAATACGCAAGTCCGCAACCGCGGCTACGGTTGCCGTGTTGCAGGCGATCACAAAGGCCTTGGCGCCCTGCTCGCGGAAAAACTCCGCGACCACCCGCGAACGTTCGCGAATGAACGCCGGGGTTTTCTCGCCGTAGGGGATATGCCCGCAATCCGCCACGTACAGCAGCGACTCATGGGGCAATAAACGATGAATTTCGTCCAGCACCGACAGGCCGCCAACGCCGGAGTCGAACACACCAATCGGTGCATCCTTAACCATGCTGGCTGCCGCAGACGCTGCAACCGGGATCGCGCTTGACCCGCAGTTCGCGAAAACGTGTGCCCAGGGCGTCGATCAACAGCAGGCGCCCAACCAGCGGTGTGCCAAAGCCAGCCAGCAGCTTCAGGGCTTCCAGGGCTTGCAGGCTGCCGACCAACCCCACCAGCGGGCCGACGACGCCGGCTTCGCTGCAGGTCAGCTCGGTATCGCTGCCGTGCCCATATAAGCAGTGGTAGCACGGGCTTTCCGGGCGCCGCGGATCAAACACCGAGAGCTGGCCTTCGAGGCGAATCGCCGCGCCGCTGACCAGGGGCTTGCCAGCTGCCACGCACGCCGCGTTCACCGCTTCGCGGGTGGCGAAGTTGTCACAGCAGTCGAGCACCAAGTCCACATTGGACACAGCGGCGGCCAACGAATCAGCGTCCAGCGCCGTGCGGTGGGCAATCAGTCGGATCTCGGGGTTGATCGCGCTCAAGCGGCCGATGGCGGAATCGACCTTGCTCAGGCCGATGCTGTCGGTGTCGTGGATGATCTGGCGTTGCAGGTTGGTCAGGTCGACGGTGTCAAAGTCCGCCAGATGCAGCTCACCGACGCCGGCCGCTGCCAGGTACAAGGCCACCGGAGCGCCCAGGCCGCCAAGGCCGACAATCAGCACGCGGCTGTTTTTCAGGCGTAACTGGCCGTCGATATCGACCTGTTGCAACAGGATCTGCCGGCTGTAGCGCAACAGCTCCTGATCGGTCAGCACGGCCGGCGTCCCAGGCTGATGCGCTCATGGCCGCCGAGGTCGATACGGCTGTGGACCTCTTCGAAACCTTGCGCCAGCAGCAGGTCGCGCACGGCCGGAGCCTGGTCGTAACCATGCTCGAGCAACAACCAGCCACCGGCCTCCAGGTGCTGCGGCGCCTGGGCGATGATCAGGCGCAGGTCGTCCAGGCCGTCGTGACCGGCCACCAATGCGCTGGCCGGCTCGAAACGCACATCGCCCGCCGCCAGGTGCGGATCGCTGTCGGCAATATAGGGCGGGTTGCTGATGATCAGGTGATAGGTGTGATCTTTGAGGGCGCTGAACCAATGACTATTGAGCACCGTGACGTTTTCCAGGTGCAGGCGCTGGCGATTGCGCTCGGCCAGGGCCACGGCTTCCAGCACGCGATCCACCGCCGTCACGCGCCAGGCCGGGCGCTCGCTGGCCAGGGCCAGGGCGATGGCGCCGCTGCCAGTGCCCAGGTCGAGGACATTGGCCGGGGTCGCGGGCAACAACTCCAGGGCCGCTTCCACCAGCAGTTCGGTGTCCGGGCGCGGGATCAGGGTGTGCGGCGCGACTTCCAGGTCAAGCTTCCAGAAACCTTGCTGGCCGAGGATATAGGCCACCGGCTCGCCGCTGCGGCGACGTTGCAGGTAGTCGGCAAAGCGCAGCGCGTCTTCGCTGCTGACGATTTTTTCCGGCCAGGTGTGCAGGTAGCTGCGGGACTTGCCCAAGGCAGCGGCCAGCAACAACTCCACATCCAGGCGCGCGGTAGGCGAGTCCGGCAGGTCGGCGGCGCGCAGCAAGCTGGCAATAATGGTCATTTATTCACCTATCGCGGCCAGTTGGTCCGCCTGGTATTCGGCGAGCAACGGCTCGATCACTGCGTCCACGCCACCGGCAAGGATCTCGTCCAGGGAATACAGGGTCAGGTTGACCCGATGGTCGGTAACCCGGCCCTGGGCGTAGTTATAGGTGCGAATGCGTTCGGAGCGGTCACCCGAGCCCACCAGCAACTTGCGCTCACTGGCAATGGCGTTGGCGGCGGCGCTGGTCTGCTGGTCGTTGAGCTTGGCCGACAACCAGGACATGGCCCGCGCACGGTTCTTGTGCTGGGAGCGTTCTTCCTGGCACTCCACCACAATGCCGGAAGGCAAGTGGGTGATGCGGATCGCCGAGTCGGTCTTGTTGACGTGCTGGCCACCGGCGCCCGACGAGCGGTAAGTGTCGACCCGCAAGTCTGCCGGGTTGATTTCAATGGCTTCCTGCTCGTCCGGCTCGGGCAATACCGCCACGGTGCAGGCCGAGGTGTGGATACGGCCCTGGGATTCGGTGGCGGGCACACGCTGTACGCGGTGCACGCCGGACTCGAATTTCAGCTTGCCGTAGACGTTCTCGCCTTCGACCCGGGCAATGATTTCCTTGTAGCCGCCGTGCTCCCCTTCGTTCTCCGAGAGGATTTCCACGCGCCAGCCGCGCCGCTCGGCATAGCGCGAATACATGCGAAACAGGTCGCCGGAGAAGATCGCCGCCTCGTCACCGCCAGTACCGGCGCGGATTTCCAGGAATACGTTGCGCCCGTCGTTGGGGTCTTTGGGCAGCAGCATGCGTTGCAGGTCGCCCTCCAACTCGATGAGCTTATCTTTGGCTTCGCGGACTTCTTCCACGGCCATTTCACGCATGTCCGGGTCGCTGTCCTTGAGCAGTGCCTGGGCACCTTCGAGGTCGGCCTGCACTTTGAGCAGTTGCGAATAGGTGGTGACAATCGGCTCAACTTCGGCGTATTCCTTGGAATAGGCACGGAACTTGGTCTGATCGGAAATAACCTCGCCATCGCCGAGCAAGGCAGTCAGTTCTTCGAAACGGTCCTGGAGCACGTCCAGTTTATTGAGCAGTGACGCTTTCATTGCGGTTTTTTATCCGAAGAGCTGTCTGACGCGCCCTCTCCGAGGGCAAAGAGTTCCTGGGCCATGGCCAGCGCATCGAGGCGGCCTTCGGCTGTCAGTTTTTTAAGCTGTACGCTGGGAGCATGCAACAGCTTGTTGGTAAGGCCACGGGCCAATTGCATCAAAATGTCTTCAGCGTTGCCGCCATTGGCCAGCAGGCGCTGCGCCTTGATCAATTCTTCGTCACGCAAGCGCTCGCCCTGTTGGCGATAGGCCTTGAGCACATCCACGGCGGCCAGCTCGCGCAGGCGCACCATAAAATCCTCGGCGCCGATCGCGACCATTTCCTCGGCAGCCTGGGCAGCGCCCTGGCGGCTCTTGAGGTTTTCGGCGACCACTTCGTGCAGATCGTCGACGCTATAGAGGTAAACGTCGTCCAACTCGCCGACTTCCGGCTCGATATCCCGGGGAACGGCAATATCCACCATGAAAATCGGCTTGTGCTTGCGCAGTTTCAGGGCGCTTTCCACTGCGCCCTTGCCGAGGATCGGCAACTGGCTGGCGGTGGAACTGATGACGATATCGCTGCGCACCAGTTCGGCCGGAATATCGGCGAGCAACACGGCGTGGGCGCCGAACTCTTCGGCCAGGATGCTGGCGCGCTCAAGGGTCCGGTTGGCCACCACGATGCGCTTCACGCCCAGGTCATGCAGGTGCCGGGCGACCAGGGTGATGGTCTCGCCCGCGCCGATCAGCAAGGCCTGGCTGCGTTGCAGGTCGCTGAAGATCTGCTTGGCCAGGCTGACGGCGGCAAACGCCACGGAGACCGGGTTTTCACCGATGGCCGTATCAGTGCGCACCTGTTTGGCCGAGTTGAAAGTGGCCTGGAACAAACGCCCCAACAACGGCCCCACGGTCCCGGCTTCGCGGGCTACGGCGTAGGCCGATTTCATCTGGCCGAGGATCTGCGGCTCGCCCAACACCAGCGAATCGAGCCCGGACGCCACACGCATCATGTGACGAACTGCCGCATCATCTTCATGCACATAAGCGCTGGCGCGCAGGTCATCCAGGCTCAAATGGTGGTAATCAGCCAGCCAGCGCAGCACCCCATCCGACGAAAGATGTTCCTGCTCTATATAGAGCTCGCTGCGGTTGCAGGTGGAAAGGATCGCAGCTTCGCGGCTGTCGGTGAGCCGGCACAGCTGCTGCAAAGCCTCAACCAACTGCTCCGGGGTAAACGCCACGCGCTCGCGGACGTCTACAGAAGCAGTCTTGTGGTTGATACCCAGAGCAAGGAAGGCCATTCAATATCGCTGATGATGTCGAGAAGCCGACAATTGTCCTACTTCGACTGATTCAGAACAACCACCGTCGTCTATTGTCCTAATGCCCTATGCCTATAAAGGCGCCAATTGAGACTCGGTTATGTTTGGCCGAGGGCTTGTGTCATGATGATCCGACCGCAGGTTAGTCGTCCTCTTCCTATATGAATAGATCTTCCGCGTTGCTCCTTGCCCTTGCCTTCCTAGGCGGCTGCCAGTCCATGGCCCCCGTATCGCCGCAGAGTCCTGCGCCGGTGGAAGACAACACCCCCGCCCCTGAAAAGCCCAAGGTTTATTCCTCGTTCAGCGAAGAAACGGTGTTCAGCCTGCTGAGCGCGGAGCTGGCCGGCCAGCGCAATCGTTTCGACATTGCCCTGGATAACTACGTGACCCAGGCCATCAACACCCAGGACCCGGGGATTTCCGAGCGCGCGTTTCGCATCGCCGAATACCTGGGCGCCGACCAGGCCGCCCTGGACACCGCACTGATCTGGGCGAAAAACGCCCCGGACGATCTCGAAGCCCAACGCGCTGCGGCAATCCAGCTGGCGCGTGCCGGGCGCTACGACGACTCCATGGTTTATATGGAGAAAGTCTTGCAGGGCAAGGGCGATACCCATTTCGACTTCCTCGCCCTGTCTGCTGCCGACACCGACCAGGACACCCGCGATGGCCTGATGAAGAGTTTCGACCGCCTGCTGCAAAAGCACCCGAGCAATGGCCAACTGGTATTTGGCAAGGCGCTGCTGCTGCAACAGGATGACGAACCGCAGGCGGCCCTCAAGCTGCTGGAGCAAAACCCGCCGGAAGAAGGTGAGATCGCCCCGCTGCTGCTGCGCGCGCGCCTGCTGCAAAGCCTCAACCGCGGTAAGGAAGCCTTGCCGCTGCTGCAAAAAAGCATCAAGAAGTATCCGGACGACAAGCGTCTGCGCCTGACTTATGCGCGCATGCTGGTAGAACAGGACCGCATGGAAGACGCCAAGGTGGAGTTCGCCAGCCTGGTCCAGCAATACCCGGACGATGACGAATTGCGTTATTCCCTGGCGCTGGTATGCCTGGAAGCCAAGGCCTGGGAAGAGGCCAAGGGCTACCTGGAAGACCTGATCGCGCGGGAAAGCCATGTCGATTCGGCCCACCTGAACCTGGGGCGCATCGCCGAAGAACGGGATGACCCGCAAGGCGCGCTGATCGAGTACGCCCAGGTCGGCCCCGGCAATGACTATCTGCCGGCACAACTGCGCCAGGCCGATATCCTGATGAATAACGGCCGCACCGACGAAGCCGAAAAACGCCTGGCCGCCGCCCGCGATGCCGAGCCGGACTACGCCATCCAGCTGTATCTGATCCAGGCCGAAACCTTGTCGGCCAACAATCAGGGGGAGCGCGCGTGGAAAATCCTCGCCCAGGCCCTGCTGCAATACCCCGACGACCTGAACCTGCTGTACACCCGCGCCATGCTGGCCGAAAAACGCAACGACCTGGCGCAGATGGAAAAAGACCTGCGCCTGATCATCAAGCGCGACCCGGACAATGCCATGGCACTGAACGCCCTGGGTTACACCTTGTCAGACCGTACGACGCGCTATGCCGAGGCCAAGGCTCTGATCGAACAGGCGCACCAGCTCAACCCGGAAGACCCGGCAGTGCTCGACAGCCTGGGCTGGGTGAATTACCGCCTGGGCAACCTCGATGAAGCCGAACGCCTGCTGCGCCAGGCCCTGGAGCGATTCCCCGACCAGGAAGTCGCCGCGCACCTGGGCGAAGTGCTCTGGGCCCAGGGCAAACAACGCGAAGCCCGACAAATCTGGGGCAAGTTCCTCAAGGAACAACCCGACAGCCCTATCCTGCGCAGCACCATCAAGCGCCTGACCGGATCCGAGACTCTTTAATTCTATGTTTTTGCGCCACGCCATCGTTTTCAGTTTTATCGCCCTGCTCGCCGGTTGTGCGGGCTTCGGTGCCCGTGAGTCCGTCGAAGGCCAGGGCAACCCGGCACAGTGGCGACAGCATAAGGATCAGCTCAGCAGCATTGATGGCTGGCAGATCGAAGGCAAGATCGGGGTTCGCGCACCGAAGGATTCGGGCAGCGGCACCTTGTTCTGGCTGCAACGCCAGGACTATTACGACATCCGCCTTTCTGGCCCCCTGGGTCGCGGTGCTGCGCGCCTGACCGGTCGACCGGGGCAAGTGAGCCTGGAAGTGGCCAACCAGGGCCGCTACGAAGCGCCATCGCCGGAAGCCTTGCTTGAAGAGCAGGTCGGCTGGAAGCTGCCGGTCTCCCATTTGGTCTGGTGGGTTCGCGGCCTGCCCGCGCCCGAGAGCAAGAGCCGTCTGAGCCTCAATGGCGACAGCCGCCTGGCCACCCTGGAGCAGGATGGCTGGCGGGTCGAATACCTCAGCTATGTGGAACAAAGCGGCTACTGGCTGCCCGAACGCATCAAGCTGCACGGCTCCAACCTTGACGTCACGCTGGTGATCAAGGACTGGCAACCACGCAAGCTGGGGCAGTGACATGAGCGAACGCCTGACCCTGCCCTCCCCGGCCAAGCTCAATCTGATGCTGCACATCCTCGGACGTCGTGAAGACGGCTACCACGAGTTGCAGACGCTGTTTCAATTTCTCGATTATGGCGATGAGATGACCTTCGCCGTGCGCGACGATGGCGTGATTCAGCTGCACACCGAATTTGCCGACGTGCCCCATGACAGCAACCTGATCGTGAAGGCCGCAAAAAAACTTCAGGAACAATCCGGTTGCCCGCTGGGCATTGATATCTGGATCGACAAAATCCTGCCCATGGGTGGCGGTATCGGTGGTGGCAGCTCGAATGCCGCGACCACCCTGCTCGGCCTCAATCACTTGTGGCAGCTTGGCTGGGATGAAGATCGCCTGGCCGCACTGGGCCTGACCCTGGGCGCCGACGTCCCGGTTTTTGTGCGTGGACACGCCGCATTTGCTGAGGGTGTAGGGGAAAAACTCACCCCTGTAGACCCCGAAGAGCCGTGGTATGTCGTGCTTGTTCCGCAAGTATCTGTAAGTACAGCAGAAATTTTTTCAGATCCGTTGTTGACACGTAACTCTTCTCCCATTAAAGTGCGCCCCGTTCCCAAGGGAAACAGTCGAAATGACTGCTTACCGGTGGTAGCAAGGCGTTATCCAGATGTACGTAACGCATTGAATTTGTTAGGTAAATTTACCGAAGCAAAACTCACCGGAACTGGAAGTTGTGTGTTTGGGGGCTTCCCAAGCAAAGCTGAAGCTGATAAAGTCTCGGCCCTTCTTACAGAGACCCTTACAGGGTTTGTAGCAAAGGGAAGCAACGTTTCGATGTTGCATCGCAAGCTGCAAAGTCTGCTCTAAAGGAACCGAGTACTGGGTACTCGTTGCAACAGATACAGGGGCGTCGCCAAGCGGTAAGGCAGCAGGTTTTGATCCTGCCATGCGTTGGTTCGAATCCAGCCGCCCCTGCCATTTTCTATACTCATCCAGGTTACCCTCAGCCTCTAGGTACTGCGCGTGTCCAAGATGATGGTCTTTACGGGGAACGCTAACCCCGATCTGGCTCGACGTGTCGTACGTCAGCTGCATATCCCTCTCGGTGACATCTCTGTCGGTAAGTTTTCCGACGGCGAAATTACAGCCGAGATCAATGAAAATGTCCGCGGTAAAGATGTTTTCATTATTCAGCCGACTTGCGCTCCGACCAACGATAACCTGATGGAACTCGTCGTGATGGCTGATGCCTTCCGCCGCTCCTCAGCGACTCGAATCACAGCTGTAATCCCTTACTTTGGTTATGCCCGTCAGGATCGCCGTCCGCGTTCCGCACGTGTGGCTATCAGCGCGAAAGTCGTCGCTGACATGCTGACCGTGGTAGGTATCGACCGTGTTCTCACGGTTGACCTGCACGCTGACCAAATCCAGGGGTTCTTCGATATTCCGGTAGATAACATCTACGGCTCCCCCGTTCTGGTGGATGACATCGAAGACCAGCGCTTTGAAAACCTGATGATCGTGTCCCCGGACATTGGTGGCGTCGTGCGTGCACGGGCTGTTGCCAAATCCCTGGGCGTGGACCTCGGGATCATCGACAAACGCCGCGAGAAAGCCAATCACTCTGAAGTGATGCATATCATCGGTGATGTCGAAGGGCGTACCTGTATTCTGGTCGATGACATGGTTGATACCGCCGGCACCTTGTGCCACGCGGCAAAAGCCTTGAAAGAGCACGGTGCGGCTAAAGTCTTCGCCTACTGCACACACCCTGTGCTGTCGGGCCGAGCGATCGAGAACATCGAGAACTCTGTGCTGGACGAACTGGTGGTGACTAACACCATCCCGTTGTCCGCTGCTGCTCAAGCCTGTGCACGTATCCGTCAACTGGATATCGCACCGGTTGTTGCTGAGGCGGTTCGCCGTATCAGCAATGAAGAATCGATCAGCGCGATGTTCCGCTAAGGGTCAAACCCTGGCGGCATCAACCTGACGAAAAGCGCCCCGCCCCAGCACAATGCTGGGGCGGGGCTTTTTTGCCCATATCGCCTTTAGCGCTGGTCGCAAACGCTGGGGCGAATGTGGTTATTTTGGAGATACAACATGAACGATTTTACTTTGAATGCTGAACTGCGTTCCGACCTGGGGAAAGGTGCGAGCCGCCGCCTGCGTCGTCTCGCAAGCCTGGTTCCAGCTGTAGTCTACGGTGGCGAAAAAGCCCCTGAGTCCATCAGCATGCTGGCTAAAGAAATTGCCAAACTGCTCGAAAACGATGCGGCCTACAGCCACATCATCGAGCTGAACGTTGGCGGCAAAAAGCAGAACGTCATCATCAAGGCCCTGCAACGTCACCCAGCTAAAGGTCACGTGCTGCACGCTGACTTCGTACGCGTCGTAGCAGGTCAGAAACTGACCGCTATCGTACCTGTGCACTTTGTTGGTGAAGAAGCTCCGGTCAAGAAAGGCGGCGAAGTCTCGCACCTTATCGCCGAGATCGAAGTGACCTGCCTGCCTAAAGACCTTCCTGAGTTCATCGAAGTCGACCTGTCGGCTCTGGAAATCGGTGACATCGTTCACCTGTCCGACCTCAAGGCCCCTAAAGGCGTTGAGTTCGTTGCTCTGGCTCACGGTGATGACAAGGCTGTTGCCAACGTCCACGCTCCACGTGTTGCTCCAGAAGCTGAAGAAGGCGCTGCAGAGTAATTCACTCTGTAATGCCGGAGCTTGAGGAAACATCGCGGACCGAAACGTAGCGAGAAAGCGGGCGATAACGCGAAGTTTATCTCTGGATAAGTGAGCTCCTGTCGTCCACTTTCGCCGCAATGAGGTTGCGGCGATGTTATCCACAACTCCAAAGGAAGGGCCCCTGTCGTGACTGCCATTAAACTGATCGTTGGCCTGGGAAATCCAGGCGCCGAATACGAACAGACCCGGCACAACGCGGGGGCCCTTTTTGTTGAGCGCATCGCCCACGCCCAAGGCATCAATCTGGTGGCCGATCGCAAATATTTTGGCCTGACCGGACGCTTCTCGCATCAGGGTCAGGATGTTCGTCTGCTGATTCCCACCACCTACATGAACCGCAGCGGCCAGGCTGTCGCGGCGCTTGCGGGCTTCTTCCGGATCAAACCCGAAGAAATCCTGGTGGCCCATGACGAACTGGACCTGCCACCCGGCGTTGCCAAGCTCAAGCAAGGCGGCGGCCACGGCGGTCATAATGGCCTGCGCGACATCATTGCGCAGTTGGGCAATCAGAATACGTTTTACCGTCTGCGGCTCGGCATTGGCCACCCAGGCGTTGCCAGTATGGTTTCAAATTTCGTCCTGGGTCGTGCGCCACGCGCCGAACAGGAAAAACTCGATGCCAGCATCGACTTTGCCCTCGGCGTGCTGCCGGATATCTTCGCCGGTGAATGGAACCGTGCGATGAAAAACCTGCACAGCCAGAAGGCCTGACTTTTTTGCGAGGGGAAACACCATGGGATTTAATTGCGGCATCGTCGGCTTACCTAACGTCGGCAAGTCCACCCTGTTCAACGCCCTGACCAAGTCCGGTATTGCGGCGGAGAACTTCCCCTTCTGCACCATCGAACCCAACACCGGTATCGTGCCAATGCCCGATCCGCGCCTGGAGGCCCTGGCGGCCATCGTCAATCCCAAGCGCATCCTGCCGACCACCATGGAGTTCGTCGACATCGCCGGCCTGGTGGCTGGCGCGTCGAAAGGTGAAGGCCTGGGCAACAAGTTCCTCGCCAACATCCGTGAGACCGATGCCATCGCCCACGTGGTCCGCTGCTTTGAAGACGAGAACGTGATTCACGTCTCCAACAGCGTTGACCCGAAACGCGACATCGAGATCATCGACCTGGAACTGATCTTCGCCGACCTCGACAGCTGCGAGAAGCAACTGCAAAAGGTCACGCGCAACGCCAAGGGCGGCGACAAGGACGCAGTGGTCCAGAAGGCCCTGCTGGAGCAGTTGATCGCACACTTCACCCTGGGCAAGCCGGCACGCAGCCTGATGAAGAACATGAGCGTCGACGAAAAGGCCGTGATCAAGGGCTTCCACCTGCTGACCACCAAGCCTGTGATGTACATCGCCAACGTGGCTGAAGACGGTTTCGAGAACAACCCGCTGCTCGACGTGGTCCTGGCCATTGCCGAAGAAGAAGGCGCAATGGTTGTACCGGTCTGCAACAAGATCGAAGCGGAAATCGCCGAACTTGAAGACGGCGAAGAGAAAGACATGTTCCTCGAGGCCCTGGGCCTGGAAGAGCCTGGCCTGAACCGCGTGATCCGTGCGGGCTACGAAATGCTGCACCTGCAGACCTACTTCACCGCCGGCGTCGAAGAAGTACGTGCCTGGACCGTCAAGGTCGGCGCCACCGCGCCACAGGCTGCCGGTGTGATCCACACCGACTTCGAAAAAGGCTTTATCCGCGCGGAAGTGATCGCCTACAACGACTTTATCCAGTTCAAGGGTGAAGCCGGGGCCAAGGAAGCCGGTAAATGGCGCCTGGAAGGCAAGGAATATGTCGTCAAGGATGGCGATGTGATGCACTTCCGCTTCAACGTGTAAGCTGGCTGTACGATCCAAGCGGTAGAACAAAAAGCCGATGCTCTGCATCGGCTTTTTTGTGGGCGATGATTTCTGTTACCCATCACAACGAAACAATCACTTACCTTATAAATCAAAAGATTCAAATACAAATATTCCACTCCGCAGACAAAAAATCTTCTCAACAGAAAACTCACAGCTACTTGTAGACTATTCCTGCCGAGAATAAGCATATCCACACAACCAGACACTTGACTTATATAAAACCCCAGGCCGCCAAGCCTTTCGCACAACAAAGCCGCCATTTACCATTTTTAACCACGATGACAATCCAGAAATTTTACTATCTACTTACCAACATATAACAAACTTTTAATCCCACAATAGTGAAGCGACACATTATTGGAGCAACAGCAATATGTCGACCTCCTATCAGTACGAGTTCGAGACTGACACATCGCTAACCGAGTGCCCGGATATCGAAAGCACAATCCACAATACCGCCACGCAGAACATCGATATATTGCTGTTGGGCGAAACAGGCACTGGTAAAGATACACTGGCGCAACGTGTGCACCGTTTATCTCATCGAAAAGGTAACTTTGTTGCCATCAATTGCGCAGCGATACCGGAAAGCCTTGCAGAAAGCCAACTGTTCGGAGTCAACAGTGGCGCCTATACCGGGGCCATACAATCACGTGCAGGATTTATTGAAGCCGCCCATCTGGGCACTTTATACCTGGATGAAATCGATAGCATGCCACTCACTTTGCAAGCGAAATTGCTGCGTGTGCTGGAGGCTCGGGGTGTCGAGCGGCTGGGCTCTACGCGGTTTATCCCGCTGGACATACGCATCATAGCCTCAGCCCAACATTCGCTGCACGACATGGTGGAACAAGGTGCGTTCAGACGAGACCTGTACTTTCGCCTGAATGTCGTCAACATCACCCTCCCCCCCTTACGTGAACGCCCCGAGCGGATTATCCCGTTATTTTTTAACATGATCCGGCAAGAGGCAGAGTACTTTAAGTGCCCAGTTCCACAACCGCCCAGCACCCTCATTCAACAATTGCTGTGTCACCCATGGCGCGGTAACGTCCGAGAGTTACGCTCAACCGCCAAGCGTTTCGTGCTGGGACTGCCTCCAACTTCAGTGCCTTTAATGAGCACCGAAGACAATAATTTGAACTTAAAAGAACGCTTGCAGCAAATAGAGAAACTTCTGATTGAAGAATCCCTGCGCCGCCATGTTTATAACGTGGACAGTGTGGCGACCGAACTGAATATCGCCAAACGCACGCTATACCATCGAATGAAGCAACTGGGAATATCGCTGGAGTGAATGAAGACTGCTCAACAAGGACATATTTCGATACAGCTCCTCCCACAGGCTTTGGAACGACATGCTATTTGCAACCACATAGATAATGGCTACAGGCTTTGACTGCCCAACGTCAAGGGGCATTTGAAACACTGTCAGCAAACACCTTTTACGTTAATGATCATGGAGTAAACAAATATGGGTGTCAGTGGCGTTGGTAATAGTAATAGTGGCGGCTCTTCAAATTTGGGTTTTGGCGGCGGAGATAACGAAGACCTGAAAGCAGAACGTAGAGCCATCCAGCGTGAATCCCTGAAGGAAGGTAACGAATCCTTCAAGCTGAGTGAAAAGAAAAAAAATATTGAAGCAATTCGATAACCCACTGCGTCCCCTGCCTCCTGGCAGGGGACGCAGCCTCACTGTCTGGCTTCGGGATTTTATATGCGTACAGAAGCGCTACAGGCGTTTTCATCAACCGATGAAAAGCGCCTGAAAACCTCCACAATGGCTACATCTCCTGTGTTCCAAAGCGAGGATGTGAACTTTTTCATCTCAAGCCTGGAGCACTCAGGCCAAGCTGCAATAGCCGTAGCCCCAACGGTTACGCCGAACGCCCTCACGGACATGTCCAACCAGTTGCTCAAATCGTCAAACTATATGGGCAGAGCCCTGAAAGCGATGGGGAACGGCACGAGAGAAAACTTCTCGCTCGGCTACTCCACCCAACTGTCCACTACGGTGCTGGGAACACAGATGCTGGTCAAGGGCCTCTCAAAGGGTGCCCAGCTCATCGAAAAAATCAGCAACCTGCAGTAGGTAAACATGATTCGTCTCCTGGTCACCGGGTTGGTTTTATCTCTGACATTAGTGCTCACGGGGTGTAATGACAGTGTCGAACTCCATCGCCAGCTTTCCGAGCAGGAAGCCAATGAGGTGATTGCGGAACTGGCAGACAAACACATACGCGCCCAGAAAATCCCCGCCAAAGATGGTGTGGTTGTACGAGTGAACAGCGCCGATATCAGTCGTGCAGTGCGTACACTTGATGCCGTCGGTTTGCCCAAGATGGCCCGCGCCACAATGGGCGATACCTTTCGCAAGGAAGGCGTCATCTCCACCCCACTGGAGGAACGTGCCCGCTACATCTACGCCTTGTCCCAGGAGTTGGAGGCGACCTTGTCAAATATCGATGGGGTGATTGTCGCCCGGGTCCACGTAGTGTTGCCAGAACGCGTTGCACCTGGAGAACCCGTGCAACCTGCATCCGCTTCGGTCTTTATCAAACACGATCCGCGACTGGAGCCTGACAGTATCCACGGACGCGTCCGGCGGATGGTCGCCAGTAGCATTCCCGGCATGGCCACGGCCGTCGATAACTCACAAAAACTGACCGTGGTATTCGTACCCGCAACGGCTTACCAGGAGCAGCAACGCCTGAGCTATTTCGGCCCGTTTCTGATACCGGGCGATGACCTTGTTTTTTGGCGCAGCACCCTCGCGTTGATAGCCGCCGTCATAGTACTTGTACCGGCTGGCGCCCTGTTCTGGCATAGGCGTGGTCAACGCCTGCGGCGTGAGACACTCACCACGGCCACCCCGGCCCATGAGTGAGCAGTTGGAGTGGGCCCGATGGTGGGCTTTCCCGTGGAAGTTTTCACACAGCGACTGGGGCAACTTCGACGAATATCATGCACAGAGCGCCCTGTGCCACCCACGGCACGTTTTCGTGAATACCCGGCTGGGTATCGAACCCTGCCTGCCGCCCACGCCCCACCCCACAATCCTTCGCTTGGCGCTGGCCCCCCAGGAGCAACTCGAGAGCATGCTGGCGCTGCTGGACAACGTTTGTCGCCCCGCCACCGATAGCCAGTTGAGCCAAGACCAATACGAGTGGTGTCAGCGCCTGTCCAAGGCACTACGCCCAGACACGCTGTTGTCCGGTAAAGAAGACCCACTGCAATTGCTACGTGCCTGGGTAACCCCAGCCATCTGGCAACGCCTTCGATTGCGGTTTGAGCGCCGTCGGACCCACCCCCCTGAAGAGCACACACCCGCACTCAATGATGCTCGAAACCGCCTGGACACGCTGTGGCAGGCCATAGTCTGGCGAGCAACCACCATGCCAAGCGAGCAATCCTTCACTTATCAAACTGAGCAGAGAACGGATGATGTTGAACATACGTAAAATCGAGTTGCGCGCCGGTGCTCCAGGATTACCGCAAACCCTGATTTCCCAGGAAATGCTGGCGGATTGCCGCAGGGCCAGTCAATTGTTGAGCCGTGCCAAGGTCCAAGCCAAGGAACTGCTGCGCCAGGCAACCGAACACCGGGAAAAAGCCCTTGAAAAGCTCACACTGGAGTTCTGGCGGCGGGCCAATGCGCAACTCAAGGAATGGGAAAAACAACAGCACGTTATGTGCGACAACCTGGAGCAATATGCCACCTCTATTGCCAACCAGACCATCCTCTGCCTGCTTGAAGAGGCACCTGTGGCACAGCGCCTTAGCGCCTTGGTCAAGCAATTACTGGCGACTCAAGTTCCATCAGGCAAGGCAACACTCCTCTGTCACCCACTTGAGTGTGCCGAGGTAGAACGCTGTCTTTCCAGGCAGCACGCCACGTTTTGGACACTACGTCCTGATGACCGGGTCCGTCCTCAATCCCTGGTCTTGGAAACGGAGGAAGGGGACTTCTGTATCAACTGGGCCAGCCTGTGCGAAACAGTACTGGTCCGTGACGTGCAAACACCAGGTGCCTGACGGGTCAGGGAGCGTTGCCGAACAGATGTATCAATAAACACCGAAACAAATGGAACTGAAATTTGAGGGGAACCACATAGCTCAGACACATCAGGAGAAAAATATATGGATTTCCACCACGACGTGAAAAAGAACCTGTTCAGACAACTGCAGAGCAGCATAAACAAGGCAGCCGATATAAACGAAGATTTTGCCAACACAGATTTCGATGAGTATTTGTTCGCTGAGTTGATGAAACAGGAGCGTTACTCGTTGATCGCCTACAACGAGGCCGTTCGCGCCAGCCATACCATTCTCAAAATAGTCGCTGACGGCGTGCAGTAAGGTGGATGCGCTGATTGCCCGCTGGATGAATGACCAGACTGAACACATCAGCCTGATGGAGGGCAACGATGAGATTGTCTTACGGCGCTCTGGCCCAGTGCTGCTGTTAAGTGTGCAACTGACTCAGGAACGGCCCGACAAATCCACCCTGCAAAACTGGATGCGATTGGGACGCGCCAGCCTGAACCACTTCCAAGGAGCGCTGGCCCAATCACCGGAAAGTGGTGCGCTCTGGCTGCGTCAACAATTGATCAGTGGGTGCAGTCCAGAACTGTTGTGCAACACACTCGAAACGCTGCTCAACCAGCGCGACACCTGGCGCGCAATGATCAAGCGTCTCGCAAAGCCAAACCTGAAACACAAGCCCCTGTCACTACGCTCGCTGCCGTACTAATCAGAGAGTTCCCCCATGTATAACAAGATCGACAAGCGCAATCGCTTGCGCGCCGTCTCGCCTGCAGGTCCGCGAAAAATAGCCGATTGGCGCTGCCTGCTAGCGTTACCCTGGTTGCTTATGCCCCTGCAAAGTACGCTCGCGGCTATCCCCAGTGAATGGAAAAACACCGCGTATGCCTATGAAGCCGAACATAAGCCGGTGCAAGAAGTCCTTGAGGATTTCGCCCAGACCTTTGGCACGCAATTGCAGATCGACGGCCTGCTGGAGGGCAACGTCAATGGCAAGATCCGCGCTGATACCCCCCAGTCACTGCTCGACAGGCTGGGAGTAGAACATCGTTTCCAGTGGTACATGTACAACAACACGCTGTACATCAGCACCCTGGACCAACAGGAGTCCGCGCGCCTGGAAGTCTCCTCCGAAACCGTGGCTGACTTGAAGCAGGCCTTGACCGACATTGGCCTGCTCGATAGCCGTTTCGGCTGGGGAGAATTACCTGACGATGGTGTGGTGCTAGTGTCGGGCCCCAAGCGTTATATCGACCAGATCAAGCATTTCAGCAGCCAGCGTAAATCTCCCGATGAAAAACAGAGTGTGCTGACGTTCCCGCTGAAGTTCGCCAACGCAGCAGACCGCCCGATTGATTATCGTGGCGAAAAGTTGGCCATCCCCGGGGTTGCCAGCATGTTGCGAGGCTTATTGGAACCTCGGGACACCTCAGTGCTTTCGTCGAGGACCTCACGTCCCGCCTCGTCATCGCAGCCCTCGCCTGTCACCCCGATCCTGCCCCGCCTAAGCAACCCGATGCTGGACCAGATGCTCGGCGCGCCAGCTCCCCTCGGGCAGATGAATCCAGGCATGCCGCTCACCACCAGAGCCCCGGTTGCAAGAGGCCGGATCCGCGTTGAAGCGGATGTGCGTAACAACGCCGTATTGATCTATGACCTGCCAGAGCGCCAGGCAATGTACCGCGAGCTGATCGCCCAGCTCGATGTGGCACGCAAGCTGGTGGAGATCGACGCGATCATTCTCGATATCGAGCGCACGCAGCTGCGTGAGTTCGGGGTCAACTGGGGTTTCCAGAACAGCCGCTTTCGTGGCGGGGTGAACATGGCGCCGGGTACCTCCGCACAGATGTCGATTGAAAACCGCGACCGCTTCTACGCCGATATCCGCGCCCTGGAGGCCAAGGGCCTGGCGACCATGGTGTCCAACCCTTCGGTGCTGACCCTGGAAAACCAGCCGGCGGTGATTGACTTCAATCGCACCCAGTACCTGACCGCTGGCGTCGAAAACGCGACCATCTTGCCCATCACCGTGGGCACCAGTTTCCAGGTGGTGCCGCGGGTCATCACCTCGCGCGGCAGCCATCAGGTCCATCTGGCGGTGGATATTGAAGACGGCAACTTCGACGAAACCAACCCCGAACGCATCGGCCCCGATGTACGCCGCGGCAAGGTCAGCACCCAGGCGGTGATGGCGGAAAAACGCTCGCTGGTGGTCGGCGGCTTCCATGTCACTGAAAGCGCCGACAGACGCAATAAAGTGCCGGTGCTGGGCGATATCCCCTTGCTGGGCAAGACGCTGTTCTCCTCCACCGAGCGCAAGAACAACCGCCGTGAACGCCTGTTTATCCTGACCCCGCGGGTGATCGGCGACCAGGCGGACCCGTCGCGCTATTTGCCCCAGGACGACCAGGCGGAACTGCAGGCCGCCCTCAAGCCCTTGGCCAGGCGCTATGCCGAGCATCAGCCCGTGATCAAGCGCAGCGATATCACCAGCGCCCTTGCACACCTGGTCACCGGTCAAGTGCCCCACACGTTCAAGGCTGAGCCTATGCCGCTAGGCCTGAACACCTTGTGCAGCACCCGTGATCTGCTGGCGCTCAATACCGAACGCAGCCAGTGGTACACCGGCCCGCAGTTCAACGTGGCGGTGGTCGTGCTGCGTAACCAGTTCAAGCGCAACGTGCGCATCGATGAGAAGGAATGCAGCAACTCCCAGACCCTGGCCGTCGGTGTCTGGCCGCGGGCCTGGCTCAAGCCGGGTGAAGAGGCCGAGGTATTCATCGCCATGCGCCCGGTGGTGAAGGATGAACATATCGGTGTGACCCGTCCCTCCCTGCTCACCCCAACACGGAAAACTGCGCCATGAAACAGCGAATCGCCTGCATCACCCTCCTCGGCCTGACCCTGCTGATGGAGGGGTGTACACCGACATGTCGAGGCGACTCCTGCTCCCGCCCCCAATCGAGCGCCGACAAACTGGTGGTGTGGTGGCCGCCGCAAATGCGTGTCGAACCCGGCCCCTCGGGGGAGCGCTCGGATTACCAGACAATCTCCCTGGAGCGATGACGGTCATGCCATTACCCGACGCTGATTCGCATGACCAGGAGTTTCTGCAGAACCTGGTGAGTGGCCGTGTCGCTTACCACTCGCTGCACCCGGGCATTGGCCTGTGCCGTTTGAATCCCGGCTCGCAACCCGGCCTGGCCTTGCAGATTGCGCCTGAGGCGTTGCAGGTCGGCCAGTTGGAACGGGTGCTGGAGCGGCGCTTTGAACACGCAACGGCGTTCGATGGGTGCTTTGTGTTCCTCGATGCCAAGGGCAGCCTGGTGATCTGGCATGCACTGCCCTCCTGTGGCCACTCGCCCGCTGACACCCTCAGCCGCATGCTTTCCCTGACCCGGCTCGAAGCGCTGGATGTACACCGCGCGCCCTAGCGGCGCGCAAGCTCCGGCAACTCCAGGGTCTGGCGCTTGGCTTCATCATCCAGTTCACGCAAGGTGCGATAGATCAGCGCCACTGCCTGCAGGGTCTCCCGGGGAATCGGCGCGCCCAGCTTGCGCTCATACAGCATGCGCGCCAACCACACACACTGGATCACCGGCACGTCGGCGGACTTGGCCCGTTCAATCAACTTACGGGCCAGGGCATCCGTGCCTTTGTCCACCAGCATCGGCAGCGGGGTTTTGCCGGGGCGGTAGTACAACGCCACGGCATAGTGCGTGGGGTTGACCACCAGCATGTCGGACTCTTCCAGCTTGGGTAACTTGATCTTGGGTTCTTCCTGGGCGAGCTGGTAAGCCAGGGAACGCCGCTGCCCCTTGACGTGGGGGTCGCCCTCCATGTCCTTGTACTCCTTGACCACCTCCACCTGGGTCATGCGCATGCGCTTGGCAAAGAAGTACTTCTGCATGGCCAGGTCGATCAGCGCGAGCACCAGCAGCAGCCCCAGGCAGGCATGCAGCAAGTGGCGGAACAAGGTGATCAGCGCCACGATATAGCTTTGCAGATCGCTGGTGGCCAGGTTGATCAACACCTGCAAAGAGGGGGTGATAACCACATACAGAATCAGCGAGAGCAGCAATGCCTTGCCCAGCCCCATCAACAGGTTGATCACCGACTGGGCGGAAAACATCTGCTTGAGCTGGTTCAGCGGATTGAGGCGATTGAAATCCGGCTTCAGGCTTTCCGGGGCAAACAGGAAGCCGAACTGCATCCAACTGCTGATCAGTTTCGTCGCGATCGCCACCGCGCACATCAACAGACCAAACGAGAAAAAAACGACCAGGCCATCGAGCAACACTTCTTCCAGGGCGCGAACAAACGGTTGGTCCAAGCGCGAAAACGGCAACACCATCAACTGCTGGAAGCGCTGCATGCTGGTTTCGGCGGTGAGCAACGCGATCTCGCTGATCGCGGTGAGCACCAGCAACTTGGGCACGTCCTGGCTTTGTGCAACCTGGCCTTTCTTGCGTTGGTCCTTGAGCTTCTTGGGCGTTGCCGCGTGTTTTTTCTCGCCGGAATCGCTCATTGGTTCACGCCCCGGAACATCAGGCCAAGGGCATGCTTAAGGTCGCCCAGCAGCCCCATGCGCCCTACAATCAGATCTTGCAGCAATGGAAAATACAGCAGTAAAAAGGCCAGTCCCGCCAGGCTCTTTGCCGGCATTGCCAGGGTACTGACCTGCAACTGCGGGCTGTACAACCCGAGTAAGGCGAAACCGAACTCCAGTAACAGCAGCACCGCGATAAAAGGCGCAGCGTAAAGCATCATGTGTGTGAAGGTTTCGCCAAGCAGCCCAACGAACACGCTGAAACCGTTGACGGCCACCACCGGCAGCCAATCCGTGGCGGGCCAGATCAGGTAGCTATCCCAGATAACCTGGGTCAATACGCCCAGCCCAAGGGTGGCAATCAACAGGAAAATCACCACCTGCTTGAATAAATGCCCCACGGGCGTGGCGTCCGGGCCGAGCGAGGGGTTCAGTTGCCCGCCCGCCAGGGCCCCACGCTGGTTATCCAGCAGCGCGCCTACCGACTCGAACATCCAGAATGGCATGGACAACAAGACACCCAGCAAAACCCCCAGGCCCACTTCCTTGAGCAATAGCCCACCGAGCATCAGCACCGAGTATTCGTTGCCCGCCAGCGCAGCATGGATCATCGGCGCCGGCATAAACGCCATGACCATCACAATGGTATGCCGGGGCATACCGCGTATATGTTGAAAACAGAAGGCCGGCACCAGGAACGCGCAAGGGTAGATGCGTGCCATGGCGATCACCAGGCTGACCAGGAAGTCGAGATAAGGCAGCACCGGTCGTACCTCAGTTCAAGGCCGAACGGGCGATCATGTCGAACATCAGGTTGATCAGTTGGATCAACTCCACGCCAATCCAGCGCCCCGTCAGGATCAGGGTAATGCCAACCGCCACCAGCTTGATGCCAAAGGGCAGCGTCTGGTCCTGTATCTGCATCAGGGCCTGTACCAGAGATGTAATCACGCCGACGATCACTGCCACGATCAACGGAGGTGCCGATAGCACCACCACCAGCAACATGCCCTGTTTGAAGAGTAGGATCGGTTCCATAGGCCACTCAGAGATAAGAAAAGAACAAGCTGTCGAGCAGGCGCGACCACCCGGACACCAGCACGAACAACAACAACTTGAGGGGTAAGGAAATGGTCATGGGTGAGACCATCTGCATGCCCAGCGCCAGTAACAGGTTGGAAACAATCAGATCGATGACGATAAAAGGCACATAGATCAGGAAGCCGATCTCGAACCCTGCCTGCAACTGCGAAAGCACAAAAGCCGGGATCAGCAGCAACAGGTCATCGCGATGGGCGTTTTGCGCCATCTCCGGCGGCCACATGCGCGCGGTGTTTTCCACCAAATGGGTCAGGACGTCCGGGTCGGTGTTGCGGCTCATAAAGGTGCGCAGCGGCTTTATCGCCTCTAGCCCCGTTTCTTGCAGGCGCTGCACGCTGCTCATGTCCACGGGGAATTGCTTGGCATTCTGTGCCATTTCATATCCCACGGGCGCCATGACAAACAGGGTTGCCGCCAGCGCTATGCCGTTCAACGCCATGCTGGGCGGCACCTGCTGCACGCCAATCGCGTTGCGGGTGATCATCAGCACAATGACGATTTTCAGAAAGGCCGTGCAGACAATCAACAACATAGGCATCAACGACAATGCCGCGAGAAACAACGCCAGGACAATGGGGTCGATCCCCTGAAAAGTCATCGCGCGAAAATCACACGGGACAACTGCAAGCCGAGGCGTCCATCCACCTCCACCAACTGGCCCTGACCAATCGGTCGATCGCCGTAGTAAAGCCCTGCCATGCCCGGGGCGTAGCCCGCGATGCTCAACACCGCGCCGGGGGCCAGATTGCGCAGCTCCCCGAGGGTCAGGTTCAGGGTCCCACAGCGCACATTCAAGGCCATGCTCAACTCATCGAAAGGCTCATGGCCAAAAACATCTACCACGGGTTCATCAAGATCATGCTCGTCATACCCTGAGTAATGTTGTGCTGAAAGATCCTCGTCCACAGACGTCTCCTCGATAGATATAAGTGTCAGGCACACAGACCCCGATTCATCATCAAGGCGCCCATGCACGCGATGCCTTCCCATCCGCAACCGACCATTGCCGTGCACATCAAAAAAGGCCTGCTCCAGCATCACCACATCACCGACACGCAGGCTGCGAACCTGGGTCAGGGGTAGCTGCAAGCGCCCCAGCGTCACGGCAATCGCCAGTTGAAACGAGGCCGGTAATGGCTGGGCCGTCGGCTGCCAGTGCCCCGCCTCGCACAGCGCCAACAGACTTTCAGGGGTCAGCAACAGATACCCCACCACCCTGGAGGGCCCCAGCGTCACCGTAAGCCGGCAACCGAAATTCAGTTTTCCAGGAGGCGTGCGAAGGCGCAGGTAACCGAACAGCGCTCGCACCTGAGGGCTCAAGTGGTGCTGGAACAGCTCCCAGAACCAGGAATCCGGATCATTGCCAGCCTCTGCCAGCGTCACCGGGCACTCCCCCAGAAGGCTGAACATCGGCCCCGGCTCGCTGAAGGCCAGCAGGCCGCAAGCACTGTCGAAATACAGGGGGGCAGCGCTTCTGGGGGCACGCCCGGGTTCCAGCAGCAACTCTCCCTGCTGGTCCTGGACCGTAAACACCATGCGCAAGCCGCGCCCCAAACGAAGCCTCGCCGCCACCGTGCCGCTTTTGACCGATGGAATGACCAAGGTCGGCAGGATCATGCCGTCCCCACATGCACCAGATGCACATTGACCGGCTGGCCCAACCCTTCGGCCAAACGCTCCTCGCAGCACTGGCGCACGCCCCCCAGCCAACGGGCGGTCAGCTCCTGTTCTGCCGCCAACTCGATGCTCCAGGCTCCCTGTTCACGACGCACACTGGCATTGATCCGGCCCAGGCGCGGCAGATACAGCAACGCCTGCAGGGGCCACTGCACTCCCCCACGGATCTGGGGGAGCAACTGGCCGGTCATGGCTTCAATCATCAAGATATCGGCGGACGCCGCAGCACCCGTGGCCGATGGGCCGTAACCGGCGCTCTCGTCGGTGTCGCCAAGCAGATGAGTAAACAACTGCCCCAGCTCCCTGGCCAAGCCGCCCACCATCACCGGCTCCCTGTCGTCCCGAGGCTCACGCAGACGCGGGCGTTCGGGTTTGCTTGCTGGAACTTGCGTCATATTTCTTCCTGTATTGCTTCCTGAGCCAACAAAACGGACAACTCCTGAAGTTTCTCGACCTCTTTAAGGCATTGGCTCACCTGTTGCTGCGCACTGGCGACCTGCACCACCTGCTCCTCACGCCGGCCATGCAGCTCATGCAACTGCCCTTCTTCGCGCCGGGTTCCGGCGGACAAAGTGCGCTCCTGGGTCCCCCAGGACTTGAGCTGGGACAGCGAGAGCACCTGCCCCTGGTGCTTCTCCAACAGCTCTGCGGTTTTCTGGATTTCCTCCAGGCGGGTCTGCTCAAGGGCTTGCTGGGCCTGCTGGATTTGCGTCAACAAGGCCTGCTGGTGCCGCTTGGCCTCACGCAACGCGCGCTCGGCGCGGTCGGCGCGATGCCTGCGCAGACGCCGCAAGGTGTCGAGTTCAGAAAGGGACATGGGTGGTCAGGCTCATCAATTGATCGAGGGTCATCAGCATCGGTGCCGGCTCGCGCAAGCCCTGACGCAGGAAGCCATCCACCGCCTGGCGGCTGTCCACGGCCAGGTCCGTCAGGGCATCGTTGCCGGGCTGGTATTCCCCCAGCTTGAGCATCAGCTCGATCTGCTGGTACGCCGACAACAAGCGGCGCAATGCCGTCCCGGCCTGGATATGCGTGGGCTCGGCGACGTTGCTCAAAATCCGTGACAGGCTGGCCAGCACATCCACCGCCGGGTAGTGGCCGCGCTCGGCCAATTTGCGCGACAAAACGATATGGCCATCGAGCAGCGAGCGCACTTCATCGGCCACCGGATCGCTCATGGAGTCCTGCTCGATCAGCACGGTATAGATCGCCGTGATCACCCCCTCGCGGGTCAGCCCTGCGCGCTCTACCAGACGCGGCAACAAGCTGTACACCGACGGCGGCAGGCCGCCACGCCCCAGCGGTTCGCCGGCGGCCAGGCCGATTTCGCGCTGGGCCCGGGCAAAACGGGTCAGGGAGTCGATCAGCAACAGGACCCGCTTGCCCTTGCGTCGGTAGCCTTCGGCCAGTGCCGTGGCGGTGAAGGCAGCCCGGGCGCGCTCCATGCTTGAACGGTCGGACGTCGCACACACCAGCACCGCCTTGGCCCGCAGTTGCTCATCCAGTTCATGATCGAGAAACTCGCGCAACTCGCGGCCCCGCTCGCCAATCAGGCCGAACACAATCACATCACAGTCGACGTTTCGGGCGATCTCCGCGAGCAACGTGGTCTTGCCACAGCCGGCCCCCGCGAACAGGCCAACGCGCTGGCCTTCACCCAGGGTCAGCAGGCCGTCGATCGAACGCACCCCGGTGGACAATGCGCGGTGGATCCGCGGCCGCTCGGTGGGCAACGGCGCCTCGCACAACACCAGGCTGGTATCGTGGGCGTGCGCCTCGACAAAGGCGCTGGCCCCCTCCCCCGTAATCGGGCGACCAAAGCCGTCCAACACCTGGCCCAACAGGTCATCGCCAACCCGCACCCGATGCGCAACCCCCAACTGCTCGACACTGGCACCCACGCGCACGCCTTCCAGGTTGCCCAGGGCACTGAGCACCGCATCCTGCTGATCGAAACCGATAATCTCGGCCAGCATGTAGTCGCCCGTGGACTTTTCCACCTGGCACAAATCGCCAATACGCGCGTCGGGCAAGCGGCATTGCAGCAACATGCCGTTGACCCGCTGAATACGCCCACGTACCGAGACCGGCGCAAAATTGGCCAGGGCCTGTGATCGGTCCTGCTGCCAGGCCTCCAGGCGTGCCTGCAGCTCGCCACTCACCAGCGCACCTCATAGCGCTGCACGCCGTCGAAGACCACCTTGCTGTTATCAATCAGGACCAGCCGTAAGCCATCCACTTCATCCCCGACAAACAGCCGACTGCCTTCATCCAGGACCACATGCCCATTGGGCCCGCCAACGATCTGCAGGATCTTGAAAGGGAACACGGCGCTGCGCTCTTTGACCCGGCTGATCACCGGCACGGAGGTCTCGAACTGCTCGCCAAAACGACTGAGCATGCGCGACACCACTCCCACCTCGTCCAGGGAAACGTCACCGTCCAGAGCCACCTGGCCATTGATCACCTGCAGGCGGATCCGATTACCCAGCTCACGCTCGTTGAGCATTTTCAGCAGTTGCTGGCGGACTTCGTAGGGTGAGTCCAGCTCGTTTTTTTGACTTTTCACCGGCATCAACGACGCCTGCGCCTCGTGGTCGCCCGTGGTGGCCAGGCCCACCGCCGTAATGATGACGGCAATCACCAGCACCAGGCTGAGCATGCGCTTCTGTTGCGGCCCGGAAATCGAGGACAACGTTAACGCCGGCACCGCCTGGCCGGCCGACCTGGACGCAGGCGCATCGGCAGCAGGCGTCGCTGCTTGCGGCCAAGGCTGGTCGGCCAGGGTGACACACAGGCGAACATTGCCAATCGTAAAAGGACTACCCAGTGTCAGGTCGGCAATCTGCGCCAGAAGCCGACCGTCGCCGGCCCGCACCAGCCCTTCTTCGGCCTGCACCGACCAGCGCTGCTCGATACAACGCAACAGCACATGCCGCTCGGCAATACCTTCGTCATACAGCGAAAGATCAGCATCCGGGTGGGCCCCAATCAGCCATTGCCCGCCAAACAGCGGCAGCGCAGCCCCCTGGTGCAGACCATCAAGCACGCGCAATTCAAACATCATCGAACCTCATCACCGCTGGAACGACATTGGCCCGCGCAAGACTCACCAACGCCCTCATGCCACCTCCTCGCGCATCAGATCGTCCCGGGCCAGATCAAAACGCCCCAGCACCTTGACCTTGGATGAAGCACTCAGCTCGGCGAACGACAGGACCGGCACATGGTTGAACTCTTCTAACAGCAGGGTGCGCAAGGGGCTGCGCAAGTCCTGCGCCACCAGCAGCACGCTCTTGCTCTTGGGGCGCACGGCAAAGGCTTGCTTGAGCAGGCTGACCAGCGCCGCACTGCTTTCGTGATCCAGGGAAAAGAACACCCCCGTCTGGGTCTGGCGCAGGGCATCGCGCAATACGTTTTCGGTGTGGGGCGACAGCAGCCAGGCATGCAGGCCGTCGACTTCGCTGTATTGGTGGAGAATCTGCGACTTGAGGGCTATGCGTGCATAGTCAGCCAGGGCATCCGGCTCACGCTCATGCTGACCGTGTTCGATCAGCGCCTCGACAATCAGCCGCACCGCCCGTAGGGGTACGCCCTCACCGGCCAGGCGCTGCAACACCGATGAAAACCGCGACAACGGCATGATCCGCTGCAGCTCCTGCACCAGCTCCGGCTGGTTGAACTCCAGCCAACTGAGAATCGCCTTGCTCTCCTGAATCCCGAGAAACTGCGGGCCGCTGAGCAACATCGCCCGGGTCATCCGCTCCTGGAGCAAGCTGTACGCCGTCGAGCGCGCCAGGTGTTCGTCCGCCAGCACCGGGTCATCGGGGGGGAACCAGACCCAGTCCTGTTCATCACGCTCCACCAGGCCCCTGCTGCCGCTTTCAGGCTCGGCCGACAGTGCCGCCAGCTCCACGCCGACCCAGAGACCTAGCGTGGCCTTCAATATGGGCACTTCATGCACGCAGAAGCGAAACTCATCGTCGGCCAGCGTAGGCGCAAACTCGACTTCAAACGGCGGCAGCGTCAAGCCGATCTGGGTCACCAGGCTATTGCGGCTCTGGCGCACCCCGTGGATCACTTCAGTGACCAGCGGGCTATCCTGCAGGGCCGGCGGAAACTGCAACAGGTAAGGCCGCGACGGATCGAAACCACGCAAGTCCTCCACCCCGTTCTGCTCCGGCGGGAGGGTATCGGCGACCGGTTCCTGCGCCTGCTGCTCACGCTGACGCTGGCGCGTAAGGTAATAACCCAGGCTGCCGGTCATCAGCGAAATAAGGATAAACACCACCGTGGGCATCCCCGGCAGCGTCGCGAACGCGAGCATGCCCACCGAGGCGATCATCCAGCTCTTGGGCTCACTGGTCATTTGCCGGGCAATCTCGGCGCCCATGTTGTTGCTGCCTTTGTTGCGACCGGACGGCGCCACACGGGTGATGATCATGCCGGCCGTCAGCGAGATCAGCAGGGCCGGGATCTGCGCGATCAAGCCGTCACCAATGGTCAGTACCGAGTACAACGCCATGGAGTCGCCGGCGCTCATGCCATGCTGGAACATGCCGGTGGCAAAACCGCCCAGCAAGTTGATCACCACAATGATCAGCCCGGCGATAGCGTCCCCCTTGACGAACTTCATCGCCCCGTCCATGGCCCCGAACAACTGGCTTTCACGGGACAGTTGCTCACGCTTGTCCCGGGCCTGGTTGCCATCAATCAGGCCGGCACGCAGGTCACTGTCAATGGACATTTGCTTGCCGGGCATGGCATCGAGGCTGAAACGCGCGGCCACTTCCGCAACCCGTTCCGAGCCCTTGGTGATCACCAGGAAGTTCACCAGGGTCAGGATCATAAAGATCACCAACCCCACCGCCAGGTTGCCGCCCACCACAAAGTTGCCGAACGCCTCGACAATGTCACCGGCGTCCTGCTCCAGCAGGATCAGACGCGTGGTGGCAATCGACAACGCCAGGCGAAACATCGTGGTCAGCAGCAGGATCGACGGAAACGAGGAAAAGGCCAGCGGCCCCGGCAGGTACAACGCCAACACGATCAGCAGGCACGAAATACAGATATTGACCGCAATCAGGATATCCACCAGCCAGGTGGGCAACGGCACGATAAAGATAAACACAATGGCCATGACGACCACCGCGCCCAGCACCTCGGCACGCTGTGCAACCTTCAACAGCACCCCGTTGATTGCCCGCAACGCACTCATGCCTTGAGCCCTGGCCACGTGTGGGTATGTCGCGCGCCTCGCTCCTGCATGGCGTATTCAAGCAGCACCTGCTTGTAGCTGTTCACGGCCTCTTCGCGCCGTCTTGCATCGCACCACCAGGCCAGGGGCAAGGCTTTGAGCTCGGGAAAAAAGGCGCCGAGGGAACTCAACTGGTGAGACAGCTCACTCCCCCCCAGGTCCCTGGCCAGGTGCTTGATTTCGTGGGGCGTAAGACCGTTGGCCGCATACCCCAGCAAGCGCTGCAACAGACCCAGCGGATCCAGATGCAGTTCGGGGTACAACAGCAGGGAGCGCCCGATCAGCTCCTTGCAGCGCGCGAGCACGCCGCTCAGCCGGCTGCAGTCGTTCAGGCCCAACAGCAAAGTGCGCAACTGGCCCCGATCGACCGACGAGGTCTGCGCGGCAATATCATCGGCCAGGGCCCGGCGGATCAGCTTCAGCCCCGTCTCGAAGTCACCTTCACCATACAGCCCCAGCAGCGACTGCATCAGGGTCGCCAGCGATTGGGTCGTGACCACGCTGGTGTAATACAGGCTGCGCACCGCCTGGCGCATCTGTGGGTCATCGCTGCCGGCCTGCAGCGCCATCGCCGTGTTCAGGCCCGCCTGGATCTGCGGCTGGTAGTGGTTCTCCAGATCAGTCAGGGAACTGCGTGCCAGGCTAGCCTCCGCAGTACGCCCCTCAGCATCTGCCTGGAGCGCCACGTGCTTGAGCACCACATAGGCCCGCGCCGGGTCGTTGCCGGTGATCTGCATGATTTTGCCGACGCCGGCGCGGAGCAGCAATTGCCCCCTGACATTACGGGCAATGGTCGCCATTTTCGCCTGGGCCGGATGACCCAGTTGCTCATAGAGCTGGACCAACTGCTCGGCCGGAGGCGTACGCAAGCCCAGTTGACGCTCGCTCAGGGACGTGGCGTTGCGTGCGACCTCCTGGCTGAACATCTCACTGAAATCGTCAGCGACGGGGGCGTTTATCTGCGACGACGGCCCACTCTCGAACCGTGTAGATGCCGGCTGACTCAACTGCGGGTGATTTTGCACATCAAGGTTGGGATCGACTTTCATGGGAGTGCCAGGACAAGAGATTCGTATCCTTGTGTGGCTACAGCACCCGATACAGTTCCATCTTCGCCGTCATTTCCCAGGGCAATGAAAATACCTGCACAAACTCATGATGCTTTGTGCAAGGCCTTGCATGAAAAACACCTAAAACAAGATATTTCCTTATATTTATCAACCAGATAGAGACTTTCCGCGTTTGGCACAAGCGGTGCTAACAGGGTTCTCGTCGAAACCATTTCGACTGCTTCTACCCTGAGGAAAAATCATGGATATCCCTATCAGTGTTTTAGTTAATTTACCCCGTGACCCTAGCCAATCCATCCAAGATCTGTCCGACGACCACCACAAGCGCCTGCGCCGGTTCATTCATAAACGCGTACTGAACCCAGAGGATGCGGACGACATCCTGCAACTGACGTATCTGGAGGCCTGGCGCAACCGCCATCACTTCAGCGCGCAGGCGTCACTGAGCACCTGGATGTGCGGGATCGCGCTGAACTTGATCCGCAATCACTTCCGCCGCCTCTATGCCAAGCCGGTGCATTGCGAGTTCGACGAAGCGCTCTCCCATGGGCAGAACGAAGAACAGGATCTGGCGCGCCAATTTGAGATCAGCCGCCGCCTGGAAAATACTCTGAGTGCCATCCAGCACCTGCCCCTGGAAATGCGCAATACCTTGTATGCCTCATTGGAAACCGACGGCAGCTACCAGGACACCGCCGACGCCCTGGCGATCCCGATTGGTACCGTCCGCTCCCGACTGTCCCGGGCGCGGGAACAGCTCAAACGCGCGACAAAGTCTCACCCCTACCAGTAGGAAAGGTGTTGCCCAGGGATAGGGCAAACCTTACGGCTTTACGCTTTTTTCGTGCGAGGCAACAGAATCGCCAGCACCCCGAGCAATGGCAGGAACGAGCACAACGTGTACACGTACTCGATGCCATGAATATCCGCCAGATACCCCAGCAACGCCGCGCCTATCCCGCCAAACCCAAACATCAGGCCAAAGAACACCCCGGCGATCATCCCTACGTTGCCCGGTACCAATTCCTGCGCGTACACCACAATCGCCGAGAACGCCGAGGCCAGGATAAAACCGATCACCACACTGAGCACGCTGGTCCAGAACAGGTCGACATGGGGCAACAGCAAGGTGAACGGCGCCACACCGAGGATCGAGAACCAGATCACCGCCTTACGGCCAATCTTGTCGCCAATCGGCCCGCCAAAGAACGTACCCGCCGCCACCGCGCCGAGGAACAGGAACAGATGCAACTGGGAACTGGCCACCGACAGGTCGAACTTCTCGATCAGGTAAAAGGTGAAGTAGCTGGTGAAACTGGCCATGTAGAAGTACTTGGAGAACACCAACAGCCCCAGCACCACCAGCGCGCCGAGCACACGGTTTTTCGACAGGCCATGGGTGGCGGCCTGGCCTTGCTTGAGCTTGAACAGGTTCAAATGGTTGCGGTACCAGCGGCTGATCGCATACAGCACGCCCAGGGCAAACACCGCGAACAAGCCGAACCAGGCGACATTGCCCTGGCCGAACGGAATGATGATCGCCGCCGCCAGCAACGGGCCAAACGCCGAACCCACGTTACCGCCCACCTGAAAGGTCGACTGCGCCAGGCCATAACGCCCACCCGAGGCCAGGCGCGCCACGCGGGACGCCTCCGGGTGGAAGGTCGAGGAGCCAATACCGATCAACGCCGCCGCCAGCAGAATCAGCGGGAAACTGCCGACCTGGGACATCATCAAAATCCCCACCAGCGTACAGATCATCCCGCAGGGCAACAGGAACGGCTTGGGATGACGGTCGGTGTAATACCCCACCCATGGCTGCAGCAGCGAGGCCGTGAGCTGGAACGTCAGGGTAATCAGGCCGACCTGGGTAAAGGTCAGGCCATAGCTTTGCTTGAGCATCGGGTAGATCGACGGCAACACCGCCTGAATCAAGTCATTGATCAAGTGCGCCAGCGCCACGGCGCCGATGATACGCATGACCAACGGGCTGGATTGCGCCGCGGCCGGCGCCGTAGCCACTGAAGGCTGGGAATTGGTAAGGGCCATGAGGAACGTTTCCGTACAGCAGATGGATGCACAGGTGCAGGTGTGACAATGTGCCACTTAATGGGGCAGGAAGGCTATCCCGTTAGCAGGCTAACGAGTAGGTGAATCGTTGCAGCGAACACCAGCCAGGCGCCGAACGCGTCACAAATCAAATGTGTGCGGGCTTGTGTGGGAGCCGGGCTTGCCCGCGATGCAGGCAACTCGGTGTATCAGATGCCATCGCAAGCAAGCCCCACACTCAGATCTTCGCGGCCTGGTGAAGCGCACAAATCCCCAGCCACTGGTCGCCTCACCCGGTGTTTTTCCTTAAACAGTTGATAGCGTAGATAAATTTTCAAAAAAAGCGCTTGACGCATTCCCGTTCTACGCGAATAATGCGCGCCACTTGGCTACATAGCTCAGTTGGTTAGAGCATAGCATTCATAATGCTGGGGTCCGGGGTTCAAGTCCCTGTGTAGCCACCAAGTACCGATCCATAGATGTCTACAGCAGTCTATGAATCACCTCAAGAAGCCCGCCTCGTGCGGGCTTTCTTGTTTCTGGCTGTCCACCTCTATCTACCCCTATCCTTTCCCTCCGTGTATGAATCGCTCCGGGTTTCGTAGACACCTCTTTGCCTTAAACTGAGGCCTATTAGGAGGTGCCATGAGCAACCCGCGTTACCCCGAAGAATTCAAAATCCAAGCAGTCAATCAAGTGACCGAAAAGA